>JAMCZP010000357.1 GCA_023485185.1 Gammaproteobacteria bacterium
TGTGTGGGGCGATTAGCGGCCCTCTCTCTTACTATGGCGGCGCGCTGTTAGCGGGGGTTAACATTGCGCCTTGGCTATTGCCCGTGCAGGGCCTCATTTGGGCGGTACTCTGCGTAGGCATCAGCCGCTATGTAGGTGGTGACTCTGCCAAGATAGCTAAAGCTAAGCAGTAGAGCTTGTGAGTGATTCTGAGATCAACCTTGCTTCCAGCTCAGCAGCAGGCTGCGGTTTTGCAAAGTAGAAACCTTGCACAGCCGTACAACCTGCATTGACTAAAAATTGACACTGCTCTTTGGTTTCAACGCCCTCGGCCACCACCTCAAGCCCCATTCCTTCTGCCATTGCCAGTACGGCTTTAACGATGGAGGCATCTGCTTGGTCGTAGGGGAGATCTTTAATGAAGGCCCGATCCAGCTTAATTTTGTCCACCGGCAAGCGCTTTAAGTAGCCCAATGAAGAATAACCGGTTCCAAAATCATCAATCGCAATTGTATAGCCTTGATCGCGGAGTGTTTGCAACCGAGGCCCCATATCACCCGCGCGCTCATCAAGCAGCACCGACTCCGTTAACTCCAGGCCAATCTGTGAAGGCTCAAGTTGATAGCGCTTCAAGCAGGTAGATAGCTGACTTTCCAGGTCGCCTTGAAAAAGCTGCAGAGCTGAAATATTGACCCACATTGTGAGCTTAGGGATTGCACTGTTGCGCCAGTGCGCCTGCTGTGCGCAAGCTTTTTCAATGACCCAGGCGCCCAGCTGCGTCATTAATCCATGCCGTTCTGCCAAGGGAATAAAATCGCCTGGTGAAATCATCCCATCTTGAGGGTGTCTCCAGCGCAGTAGCGCCTCCATACCCACTAACTCACCATTGCTGGGACGGTGCTGGGTTTGAAAGTGGAGCTCCAGTTGGTCACCGGAAATAAGCGCCGCACGCAGATCACTGACCAGCGCTAGCTGAGGATTATCCTGTTTGTCCAGCGCAGGGCGAAAACGCTGACTATGATTACGCCCTAGCCGTTTAGCGCCATAGAGCGCCGACTCTAAGCGCTGAAACAGTACTCCTGAGTCGTTACCATCTTCAGGGACGCGGCAGCTACCAATCGTCAAGCCCAAGCGCAGTGAATGGTCATTGATTTCAAACGGGCGACTCATATGTTCGCGCAGTGTTGCGACCCATTTATCATGGTCATCGAAGGTGGTGGTACGGATCACCATAAATTCATCACCGCCCAAACGCCCTACGATACTGCCCGCCACATAGCTGGTTAAACGCTGAGCAAAGCGCGCTAATAAGCGATCTCCTTGCTCAACGCCCAGGCTATCATTCACCGATTTAAGCCCGTCGATGTCCACTAACGCCATATCCAAGCTCTCGCCCGCACGTAAATGGCGCAGGCGAGACGCTAGCAGGTCATGCAAACGGCGACGGTTAGGTAGTCCAGTAAGGGGGTCTTCAAAACCGATACGACGCAGATCCCGCTCCCGGGCTTTCTGTGCAGAAATATCGGTAAACAGGTGAATGTAATGGGTAATAGCGCCGCGCTTATCGGTCACTGCGCGTACTTTTAACCATTCAGGGTACTCATCGCCTTGCTTCCGGCGGCTCCACATTTCGCCTTCCCAGCGACCGGTACTTTTCAGCGTACTCCAAAACGTCTGATAAAAGGCTTTATCGTGGCGCGGCGCGGCCAGGGTCTCCAGTTTCCTACCCTGGACATCTTGGCCCGTATAGCCGGTAATTTCAGTAAATGCTGGGTTTACCCCGATAACGCGATTTTGCGCATCGCTAATTACCATGGCGTCGCTCGCAAGTCCTAAAGTATCTTGCGTTAATCGTAAGCGTAGGCGCTGCTGGCGGACTTGGTTCCAGGCATCCCACAGGCCGAGTGCCACTAATATGGCAGCCACCAAGCGTAGTGCTGCATCGGGAATCCAAACACAGGCAGGCAGCGCGGTCAGTGCAACCCAAATTAACGGGCGATTAAGAGAAACTGGCAACCACATGGCGATTCGCTATACCCTATGAAAAATTAACTTAGATAAATAACAGCGTTAGGAGCCATGCTCATCATGCCGCCCAATAAAAAACTTGGATAACGCATATTACGCCAAGAAAACGCTTATTGTGCATAAACGATAGTTATTGACCCTGCTCAACCACCTTAACGCTATCGGCCTGATCACTAAAAACTGTAGATATCGATGATAAATGGTCAGTTACGTGCATTCAGCGGTTTCGGGAAGTAGACTAGGCTAACAACCACTTTGACACTCGGAACGATTCAGTGACCAAGCAACATTCTTTTGATCGCGAAGAACTGCTGGCCTGCTCGCGCGGCGAGCTATTTGGCCCTGGCAATGCCCAACTTCCGGCTCCTAATATGCTGATGCTTGACCGTATCAAGCATATTCATGAAGAAGGTGGCGAGCATGGCAAGGGTGAACTTATTGCCGAGCTGGATATCACGCCTGACTTGTGGTTTTTTGACTGCCACTTTCCCGGCGACCCTGTTATGCCTGGCTGCTTAGGCTTGGATGCCATGTGGCAGTTAGTTGGCTTTTATTTAGGCTGGCTAGGCCACCCTGGTCGCGGGCGTGCACTTGGCTGCGGCGACGTTAAGTTCAGCGGGCAGATCCTGCCTGATGCACAAAAAGTGACTTACAGTATTAATATTAAGCGTATTATTACCCGACGCCTTATTTTGGGTATCGCCGACGGAACAGTAACCGTTGACGGACGCGACATTTATCAGGCTAATGATCTGCGCGTTGGCCTATTCACCTCCACTGCGAATTTCTGAACAGGAGGCTCCCATGCGACGAGTGGTAGTCACCGGCCTTGGCATCGTATCGTGCCTTGGCAATGACCAACGACAGGTCCTGGACGCGCTCAAAACTGGGCGTAGCGGTATTCGTTTTAAGGAAGAGTATGCCGAGCGTGGCTTTCGTAGCCATGTAGCTGGCAGTGTCAATATCGACCTTGACGCACTCATCGACCGCAAACTGCGCCGCTTTATGGGCGATGCCGCCGCCTATGCGTATGTTTCCATGGCACAAGCCATTGAGGATGCGGGACTAAGCGAAGAACAGGTTTCTAACGTACGTACCGGCCTTATTGCAGGCTCGGGAGGTGCTTCAAGCGCTAACCAAGTTGAAGCAGCCGATGTACTGCGTGAAAAAGGCTTACGTCGCGTTGGTCCCTACCGGGTCACTCGCACGATGGGCAGTACTGTTTCCGCGTGTTTGGCAACGCCATTCAAAATTAAAGGCGTGAATTTCTCTATCTCGTCTGCCTGTGCAACCTCTGCACACTGTATTGGCAGCGCAATGGAGCAAATTCAGCTTAATAAGCAGGATATCGTGTTTGCCGGTGGCGGTGAAGAAGAGCACTGGACACTCTCTTGCCTGTTTGATGCCATGGGCGCCCTCTCGACTCACTACAATGACACACCTGAAAATGCGTCGCGTCCTTACGACAAAGCGCGCGACGGTTTTGTCATTGCAGGCGGCGGCGGCATGCTGGTACTAGAAGAGCTTGAGCATGCCAAAGCGCGCGGTGCCAAGATCTATGGTGAGTTAGTCGGCTACGGTGCTACTTCGGATGGTCACGATATGGTGGCACCCTCAGGTGAAGGCGCGATGCGCTGCATGCATCAGGCAATGGCTACGGTCGAGGGTAAGATTGACTACATTAATACTCACGGCACCTCCACGCCTGTCGGTGATGTAGCTGAGCTAAAAGCGATTCGCGCCGTGTTCGGTAATACAACACCAGCGATGAGTTCAACTAAATCCCTAACTGGCCACTCGCTTGGCGCCACCGGAGTCCAGGAAGCGATCTACTCGCTATTGATGATGCAGCATAATTTTGTAGCGGCTTCCGCCAACATTGAGCATCTCGATGAGCAGGCAGATGGCTTTGATATTGTGACTGAACGCCGAGATGACGTAGCGATAGAGCGAGCGCTGTCCAATAGCTTTGGCTTTGGCGGCACCAATGCATGCTTAGTCTTTCAGCGTTTTAACGACTAATACGCTAAGTCTAACCGCATTGCTGATACGCAAAAACGGCGCCCGATGGGCGCCGTTTTTGACTAACACGGGGGAAGGTAAAGAGCTTAAGAAAGGCTGTGATTTTAACGGGTTGTAGGCCGCGGCACCTCAGATATCTCCTGCAACTGTGCCTCAATCCACACCTCTACTTCCGCTAGCACCTCATCGGGCATACGCCCTGCCGTTTCAATCGGCTTACCAATGCGCACACGTAGCACACCGGGCCGCTTAACCCAATGGCGCCCTGGCCAGCGTTCACCTGCATTATGAGCAACCGGTAAGACCGGCACCCCAGCACGACAAGCAACTACGCTACCGCTTTTGTTGTAGCGTTTACGCTGTCCAGGATCAACCCGCGTACCTTCAGGAAAAATCAGTACCGACAACCCCGTACCGAGTCGCTCCACGCCCTGGGTAAGCACTTGTTTCATTGCTCGCGCCGGTTTAGAACGGTCTAAACTGATCGGCCGCAGTAACCGCAGGCCCCAACCAAAGATCGGTAGGCGCAGTAATTCCCGCTTAAGTACGGTACATACCGGCGGCTTCATTACCTGCAGAAACACTGTTTCCCACTCACACTGATGGTTGGCCTGAATCACACAGGGTCCGTTAGGCAGGTTTTCTCGCCCTTGGATGTCATAGCGTACACCGCAGGCAATACGAAACCAAACCATCAAAAAATAGTTATACAAGTTGAGTAAACGATAGCGGCCAGCCAGTGGGAGAAACGGAGCGATAGGCAGAAATAGGATGCCGATCATCAGCATGGCAAAAAAGTAGCCTGCATAAAATATCAGGCTGCGAACCACATTTATCAAACCGATGCTCCTGTGTCACTGACACGTTTATCACTGCCACGACTGGGCTCACGGGTCGAACACCAGGCATCAAGCATACGCCCTGCCTCTAAGCGCCACGGCTTTTGATGAACACCAAAGACATCTAACACGCGCCGGCAATTTAAAACACGACGCAGTTTAGCATCATGGTGGTGTTTAAGCGGCTGTACCTCACCTAGTGCAATCTCTTCACCCCGACCTTCCAGATGCGTTAACAATTGGGTGCGCACCATAGAGGTAAACGTGAAGGCGCTCACCGGTTCGGTACCAGCAAGGTGGTAAGCTCCCCAGGTATTTGCGCCGCACGCCTGCTGTTGCAGCATGCCGATCAGCGCCATCGCAACAGCATCTACTGACGTAGGACAAAAAATCACGTCTTCTGCGGCGCGTACGGCCTCACCGGCTACTAGGCTATTGATGATCTCATTAAGCCAAGCATGGCTGCCTTCTAAAGCAAACAGCGGGCCTAAGCGCACGATCAAATGGCGCTGATATTGCGCCCGGATACGGTCACCGATCTGCACTAAACGACGCAAGCTCTCATCTCGTGGTGCGGGCACCACATGCTCATCAATGGGCACTTCCAAACCATCTTCGTAGAGCTGATCTGAGACGCACCATACCAACGCCACCTGTTGGGCAGAGCACGCGTCCAAGCACGCATCCACCGCATCGGCGTGCGCTGTCACATCTGCTGGTGCCATACTCAATGGTTGAGCCAGTGGCGGGATAATCACGGCATCCGGGGCTATCGTTTGAAGCATTGCCGACGTAATCGCCGTGCCCTGCTCAATGACTAACTCGGTATCCGTACGGCGGCTCGCCTCCCGAGCCAATGCCAGGCTTAAACAGTGCCCGGCATCCAGTATCAGCAGCTTCAAGACAGCCTCTCCTCGTCACACATAGCCCTAAAGTACGCCGCA
>JAMCZP010000330.1 GCA_023485185.1 Gammaproteobacteria bacterium
CCCTGCACCGTTCCTCAATGAGGCGAACTTCGCTTACTTCCAGGACGCCTATGAAATTGGCCCTGAGAAAATTATTGATACCTACGCGGAAGCCTCGCAGCACGTTGACCAGGGCCTATCATTAACCCTGTTCTTCCCTGATACCGCCAGTACGCGGGATATCAACAAAGCGCAGATTTATGCTTGGCGGAAGGGGATCAAAACCCTTTACTACATCCGCCTACGTCAAAGCGCTTTAGAAGGTACCGAGGTAGAAGGTTGCGTCTCCTGCACTCTATAACCGTTAGGCGACTTAAGCACAGCGTCAGTTATTGAGCGCTACGCTTTATTAGGCCCGTTTTTTTGCCAGCCCGGGTTTTGTTACCCGGGCGTTGAGCGCACGTTTTTGAGCGAATTTTAAAGAGTAACGCTATGAACACCATGCAACGTTTATCGCGGGTTGATGCGATTAACTGGAACCGGCTTCAAGACGATAAAGACCTGGAAGTGTGGAACCGCTTAACCAGTAATTTTTGGCTGCCTGAAAAGGTGCCGCTCTCAAACGATATTCAGTCGTGGAATACCCTAACGGATAAAGAGAAGCAACTGACTATCCGTGTATTCACTGGTTTGACGCTGCTGGATACTATCCAGAGTAGCATTGGTGCGCCGGTGCTGATGGAAGATGCCCGTACACCCCATGAAGAAGCGGTATATACCAACATCGCTTTTATGGAGTCGGTGCACGCGCGCTCCTATAGCTCTATTTTCTCAACGCTGTGTGCCACGCGCGATGTCGATGATGCATTTCGCTGGAGTGAAGAGAACCCTACGCTGCAGGCAAAATCGCAGCTGATTTTAGAGCGCTACCGCTCGGATGACCCACTGATGCGCAAGGTCGCCAGCGTGTTCCTTGAGTCGTTTCTGTTCTACTCGGGCTTCTACTTACCAATGTATTGGTCAAGCCACGCCAAACTGACCAATACTGCCGACTTAATCCGCTTGATTATTCGCGACGAAGCGGTGCACGGTTACTATATAGGCTACAAATTCCAGCAGGCGCTGGCGGAAGCAACCCCGGCGCGTCAGCAGGAAGTTAAAGATTACGCCTATGAGCTACTGCTAGAGCTTTACGACAACGAAGTGCGCTATACAGAGTCGCTCTATGATGAGGTCGGCCTGAGTGAAGACGTTAAGAAATTCCTTCACTACAACGCCAATAAAGCGCTGATGAATCTCGGCTACGAGCCGCTGTTCCCCAGCAGCGTGACCGATGTAGACCCCACCATTATGGCAGCGCTGTCGCCTAACGCCGATGAGAACCACGACTTCTTCTCCGGCTCCGGCTCCTCCTACGTGATCGGCAAAGCCGTCGCCACGGAAGACGACGACTGGGCTTTCTAAAAAGAAGCTAATGCGGACTGGTACTTAAGCAACGCAGTGAGTCTGCTAGCGGTAATAAAAAGCGGGAGTTCAAAAGAGCTCCCGCTTTTTTGTGCTTATGACAAAGTGTTTCACAGATGTTAATGATAAATATTGTCATTTATTATATTAGTGGTAGGCTAGACGGTGCAAAAGATAAACGCAAATCGTTCGTATACCTAATTAGTTTTTAGCGGCAGTGCAACTGCCCGCTACTCAGTGACGGAGTGTTGACGTGCTGAACAGGCCTTTCTTTGCCTTGCGTGGATGGTGGTTAGCAGGAGTGCTTGCCAGTTGCACGCTACTGGCAAGTGACGAAGCAGTGGCTCAAGCGGCCGATAGTGTGGAAGCCCAGCAATCCCAGGCGGCACTTCAGGAGCAAATTGATGCTGCTGATGAGCAAACCCGTGAGCAGTTGGAGGAGTTGCGCCGCTTAGAGCGCGAAACCCGCCAGATGAATGCAGATAATGCTTCCTTGGCCGGGCGTTTAGCCGAAGAAGCCGAACGCCAGCAGCGTCTAGCCACTGCATTAGATACCCTTGAAGAGACGCGCGCAGCACTTCCCGAGATTGAGCAAAATATGGCTGAGCAGCTCACTCATTGGATAGAGGGTGATTTGCCATTTCTACGTGATGAGCGTTTAGCGCGTGTTCAACGCCAGCCAGACCAGCAAGGTGCCAATACCATTGAGCGTATTAATGGGCTGCTCGAAGCGTGGCGCGTTGAGCTCGATTACGGACGTGATATCGACAGCTGGCGTGGTCGTTTGCGCCAAGACGAGCGCACTCGTGAGGTGGACTTTCTGCGTATCGGGCGTATCGGATTTTATTACTTAGCGCCGGACGGTCGCGAGGGCGGCGTGTGGAATGCAGAAGCGGGCGCCTGGCAGCCGTTAGATGATAATTACCTGCGTGAAGTACGCAATGGTCTGCGCATGGCAGAAGATCAGCGTGCGCCAGACCTCTTAACCTTACCGCTCTCAATTAGTGTGAACGACCAGCAGGGAGAGCAACAGTGAGCCGTTATTGCCTACCTACTTATTGTCTCGTTATTCGCCGTCTTGGCTACACCTGCGCGCTACTGATGCTGATGGCGATCAGTGGCGTTTCGCTGGCACAAACCGATAGCGGTAATACGCTACGCGAAGCCCGTGAGGCTGCTGAGGCGCGCGATCAGCAGCGCCTGATGAGCTTTTTGGACGACCAGCAAGCGTTAGAAGCCGCGTTGGAGCAGGCGAGCAGCGAGCATGAAGAAGCTCAGCAGCAGTATGACGATCTACAGGCTCAGCAGACAGAGCAAACCCAGCTAGCGAGCGAGCTCTCTGAGCGCCAGGCAGAGCAGGGCGAAGCGCTGTCAGGTTTGCTGACTAATCTTGCTCGGCACAGCTCAGAAATACGCAATGCATTAGGCGTCGATAGTCTGTTAACCCTGAATGAGGATGCGCTTCCTCCGCGTTTAGATGAAGTTGAAGTGCTTGAGCGCCATCAGTTAGAAACCATGGTTGATCGCCTGGCGGCCCTAATCGCCCGTACTGGGCACGCTCAACGCCTTGAGTTACCGGTCGCGGATGCCAACGGCGATGTTGTTCCTCGCGAGCTGATCCAGCTTGGGGATTTTGCTGCTTTTACCGACAGTGAGTTGCTTCAGCGTAACGAAAACGATGGCAGCTTGGCAGTGATGCCACGCACGCCGCAGGAAATTGGCGGTCTGATACCTGGCTACTATCAGGGCGAAAGCACTGTGTTTGCCGTCGACCCCACTCAAGGCAGCGTGCTACAGGCGTTGACCCAGCGCCCTAGTTTATGGGAGCGCTTCCAGCAAGGTGGCTATGTAGGTTATGTCGTTGTGGCGTTGGGTATTTTAGGCTTGATCGTAGGCGTGGGTCAGTATTTGTACCTCGTGCTGGTCAGCGTGCGTGTTCGCCGCCAGCGCCAAACCCTTGATCAGTTGCAATCCAATAATCCGCTGGGCCGTGTGTTACTCCGTTTTGAAGGCATGGATAAACATCAAACGCCGGAGGCCTTGGAAGCGCGGCTGGATGAAGCAGTACTGGCCGAGCTGCCACGGTTAGAGCGCAGTCAGCCGATAGTTAAATTGCTGGCGGCTATCGCGCCGCTGCTCGGCTTGCTGGGCACAGTGACCGGCATGATCGTGACCTTCCAGGCCATTACCGTGTTTGGCACCGGTGACCCGCAGTTAATGGCCGGCGGTATTAGCCAGGCGCTGGTCACTACCGTATTGGGCCTGATTACCGCCGTACCGCTGCTGTTTGTGCAAACAGCGCTGTCGGGTCGCAGCCGCTATTTAACCCACGTGATTGAAGGGCAGGCGAGCGCAACCTTGGCTGATCACCTGGAGTCACAACCACCGATTAATTCACCCGTTCACACGCCTGCGGTGACTTAATATGTCCACTCTTCCTCTTTGGCTTGAGCCGGTTGAGCGTTTAGTGGAGGCGGGTGGCGCCGTACTGGTCGTGCTGGCAGTGGTGGCCGTGCTGGTATTTGCCATGGCTATGGAGCGTTGGTGGTATTACCGGGTTACCTGGCGCATCGCGCGTCGCCAGCTATTGCGCCGCTGGGCGGCGCGCAGCGACCACCGCAGTTGGAGTGCGCGCACGTTGCGTCATGTTTGGGCCGAGGCACTGGTAGCCAAGCTGCGTAAGCCGTTGCCGTGGCTAAAACTTCTGGTAGCCCTGTGTCCGTTACTGGGCTTGCTAGGCACGGTAACCGGCATGATTAGTGTATTCGACAGCCTTTCGCTGAGTGAGACTCATCAGGCGCGTGCCATGGCTGACGGTGTCGCCCGGGCAACACTGCCGACCTTGACCGGTATGGCCATCGCCGTTGTAGGGCTTTTATTTATTAGTCGTTTAGAGCACGTCATTCGTCGTGAAGACCAGCGACTGCATGATCGCTTGGCGCGGGCAGTGGAGGAGAGTGATGCGTAGACGCCGTTCTATAGATGCCACGGCTGAGAGCAATGAAGTGAACCTGACTCCCATGCTCGACGTCGTATTTATCATGCTAATTTTCTTTATCGTGACCACCAGCTTTGTCAAAGAGAGCGGTGTAGAGATTAATCGTCCAGAATCCAGCGCGGCTACCCCGCGTCCGGATGCCCAGGTGCTTGTGGCGGTTTCTCCCGAAGGCGCAGTGTGGGTAGATGGCAGCCCAGTCGATATACACCGGGTTGGCCAACAGGTGGCCGAGATGCTGAGTGAAGATGGCTCGGTGGTCATTCAAGCGGATCGTGAGTCGACCACGGGGCTATTGATCGAGGTAATGGATCGCTTGCGCGAGGCGGGTGTCGATCAAATTGCAGTGGCGGCGAGTCGGAGTGGGTCATGATCCGTCACCTGCTGTCATTACTGGGAGGTGTGGTACTCGCGGTAGGTTTATTCTGGCTGCTAGCGCAGCTGGTGACGCCACCAGAACAGCAGCCTGAAGAGCTGACCATGAGTATGGCCATGACCATGGTGGAGGCGCCCGAGGTGGCCCCCGAACAAGAAGCGCCTGCGCCACAACCCGTTGAGAGTGCTCCTCAGCAAGCACCACCACCCATGCCAACGCCTGAGCCGCCACCGGTGGCTGATAGTGCGATTAGCATGCCGGAAGTCGAGCTTCCTGATGAGCCCGTTGAGCCCATTGAAATGGATAGTGAATTGCCTGAGCTAACGGAGGTGACGCCGGAGCCTCAGCCCCAGCCTGCAACAGAGCCAGAACCAACGCCATCGCCCGAACCGCCTCCTGAAGTGCCACCTGCACCTGCGCCTACCCCGAGTGCTTCATCGACGGCTTCAGTAGCGGCGCCTGCCGAGCGTGAAGCCGCTCCGCAAGCCGAGCCCGCACCGTCTAATGAGCCGGTCAGCGTAGGTCAAGCCACACCGACCAGCCGGGTTAATCCAAGCTACCCCACCCGGGCGCAGCGTCGAGGCATGGAAGGCTTTGTAGAAGTGGCATTTATGATCCGTCGCGATGGTAGTGTGGATGCCTCTTCTATTCGGGTAACCAATGCGCAGCCACGCCGCGTGTTTGAAGAGGCTGCTCAGGAAGCGATTGCCCAGTGGCAGTTTGAGCCCAGCGATCAGTTGCGCAATGCCACTCAGCGAATCGAGTTTCAGTTGAGGTAGCGTTATGAAGCATTTTTTATGTGTGCTATTGCTGAGTGCCTGGTCAGCGTCGGCCCTTGCAAGTCCTGCCTTGCGAGGGGATGTGATTTCCGATCTCAACGCGCTGCAGGCCCAGTTACAAGATGGCGCGTTATCCAGCGTCGTCGAGCGTGCAACCGCCCAAGCCGAGCGATTATCGGGTGGCAACCAAGCTGATCGCTGGGCCAGCGCGCTTTACCAGCAGCTCGCAGCAGGCGCGTTAGCCCGTCAAGAGCAGCCC
>JAMCZP010000228.1:0-3815 GCA_023485185.1 Gammaproteobacteria bacterium
TGATACTTATCGCGAAAAGAGTAGACACGCTCTTTGGCTCGGGATGCCTCTTCATCGCGACGGGCGCCGCCAAAGGCCGCATCAAACCCATACTTATCCAACGCTTGCTTGAGTGCTTGGGTTTTCATGATATCGGTGTACTTGGCGCTGCCGTGATCGAAGGGGTTGATATTGGCTGCCCGCCCCTCTTCATTGGTATGCACGATCAACTCCATGCCTGCTTCCGACGCCATGCGGTTACGAAACTCGATCATCTCGCGAAACTTCCACGTCGTATCTACATGCATCAGCGGGAATGGAGGTGTACCTGGGTAAAAGGCTTTGCGCGCCAGATGCAGCATGACCGACGAGTCTTTACCAATGGAGTACATCATTACCGGGTTGGCAAACTCAGCAGCGACTTCACGAATAATGTGAATAGACTCAGCTTCTAATTGCTTGAGGTGGGTCAGGCGCGCAGCGTCAGGCGCAGCAAGATTGGATTCCCGCTTCAACGGCGAAGAAGTTGACGCTGATGAAAGCGTCTCTGAAGAAACAGCGGACAATTGGGTCATGGCCCCTTACCTCACAAGAACAAGCGCGTCACACAAAAAGCAGTGTACGTTCTAAAAATGTACGTTCGAATGAAGATAGGGTAACGCCGAGTCGATAATAACCCAAAAGAATTAATAACTATCTTTTTATTCCTTTATCGCCTAAAGAACTATTGATAGCGACAAAAAAGCTAAACAGGAATACGCTCTACCCAGGTCTGCCACTCGCTGCCAAGTAGCTCACTCCAGTGTAAATCGATAATGCGATAACCTGGACGGGAGGCTTCATCTATAGCGAACTCCTCGGCATTGGGTAGAAACTGATCGGCCATAGCAGGACAGCCGTAAATATTCACCACCGCATCACCCACGGCACGTTGCTCGGCGTAAGCTTGATGCGCATGACCAAAGAGAATGATCTTGACCTGAGGATAGGCAGTTAACAGCTGCCAAAAAGCATCGCGATCTTGAAGGCCAATGGCATCCATCCACACTGCCCCAACGTCTACTGGCGGGTGATGCATGGCAATTAGCGTAGGACGATCATCGTTTTCTAATTGAGCGGCCAGGTTAGCCAGTTGCTCACTGCCCAGTTCACCGTAAGGTTGGCCATCCACGCGAGAGTTGAGCAGCAGTAAACGCCAGGCATCAAGGTCCACTTCCGCTACGAAAGCGCGCTCGGCGCTCATCAGCGTTAACTGATCGTGATTCCCCGGTAGCCAATACCATGGGCAAGATAACGACGCCATGGCTTGCACCGCTAGGGAGTATGACGCGGCGGATTCGTCTTGGCTAATATCCCCCGTAAAGACCACCATATCGGGCTGTTCGGTGTTAACAGCGCTTAGCACCTGTTGAAACTGCCGCCAGGGTACACCAGCACGGGAGCGTGCTTCGATGTCTGCATAAAGATGGGCATCGGTAATCTGTATTAATCGCATTATGGCATCTCCGGCACATCAACAGCGTGCCCATAAGCAAGGCCATGCGCCAACCACTCACCCAAAAAGCGATTGAGCTGAAGCTTCTCATCCGGCTGATGCATCCGAGCATTGGGATATCGGTAGCGGCCATTGAAGTGGCGTTCGCGCTGGAAGTCGGTCACTTCCGCCATACGGACATCGTGATAAAGATGTACACGCATACGCGGCCCCTCCATCACGCTATCCAGTGGGCCACTCTGGGAGACATTTACCATGGTGGTGTAAGGCGCCTGCTCATGGATATAGAGATGTAAATCACCAAAATGCTGCTTATTCCCCTTCAGGGCAATATCACGGCGCTGGCCGGTCTCCATATCGCCCACCAGCCGCACCAAACGTAAATAGTTGGCGCTGCACTCCCCTTGGAGCGATTTTAAATCGGTGACATAGGCCGTTCTCGCCATGTTCACTCCTCGTCTGATTCGCTTTGCGATAGCGCACGCCGGGAGGCGGCGCGTAATGAAGCTCGCTGGCTATTCAGCCAATGTAGACCAATCAAGCTCATGGCGTTGTCGAGTCGCCCTTGCTCTAAGAGTTCCCAGGCATTAGCAAACCGCATGACATGAACGCGAATGTCTTCATGCTCTTCATCTAAGCCGTGAATACCGCCTAAGCCTTGGGTATCTACCAAACCACAAAACAGCGTGACTTGCTCGTTGCAGGCTCCTGGGCTTGGGTAGTAAGTATGAAGCTTGGTCAACGCAGTTACTTTACAACCCGCCTCTTCCCACGCTTCACGGCGAGCCACATCTTCCACTGACTCGCCCACTTCCACTAAACCAGCGACGAATTCAAGTTTCCAGGGAGACACGGCATCATCAACGGCGCCTGCGCGAAATTGCTCAATAAGTACCAGAGAGTCTCGCTCAGGGTCGTAAAGCATTACGCCTACCGCATCAAAGCGGTCATGCACTTCGCGGCGCATGGGTTCGCTCCAGCCGCCTTCAAAAAGGCGATGGCGAAGCTCTAGGGCCTCCAGCCGGAAAAACCCTTTATGCAGCGTTTCTCGCTTAAGCAGCTCAACATCGTCGCGCGCTAACTGAGGAACGCTAAGCGTTGTGCTACGAAATGGGGCGTTTCGTTCAGAAACGTTCTTGGGGGTGGACGCCATAAGGCACTCCCGGTGGTGATAATCGCTCTATTATCAGTGCTTGCCACCGGGAATGCCAATTCAGCAGTTAGATTACAGCTGGTTAAGCAGCGCCTCGGCGTCACGCCGCAGCGCCTCATCGGAGGCTTGACGGTTCTCCCGAGCGGTACCGTTAACCGCACGCTGAGCATGCTCACGGGCAGCCTGCTCATTGCCCTCTTCTTTCAGAAAAGCGGCATAGTAGTAGTTAACATCAATGCCGTCGGGGCGGATTTCCAAGGCACGCTGGAACATCCGCTCAGCGGTGTTGCTATTACCAAAACCAAGTGGGCGTCCTGGGGCACGATCATAAAGCGCGCCTAGCGTCACATAAGCAGAACCATTCAGGCCCTCAGGATCGATCTCAATCGCTTTTTCTAACGCGTCACGCGCATCTCCAGCGGTTCCCAATGCGCCTAAACCACCACGCTCACGGGCATAAGAGGCCAAAATAATCCCCTGCCAGACTAGCACCTCCGCTTCGTCACTGTGCTGACCTGCGAGCTGCCCTGCTTCATCAGCCAGTGATTTAAGGGTGCTTTCGCGCTGATTGGCTGGCAGTGCTGTGACGGTGTGTTCCCAACGGTTCTTCAGTGAGAATAGCTCACCTTCAAAAGCAATGGCCGCTATAGGAGATAGCATCAGCGTGCTGCCAATGGCAGCGGTGATGAATAGATGTGATAAAGATTGACGTGAAAAAGCGAGAGTTTGCATGAATGCTCCTGAATTATTGTTGTCCTGCTGAGACCTACGAATAACGGGCCTCTCCCATAATGTAACGAACGTTTGATTGATTCGCCAGTGGCATGTTCTTTGGTATGCTTCGCTCAATTAACGTAAGCTGATTAGTTACAGACATAATAGGGAAACGGTAATGAAAGGCCGCAACATGACCCGCTGGCGCGATCCAGCAAAAGATCCGCGTCAAGCCCCTAAAAGCAATCTGATTACTGCAGAGGGGGCGGCCCGCTTGCGCGCTATTCTGGATCACCTTTCGCGAGTAAAACGCCCGGCTATTTCAGAGAAGGTAGGTGAAGCGGCGGCCCAGGGCGATCGCAGCGAAAACGCAGACTACACCTATAACAAGAAAGAACTAAATCGAGTGATCGCTCGGATTACCTACCTGACGAAACGCCTGGACGAGCTGCAGATTGTTGATCGCCTACCCGC
>JAMCZP010000228.1:4614-5774 GCA_023485185.1 Gammaproteobacteria bacterium
GCACTGACACTGTAATTAAACGGCCACAGCACCAAGTCCGCTGCCACCTCACGCTCGGCCAAGCCACGCACCGTTACGCTACGCGATGACTGCTGCCATACCTCAGCGGCCCCCTTGATATAACTACCGCTCCAGACTAGCCCTAGCGCCAGCAAACCGCCAAGCAAAACAGCGCTTCCCAATACAGCCGTATTACGAATGCTTCCCGCCATTTCAGCCACTCCCGCTCACAACCATTAAATTAACGGCTACTGATTTGCATCATAGTCCTTAACGATAGCCCCTTAAAGGTAACGTCGTCAGTGGCTGATTGTGGCAAGTTTGTGGAAATGCCCTTTGCGATTACACAAAGGGCGGTGATTAAAACAATTTGTTTAGAAAACCAGCGCAGGCAGCGCAAGTGAAATCGCCGGGACAAAGGTCGTCAGCAGCAATATTCCTACCATCACCAACCAAAACGGCATCACTGCTCGAATAAAGGCAGCAACGCTGACACCGGTGATACTACAGGTCGTAAACATCACCGTTCCCAAGGGCGGCGTAATGGTGCCTATTGTGGCATTGATAATAAAAATAATGCCGAAATGAACCGGGTCAATACCAAACTGAGCCGCTACCGGTGCCAGCAGTGGTGAAAGCACAATCAAAATCGCATTGCCTTCTAAGAACATCCCTAACACCAACAGCAGCAAATTGGCCAAAAGTAGAAAGAGAATGGCACTGCCTACTTGAGAGGAGAGCAGCATGGCGATCTCCTGCGGTATCTGCTCCCAGGTAAGGAAGCGGGCAAAGCCTGACGCCACAGCAATAATAAACAGCACATTGACCGATGCCAGAAGCGACTCATTGGTGGCCAGCGCAATACTTTTGGCATTCATCTGCTTATAGACGAAAACCCCAACGATGAGCGCATAGAGCACCGCAATCGCGCCCGCTTCGGTAGGTGTAAAAACACCGATACGGATACCCCCAATCACCACCAGCGGCAGCATTAAGGCGATGATGCCTGCCCGGGTAACACTAATCCACTCCTTACGGGACACCTTCTTACGCTCGGGTGGCTGATAATTATTCCGACGGCATAAATAGGAAACCAGCACCATTAGGCTGATCGCCATCAACACGCCTGGCACCACCCCTGCCAAAAAGAGTCTTCCAAT
>JAMCZP010000119.1:0-18640 GCA_023485185.1 Gammaproteobacteria bacterium
TACTGGAAAACTAAATGGCTCCTCGAGCAGGACTCGAACCTGCGACCCAATGATTAACAGTCATTTGCTCTACCAACTGAGCTATCGAGGAATAATGCGCTACCTGAACAGCGTATCAAGCACAGGTAGTTAAAATAAAAACTAGCAGTAGTACGGCTTGGCTCCTCGAGCAGGACTCGAACCTGCGACCCAATGATTAACAGTCATTTGCTCTACCAACTGAGCTATCGAGGAACATCATAAGCTGTTTTTCTAAAGCTGTTTTTTAAAACTTTTCTTAAAGCTTTTTTCAAAAGCAATCGTGCTTTAAGCAGAACCATTTATCTTAAATTTCAAGAAAAATATTGGCTCCTCGAGCAGGACTCGAACCTGCGACCCAATGATTAACAGTCATTTGCTCTACCAACTGAGCTATCGAGGAACTGCCCAAACACGGTGCGTAGTATACCCATAGAAACGTGAGGGTCAAGTATCGATTGTAGATGAACGCTAGCCGCTGGTTTCCTGTATCCGTATAATACATCTACTCATGACAGCGGTCTGGACAACATACTTGTCGACCGCGCGACACTACTCCATTCATCCTCGTCCCCCGACGACTCATAGATGACAGGTACCGATGGCGAAGAAGCTCTTCATCAAAACGCACGGCTGCCAAATGAACGAGTACGACTCCTCCCGTATGGCGGATCTACTCGGCGAATCTCACCAGCTCGAACTCACTGATAATGAGCGGGAAGCCGATGTTATTCTGTTAAACACTTGCTCTATTCGCGAAAAGGCACAGGAGAAGGTCTTTCATCAATTGGGGCGTTGGAAAAAACTCAAAGATGCCAACCCCAACCTGGTGATTGGCGTGGGTGGCTGTGTGGCTAGCCAAGAAGGCGAAGCCATTCGCAAGCGTGCGCCGCATGTGGATATGGTGTTTGGGCCACAAACTCTTCACCGCGTCCCCTCCATGCTGGATGCCCGTAGCAACAACCAGATTGCCGCAGTGGATGTCACCTTCCCCGAGATCGAGAAATTCGACCACCTGCCCAAGCCCACCTCTGATGGTGCCACGGCATTTGTATCGATCATGGAAGGCTGCTCCAAGTACTGTACCTTCTGCGTAGTGCCCTACACTCGCGGTGAAGAGGTCTCGCGCCCCTTTGAAGCGGTCATGGATGAAGTTATTCATCTTTCCGACCAGGGCGTGCGTGAGATCAACCTGCTGGGCCAAAATGTTAACGCCTACCGTGGTGAGAACCAGTTGGGCGATGAGATCGACTTGGCTGAACTGATTGCCTGCGTGGCAGCCGTGGACGGGATTGATCGCGTTCGCTTCACGACCTCTCACCCGGTAGAGTTCACCGATAGCCTAATCGACGCTTTCGCCGATATTCCTGAGCTGGTGAGTCACTTGCACCTGCCGGTTCAGTCGGGCTCAGACCGCATTCTTACTGCCATGAAACGTGGTCATACGGCGGCCGAGTATGTCGAAAAGATGGAGCGCATCCGCGCTAACCGTCCGGATATTAGCTTCTCTTCTGATTTCATCATCGGTTTCCCTGGCGAAACAGAAGAAGATTTCGAAGCGACGATGAACCTGATTCATCAAATTGGCTTCGACCACTCGTTCAGTTTCGTTTACTCCGCCCGCCCCGGCACCCCAGCTTCTGGCCTGCCGGATGAAACGCCGGAAAGCGTTAAAAAGCAGCGCTTGGCGATTTTACAAGAGCGGATTATTCAGCAAACCGCACAGATTAGCCGTCGTATGGTAGGTAGCACTCAGCGCGTTTTGGTTAACGGATTCTCGCCACGCGACCCAGGCCAGCTTTCCGGTCGTACCGAGAACAATCGGGTGGTTAACTTCCGTGCCGCTAACCCCACCGAGCTAATCGGCTACTTTGTTGATGTCGAGATCACCGAAGCATTCCCCAATTCGCTACGCGGCGAACTTGCCTCACCCGAGCGCTATTGATCGTTCACGTATTAACACAGGTAATTGCCCCGAGACCGCTCGGGGCAGTATGCTGAACGATACACACACTAACGAGGGGTTTCCCACTCTTGAGCCAGCCAACACCTCAGGCCAATCGCATCATTACTTTAAGCCTTGAACCCAATGAACCGCAGCGACTTGCCAGCCTTTGCGGCCAGCAGGACGAGCATTTGAAGCTGATTGAAAGCCGTCTGGATGTGACGCTGCGCAACCGGGGCAATGTGTTTCAACTGGCAGGCCCCGCTAACCGCATTAAGGCGGCAGCAAACGTGTTGGAACACCTTTATCGGGAAACCGCGTCTAGTGAGCTGGACGCAGACACCGTGCATCTCTTCCTACAGGAATCAGGACTTGAAGCAATAGAAGACGACGAGGATGGCGCGGAAAGCAGCGGTGAAGTGATCATGCGCACACCGCGCACCATGATCAAACCGCGCGGGCTTAATCAACAGCGCTATGTTTCCAGCATCCGTGAGCACGATATCAATTTCGGTGTTGGTCCTGCGGGTACTGGTAAAACCTACCTCGCAGTCGCCGCTGCGGTAGAAGCGCTTAATCAGCAGGAAGTACGCCGGATACTGCTGGTGCGCCCCGCCGTTGAAGCCGGTGAAAAGCTTGGCTTTCTACCGGGGGATCTAGCTCAGAAAATCGACCCCTACCTGCGCCCGCTTTACGACGCTCTCTATGAAATGATCGGTTTTGAGCAGGTCGCGAAGCTAATTGAGCGTCAGGTGATTGAAATTGCGCCGCTGGCGTATATGCGTGGCCGCACGCTTAACAACTCCTACATCATTCTTGATGAGAGCCAGAACACCACCCCGGAACAGATGAAAATGTTCCTGACCCGGATTGGCTTTGGCTCTACGGCGGTGATTACCGGCGACGTCACCCAGGTCGACCTGCCTAAAGGCCAACGTTCGGGGCTGATACAGGTGCTTGACGTGCTAAAAGACACCCCAGGGATTGGCGTTACTCACTTTGCTGCCAAGGACGTCGTACGCCATCCGTTGGTTCAACGCATTATCGAAGCCTACGATATGTTTGAATCTCAACAGGAAGTGGAAGAGCGTGCTCGTCGTGAGGTTCGCCAACAAGAGCGCGATGCGCGTATGCACGCACGTGAGGGCTCTTGGGATGCCTCACGATGAATGAACTCATCGTTGATCGGCAAGCGGCAATCAACGAACCCTTGCTTCCCACTCTTGCACAGCTCACCTACTGGGTGGGCTGTGTTTTTGCGCATCATCCCGATGACCCGCGCCGTGAAGTGACCATCCGATTTGTCGATGAAGCCGAAAGCCAGACCCTTAACCGTGATTACCGCGGCAAAGATAAAACGACGAACGTGCTGTCATTTCCTTTTGAGAGCCCGCCGGGGATTGACCTGCCCCTGTTAGGCGATTTAGTCATTTGTCATGCTGTGGTGGCTCATGAAGCCCAGCAGCAAGGTAAGTCGCTTGAGCACCACTACGCGCATATGGTTGTGCATGGCACCTTGCATTTAATGGGCTACGATCATATTGATGATCAGGAAGCTGAAGAGATGGAGCAGTTTGAGCGCGAATTGCTAGCCGAACTGAATATCCCCGACCCCTATTCAGTGGATATACATACCCCTGATGACGATAATCACTAAATGCTTAGCGTCTTTATCGTCTAATATCAGATGCGTTAAATCACCTAACAACTAATCTGGTACTATCCCCCGTTTCAGTGATAAAACAGCTACCTGACAACATAGGTAGCTGACGAAATAGTAAGTGAGATAGCAACTGTCTGCCCGCAAACGAGAGAATTGACGCATGAGCGAAGACCGATCGAGCAACCCCAATCAAAAATCCTGGCTCGAGAAACTCTTTGGCGCCCTTTCCGGAGACAATGACGAACCCAGTTCACGCGATGAGCTGATGACGTTTTTACGCCATACCGCAGGTAAGTTAAAGCTGGATCAAGACGCCATCATGATTATTGAAGGTGCGCTTGAGATCAGCGATCAGCAGGTGCGCGAAGTACTGATTCCCCGCTCGCAGGTTTCCGCGATAGCGCTGGATCAGACCAGCGATGGCTACCTGCCGCTAATTCAGGAAACTGGCCACTCCCGCTACCCGGTGATTGGCGAAAATCTGGATGACGTAAAAGGCATCCTGTTGGTAAAAGACCTGTTACCGCTGCTCTCCCAGACTCAGGCTCAGCGTGATGCCTTCAAGCTAGAAGACATCCTGCGCCCGGCCATGTTTATCCCTGAATCAAAACGCCTTAACAGCCTGCTTAAGGAGTTCCGTGACACCCACAACCATATGGCGGTGGTGGTCGACGAATATGGCGGCACCGCGGGTATTATTACTATCGAAGATATTCTTGAGCAGATCGTCGGTGATATCGAAGATGAACACGATACCGATGAAGAGGACGATATTCGCGAGATAGAGAATGGCCGCTTTGCTATTCGTGCGCTGACGCCCATCGAAGACTTTAACGAACGCTTTAACGCCGAGTTCTCTGACGATGAGTTTGATACCGTTGGCGGCTTGGTGATGCAGCAGTTCGGTCATTTACCCCGTCGCGGTGAACACACCATTCTCGGCGGCTGGCGATTTGTGATTCTCAATGCCGACACTCGGCGCATTCGCCTACTCGAAGCCTACCGCGACAGCCGACGTGACGACGATGTAGACGAAGAAAAAGAGGACGAACTAGCCTAACCTGGGCTTTTGTTTGTCGCTGCGCATCATCCTTCGAACCTTATCCTTCGAACCTTACCGACAAAAGGTTATCGCTATGGGCTTACCCCCCGCGTTTTTGTTACAGCTGCTTGCTGCCCTGGTAGCGGGCGGTTTTACCACGTTAACCGCTTCCCCCTTTGAGTTTTGGTGGTTAGGCCCAGTTGCGATTGGTTTGCTCTATGTTGGTCTACACAGCTTAACGCCTGCCCAGGCAGCGCTAAAAGGCTGGTTATATGGCGTGGCGCTATTTGCCAGCGGTACTTCCTGGGTATATGTCTCTATTCATGACTATGGCTATACCGGCGTACCGTTGGCAGTCTTTTTAACGGCGCTGTTCGTCACCATTTTGGCGCTATTTTTTGCCGGTACTTTTTGGCTATACCGGCGTTTTACCACTGCGCGACTGGCGTTTATCAGTTTTGCAGGCGCCTGGGTATTAGGCGAAGTACTGCGTACCTACCTGTTTACCGGCTTTCCCTGGCTGCTGCTTGGCTCTGGCTATGTAGACTCGCCATTGGCCGCCTGGGCGCCCGTTGGTGGGGTATATCTGCTTTCGCTACTGGTCGCACTTAGCGGCGCATTCGCCGCTGAGCTCCTGCTACGCCGCCAGTGGTGGACGCTCGCCCCCCTGGCGGCCATTTGGTTAATCCCACTGGTCTTGCCCCAGCAGTGGACCACGCCGGTAAGCGAGCCCACCCGCGTGGCACTCTTGCAAGGCAACCTACCGCAGCTATTAAAGTGGACGCCAGAAGGCCAGCGCGTGGCGGCCAACACCTACAGCGAGCTGACACGCCAAGTTGCCGATGAGGTCGACCTGATCATATGGCCTGAAACCGCTCTTCCCATGATGGAAACTCAGGCTCGGCCCGTGTTGGAACGAGTACAGGCTAACTTACCGCCTGACGTCGCTCTTCTCACCGGTATCGTTCAACGCGACGCACAGGAACGCTATTTCAATAGCGTGATTGGCGTGGGCAATGTAGAGGGCAGCTACCAAAAAGAGCACCTAGTGCCGTTTGGTGAATACCTACCGCTGGAAAGCGTGCTACGTGGTGCGATTAATTTTTTCGATTTGCCCATGTCGGCGTTTACCAAGGGCGCTGCCCAGCAAACACCAATGCAGGCCGCCGGGATTAATATTGGCAATGCGATCTGCTATGAAATTATTTACCCGCAGTTAGTCGCTCGCCGCGCCCAAGACAGCGGTGTAATCATGACGGTTTCAAATGACACCTGGTTTGGCGCTTCTATTGGCCCCCATCAGCATCTGCAGATGGCACGCCTACGAGCGCTTGAGAATGGCCGCTATGTGATTCGCGCCACCAGCAACGGCATTACCGCCATTATCGATGCCAATGGGCAAATTGTTGAGCGTGCACCGCAGTTCCAAACGGCATCGCTCACCGGTGAATTTTATGCCATGGAGGGCTTAACGCCGTTTACACGCACCGGCAGTTGGCCTGCTTGGCTACTGGCAGGACTACTGCTATTACCCGGAGTGCTGGCTGCACGAAGCGGCCGCCAAACGCACCGCGGATAAAGCCACTTAGTCCAGAGTGGCTAACTGAAAAATGGCCCGGGTCCGTTAAAGGACGCGGGCCATTTCATTTAATTAAACGCGTATTACCAACAAAGCCATCTCCACCGAACGGGCAGCAAGCTTGGTAGGTGCGCTGTTATTTAGGCGGCGCTGTTTTTCAGCGTCGCCATATCAATCACAAAACGATAGCGTACGTCGCCTTTCTCCATCCGCTCAAAGCCTTCATTAATATTGTTGATATCGAGCATTTCGATATCACAAGTAATGCCTTTTTCAGCGCACAGTTTGAGTAACTCTTCGGTTTCGGCAATGCCACCTATCAGCGAACCGGCAACCACGCGACGCTTAAACACCAGGTTGAACGCTTCAATAGCTGGTTCAATGGGCTCCAACAGCCCAACGATAATGTGCGTGCCGTCATACTTCAGCGACTTAAGGTAAGGATTGAGATCGTGCTGCACGGGCACGGTGTCTAGCATGAAGTCGAAGGTTTCAGCGACTGCGTCCATCTGCGCTTGATCGCTGGAAACGACTACATGGTCAGCGCCGTTACGCTTGGCTTCTTCAACTTTCGCGTCAGTACGCGTGAATACCGTCACTTCAGCACCCAGCGCTTTGGCCAGTTTAACGCCCATGTGGCCTAAACCACCCATACCGATCACGCCCACTTTGTGGCCTTTAGCGACGCCGTGATGCTTCAGGGGTGAATAGGTAGTAATCCCCGCGCAGAGAATCGGCGCTGCAGAAGCTAGATCAATACCATCAGGCATTTGCAGCACGAAGTGCTCGCTGACCACGATGGAGTCGGAGTAGCCGCCCTGGGTCATGGTGCCGTCCTGACGGTCTTCACTGCCGTAAGTCATGGTAAAGCCTTCCAGGCAGTACTGCTCTACGCCGTCTTTACAGGCAGAACAGGTACGGCATGAATCCACCATGCAGCCAACGCCGACCAGGTCACCAGCTTTAAAACGCGATACTTTATCGCCCACAGAGGTGACGCGGCCGACAATTTCATGGCCCGGCACAACAGGGTACTGGCTCATGCCCCAGTCGTTGCGTGCAAAGTGCAAATCACTGTGGCAGACGCCGCAGTAGAGAATTTCAATGGCGACGTCATCGGAGCGCGGCTGGCGGCGATCAAAATTAAACGGCGCTAAAGGCTTATCAGCAGCAAATGCTGCGTAGGATTTGGCTTGACTCATCAGAGGAACTCCATGGTGTCTGCATAAGACTGCTTATCAATCAGCAGTAACGCTCGCGTGCGAGGCATGTAGACAGTATTCGCCTAATGAGCAGGGATAGCGATGATTGAAACTACGAGATTTTTGCCAATTACTCCGATAAAACGTAATAAAATAACAAAAAAAGTGAAAAAATAGCTATGATCATACAAATGCGACTAGAAAACAGAGTGATATAGTTATGGCCACCACTGCTCAGGCTAGTGATACGCTAGCCGACGTTATCTCCCCACTTGTTAAAAGCGATGGTATGACGACGACTCTACTGCCCGGCGTGTCGCTGCTTTGCCTAAGCCGCCAACAAGTGCGCACGCCGCTCCTCTATGAGCCGAGCCTAACCATCATTGCCCAAGGGCGTAAAACAGGTTATCTGGGGGATCGCGAGATACACTACGATCCCGGCCAATACTTAGTGCAAACGTTGCCTTTACCGTTTGAGTGCGAAACCTACGGCTCTCCAGAAGCCCCTCTGCTGGGTATTTCAGTACGTTTGGATCCGGCGCTATTGAGTGAAATGGTGACGGCAATGGGTGATACAAGCAGTCATTCCCAGGCACCGCTGCCAATGGCCTCCGTGGCCATGACAGAGGGCATGCAAGACGCCGTGTTGCGCTTAACCCGAACGCTGCATATGGAAATAGAGTGCCGCACTATGGGCACAGCGCGCATTCGCGACGTGGTGTTTGAAGCGCTGAAGGGGGAGCAAGGCCAAGCGCTAAGGGCGCTGGTTTTAGGACATGGTCACTACTCACGCATCGTGCAGGTGTTATCTAAACTTCACAGCCATTTTGCTGACGACTTTAGCGTGGAACAGTTGGCTTCTCAGGCCAACATGAGTACGTCGACGTTCCACCAGCACTTTAAGCAGATCACTCGCGCCTCACCAGCACAGTACTTAAAACGCCTGCGGTTGATCAAAGCGCAGCAGTTGCTGCTACAGGATAATCACAATGTTAATCAGGCCGCTGCGGCGGTTGGATACCGCAGCGTGCCTCAGTTTAGCCGCGACTATAAGCGCTACTTTGGCGAGTCCCCGCTGCAGCATCGCCGCCAGGAGCAGTCCTTAAGAGCTTAGAACAGACATTCTGTGTTGGGATTATTTCGCGCGCACTGTTTGGCGAACACCCTTTATTTGCAAAGCCAATTATTTAGCAAAGACTTGACTCATATCTTTAAACGCCTTGAACTCTAACGCGTTACCGCATGGGTCGAGTAGAAACATCGTGGCCTGCTCACCCACTTCGCCTTTAAAGCGGATATAGGGCTCAATCACAAATTGCGTCTCACGCGCTTTCAAACGCTCGGCGAGGGCTTCCCACTCATCCCACCCTAAAATCACACCAAAGTGAGGCACCGGTACGTCGTGCCCATCGACAGGGTTAGAATGAGCGCTCTCTTGGCCAGGCGTTTTGGGCTGCTCATGGATCACTAACTGGTGACCAAAGAAATTAAAGTCGACCCACTGTTCGCTGGAACGCCCCTCTTCCAAGCCAAATACGTCATTATAAAAAGCACGTGCCAGCGCTACATCGTAAACAGGAATAGCTAAATGAAAGGGTGAAAGGCTCATCATCGTCTCCAGCTTATTAATTTTTGGGAGGAGTGGCACTTTGGGCTGCCACGGTGTATTCATCCTAGGACGGCGCATGGAAAAATAAAATCAATATCTATTTGGCTGATTCACAAAAAGGATTTATCAATGATCCGCGAGCTAAAAACATTAATAGCGGTGGCCCAGGAAGGCACTTTTGCCGCAGCAGGCAACAAAATTGGCCTTACTCAAGCGGCGGTGAGCGCGCAAATGAAACGCCTGGAGGAAGAGCTGGGTATCGCGCTGTTCGAACGCAAAGGACGCGCGGCCATACTGACCCAACGGGGGCAGGAAACCCTGCAGCAAGCCCATGCTTTATTAACCCTTTATAGTACGCTGGGCGCCTCTGGGGCAGGTCAACCAACGACGCAACGGATTAATATTGGTGCCATTGCCTCGATACAAAGATCGCTTTTGCCTGATGCCCTGGCACGCTTTCATCATGTTTTTAGCGAGTGCCGAACGCGGGTAGTGCCTGGGCTGTCTATGGAGCTAGTTAATCAGGTCGATGCGGGCGAGCTCGATATGGCAGTGATTATTCGGCCACCCTTTTCGCTGCATAGTGATCTACGCTGGACACCTCTTGCCCATGAGCCTTTTCGCCTCATAGCGCCTGCACATATTAACGGCGACCAATGGCGTGAACTGCTGACGACCCACCCCTTCATACGCTACGACCACGCCTCCTTTGGTGGTCGTCAAGTAGACCGTTTCCTACGCGACAACCACTGCAAGGTGCACGAGGTATGTGAGGTTGATGAGCTAGAGGCCATCGTCAAACTCGTCGCCAAAGGGGTAGGCGTTGCCTTAGTGCCCCAGGCAATAGCCCAGCAGCATTGGCCTGCTGAAGTGCGTGCGATTGATTTAGGCGAGCGAACCTTTCACCGCGACATAGGATTGATTCATCCTACCAGCGGACATCTTAGCGACCCCGCCCGGGCACTTGCCCAACTTATTAGTGATACTGCCCAGTAACCGAAACACATCCGTTAAATAAACACAGGTAATAAAATAACCATAAAAAAGACGCTACCCCCGATCAACGAGGATAGCGCCGTTCAACATAGCGGTTAAACGCTATTTGAAGAGATCGTTAAACTTCTGTTAACGCATCTTCCTGGGTTTCGCTTTGAGCATCTTCGTTTTCGCTTGACTCATCCTCGGCCGCCTCATCGGATGCGTCGTCTTCTGCAGCAAGGTTTAAAGGCTCATTTAAATTAAGCACTTGCGCGGTATAAGCACGTACTTCGCTTAACAGTTCAGGGTTTTCCGCTAAGCGCTGGCCATAAGAAGGCACGATTTGGGTTAGCGTTTCCTGCCACCGCGCACTGGCGACCTGCTCAGGGAAAACGCGGTCAAGCAGGTTTAGCATGATGGAAGGTGCCGTTGAGGCTCCGGGGGATGCGCCTAACAAGGCGGCAATCGAACCATCTTCAGCACTGACAATCTCAGTGCCGAACTGCAATACCCCACCCTGCTCTTCATCATTTTTAACAATTTGCACACGCTGGCCAGCTGTCCACAGCTCCCAGTCATCCTGGTTGGCCTCAGGGTAGTACTCTTGCAGCGCTTCAAACCGGTCACCTTCAGACATCAGCACTTGGCCTACTAAATAGCGCACAAGGTTAAAGTTATCCAACCCGACTTCCATCATCGGCCAGGTATTATTAAAGGTCATGGAGCTAAACAGATCCGTCCATGAGCCCTCTTTTAGAAACTTGCTAGAGAAAGTAGCAAAGGGACCAAAAAACAGCGCGGGCTCGCCATCCAAATAGCGTAAATCAAGGTGAGGAACGGACATAGGCGGGGAGCCTTCGCCCGCTTTGCCATACACTTTCACAAGGTGCTGAGAGACCACATCAGGATTAGTGGTGTAAAGGAATTGCCCGCCCACTGGGAAGCCCGCATAGGCTTTTGCTTCAGGAATACCCGACGCCTGCAACAGCGGTAATGCAGCGCCACCAGCACCAATAAACACAAAGCGGGCATTAACGCTGGTTTCTTCACCGCTAGCCAGATTGGTCACGGTTACTTTCCAGGTATTGTCATCATTACGCTCTAAATCGCGCACCTCGGTGCTAAGGCCCAGCGTAAAGTGGTCGCTTTGCGCTAAGGACTCAACCATCTGACGCGTTTGCGCACCGTAGTTCACTTCGGTGCCCATTTGCATACGCGTGGCGGCGACCGGCGTATCGTTATCTGCACGCCCCGCCATAACAAGCGGCATCCACTCCGCAATCTCTTGGCGGTCTTCAGAGTACTCCATGCCCGCATAAAGAGGATTTTGTACCATGGTGGCATGACGTTCGCGGAGAAACGCTACGTCATCCTCACCCCATACAATGCTTGCGTGGGGCACCGTGCTAATGAATGATTCCGGCACGTCAAGCATGCCGTTATCGACCTGATGCGACCAAAATTGACGAGACACTTCAAACTGCTCGGTCACATTCACCGCGCGCTGAATGTCGACACTGCCGTCTTCTTGCTCGGGGGTGTAATTCATTTCACAAAAAGCGGAATGACCGGTACCGGCATTATTCCAGGCGTTTGAACTCTCTTCTGCGACTTGATCCAAACGCTCATAAAGGTGGATATTCCACTCGGGCTCAAGCTCTTGTAGATAGGTACCTAAAGTCGCGCTCATAATGCCGCCGCCAATTAACACCACATCAACAGGCTCATCTGCGGCAAGCGGCATAATGGTTGCCAATGCCAGCAACGGTGAGCAGAGTAAAAGACTTAAACGTTTTTGCATGTCATGTCCCTGACGATACAGAAAGGACGCGCCGGAACGATAGGCGTCCGGCCTCGAAGGGGGGTATTATTTGTCGACTAAAGTCTAACAAAAATGCGCCATACCGGGAACATGCAAGTCAACTTAAATGAGAATGAATGGAATTTAAGCTATGAAACCAGAGGATTTGGAAAAGCTCGTCACTCGTACCATGCCGTTTGGAAAACATGCAGGCTGGATTATCGCCGACCTTCCCGGCCCTTATCTAAACTGGTTTGCCCGAGAGGGGTTTCCGTCCGGTGAGATTGGACAGTTACTGCATTTAATGCACGAGATTGATCACAATGGGCTTGGCCCTTTGTTAGACCCACTGCGCAAAACGCCCCATCAGCGTAGCGATAGTTAATGGGAAAGCTTTTCTCGCTCGCCAATAGCTCGCTCAAACTCAGTGCAGTAAGCCGCTTCGTGCAGCGCCTTATCGGTGGGAAAGCGCCCCAATTCAGTGGCTAACTCAAAAAAGCCCGCGCCAGGCAAACCATCGCCCCGACGGCTGACGACCAGCGCTGCAATAAAGGGCTTTTGCTGCGCAGCATCCTCGCGCATTAGTTGCTCAAGCGCCTGAGTCACCTGGGCAATAGTGCGCGGCGGCGTCAACGCTAGTGCGACGGCGACCTGTTGATAGGTCATTGGCAGTGCGTCACGCGGTACACTTAGCAGTAATTGACGCAGCGCGGCTACGTTATCAGACATAAATATCCTTTTGTCAGGTTCTATAAAGAAAATATGACCACGCATCGGCTATATTTGTGCTAAGAATAGCTCAAATTTTTTTACTGAATACCTTGGGTTTGGAGAAAATATGGCAACGCGATTAACAGCCTCACGCCCTCGCGGTGGTCGCTGGCCAAGCGTACTGGCCGGCTTAGCCACGCTACTGCTCATAGCTGCAACGGTGATGATGGCGGGGGCTGGCCCGGCTTATCGTGGCGAAATGATGACGTTAGGGGAGGCATTTAACTTACTGCGCAACGGCGTTTACGCCGCGGGGGCCGCAGTGGCGGTGAGTGTTATAGCGTTGTTGTTGAGTATGTTTGCACGCCGTTTTGCACCCGCCTTAGTGGTAACGCTAGTCATTGCGGGGGCGGCAGCGCTACTTTACGTGCCTTGGCAGTACTGGCAGCGCGCTCAAGACGTACCTGCTATTCACGATATCACGACCGACATGCAGGACCCACCTGCCTTTGAAGCATTGGTCGAAGCCCGTGAAGCAGCTCCTAATGCGGTGGACTACCCTGGCGACACCACTGCCCGCCAGCAGCAATCGGCCTACCCAATGGTTAAACCACTGGTGGTGAATGCCCCGCCACAAATGGTTTTAGCGGCAGCACAATCAGAAGCCGAAGAGGCAGGCTGGCGCATCGCTCAGATCACCGATAGCCGTATAGAAGCCACCGCCACCACGCGCTGGTTTGGTTTTGAGGATGACATTGTTATTCGCTTAACGGAAATTGACAGCGGCGTTCAGGTGGATATGCGCTCAGCGTCAAGACTTGGCGCCAGTGATGTAGGCACCAATGCGGCGCGAATTGAAGAGTTTTTGAGCGCGCTAGCAGCTCGGCTCGAATAAAGCTTTTTTTAGAGCAGCAAGTTTAGTGCAGCGAGCCTGCATTACGGCCGCTTTCACGCGCTAAAATGTGCTCAGCATCCAGCGTCGCGATGGACACGTGGTGTTGAATGGGAATATCGCCTGTTAATTGCAGTGCTTGATAACGCAGCGCACACACGCGTAAAAATGAGGTGAAATTACCTAGATCATGCCCAGCATCAATGGACTCATGATAAAGACGGGTAATCATTTGCGCGGTGTTCATCGCGTCCCGCTGGGCAATCTCTTCAAGAATGTGCCAAAAGTAATTCTCCATTCGCACACTGGTCACCATGCCATCAATACGCAACGAGTGCGTTGCGCTGCGCCATAGCTCAGGGTCTGCTTGAATAAAGAGTTTACACATGGGCGTTGTCTCTGCGCAGGTGAGTAATAAGCATCGTAATCTCCTACCCCACTATGAGCATAGCGGGCTATCGCTGAATGTGCCCAGCGGAGGCTGGGCACGAACGTCGTAATAGCTTATCTGGCATATTCACTTATTTAGCAGAACCATAAATTGCGCTAGCCAGGCTGGGTGAGCAGGCCAGGCGGGAGCAGTCACCAAGTTGCCGTCGGTTACCGCGTCGGTCACTTCAAGATTGGCAAAATGACCGCCAGCAAGCTCTACCTCCGGCTGACAAGCCGGATAAGCGGAACACTGCTTTCCTTCCAGCACGTTGGCGGCGGCCAATAGCTGCGCGCCATGACAAATAGCGGCTACCGGCTTATTGGTTTCAAAAAAGTGCTGAACCATCGTTAGCACTTCTTTGTTAAGGCGAAGATACTCAGGCGCGCGGCCACCCGGTATCACCAGGGCATCGTAATCGGCGGGGTTAATGCTGGCGAAATCGGCGTTTAGGGCAAACCTGTGGCCAGGCTTTTCAGAATAGGTTTGATCGCCTTCGAAGTCATGAATGGCCGTCGCTACCGTATCGCCTGAGGCTTTGCCGGGGCACACAGCATCGACGCGGTGGCCGACCGCCATCAATGCCTGAAACGGCACCATGGTTTCGTAGTCTTCGGTAAAGTCGCCGGTGATCATTAAAATGCGCTTGCTGCTCATCTCAGTCTCCTTATCGTTATTTATCGACAGCACACGCCAAGCGTGTGAAATGAGACTAGCAAGCGCTTTTCACCAAAGGGTAGTAATCGACTACTACAGGGTAACTTCCTCATTTTGCGGCAATGCAAGATGGCGCTGCCCTGCCCCTTGGCTTACCCGAAAGCGGCCTACCAGGGCGTGCATATCGCCAGCACGGTCATCCAGCGTGTGGCTAGCGGTGGTTGCCTCTTGCACCAAACGTGCATTTTGGTGGGTCACTTGATCCAATTGCGAAATCGCCTGGTTGATCTGGTCAATACCCGCAGACTGCTCGTGAGTTGCTCCTGCAATTTCGGTGACGTAGCGGGTCACCTCGCCAAGGCTATCAATAATGTCCTGTAGATGCTTGCTTGAAGCATTTACAAGCTGCTCACCCTCGCTAACTTTGGCAACACTATCATCAACCAAGTGGCGAATTTGCGCTGCTTCCTCTGCACTACGCCCTGCAAGCTTCCGTACTTCCTGGGCGACCACGGCAAAGCCTCGCCCCTGCTCGCCTGCCCTTGCGGCTTCAACGGAGGCGTTTAGCGCCAATAGATTGGTTTGAAAGGCGATATCGTCAATAGCTTTAATGATTGAGGTGATCTTTTCGCTTGCTTGGCGGATATCGCCCATCGCCTGAGTGGTGCGCTTAGCAACGTCGCCGGCTGAACGCGCGCGCTGATCAACGCTACCGCTCGCGTCTTTGGCTTGGTCAGCGTACTCGGCGGTTTGCTTAACGGTGGCCGTAATCTCTTCAAGACTTGAGGCTGTTTCAGCCAGCGATGCCGCCTGTTGATCAGTACGCTGGGAGAGGTTTTCATTACCCGCAGCAATTTGGCGGCTACTCGACGCGATGGCTTCAGCGCTTTCGCGAATTTGCGCCACCATGCCTTCAAAGGTATCCATCATGTTATTGAACGCCTGGGCAGTTTGGCCTACCTCATCATTGCGCTTCAGCTCAAGGCGCATGGAAAGATCGGCATTCTCCCCTGCCGCCCCGCTAATATCTTCCATTTGGCGACGCATGGCGACCAGCGGACCAAGCACGCGCACCAAGGTACGCCAGCCAAAGATCGCCAGCAGCACAATCACCACCAGGGTTACTATAATCAATAACGAACGGCCTGCATTGGCTAACGTCTCAGCTTCTGTCGCAGCACTATCTGCCTGCCCAACGGTATATGCTTCGACATCGCTCAGCGCCCCACGCATTTGCTCCATGGCTTGAGCAACGTTGATTAACGCTGCCTGCACCTGAGCGTGTAGCTCAAGCTGCTGTAAGCGCAGCGCGTAAACAGCGTTGTCATCTGACACCATCAGCCCTTCAAGCTCTACGATGACATCGTCCAAGTCATTGATAAGCGCGCGCTGTTCAACTTCCGTGCTGGGTGCTGCCGCAATGGCTGCCAGTGACTGGCGAGCAAGACCCACCTGCTGAGAAATCTCATTATGGCGCAAATTAACCAGCGCATCGGCGCTGCCCATTTGCATCATCTGGCGCCCAAGATCCGATAACATCGCTAACGCCATGCGCGCATTACCGCTTAAGCGTCCAATATCAGCTTGAACCATAAACATATTATCGAGTAATTGTGTCGGCAGTGTGGTCATGCCGTCTTCACGCCACGCTTCCATTAACTCACGCTGATTCCTATCGCTACGAACCTGCGCCAACGCTGTGCGCCCGGCAATATCTTCGGCACTAAGCATCACTTGAGTAATTAACGCTTGCATAGCTTCAATACGTTCGGCCATCTGCGTTTGTAAACTCAGCTCTTCACGGCGTACTGCCTCCAGAGCCGCATCGCCACTTAGCAGCGCTTGATAATGGCTGTCTAAAGTATGCAAGCTTTCGGATTGATCAACCCCTTCAAGCCCTTGCCGTGCGCTACGAAAGCGTTCATCCAGTGCCGTTTGTGAGGTAATCTCATCAAGGCTTGTTGCACTTTCTGCAGCCAATAAATCCGCATGGCGTTGCCCAAATGCGCCCATGGTCAGCACCATGCCTCGGCTGGCATCCTGCAGCGGCAACACCTCACCGGTAATATAGCGCTGCGAGTCAATCAGTCGTTGATTGGTGGCCCAGCCAGTGGCAGCCAGTACCACTGCCCCTAGCACCGCTGCTAAAAACAGGCTGATCAACATGGCTCGAATACTTAAGGTCTTTTTCATTATCGAATTTCACTTGTGTCAGGGGTCATGCAGATAATGTTTAGGGATTATGGCAACAGACTCGCCCATTCCACCGACTCGAAACGGCCGTTTGTGATAATGGTGGGCCACACAGCATCACTTGCTTGATGGTCATTACGCCCTAGGGTGAGGGGTTCTTCCAAGCCAATATCGATTGATCCCAGGCCGAGCAATCCATTCACAATAGCCTCACGATCAGGGTCTGCGCCGGCTGCTTTCACACCTTCGACGAAGAGCTTGGCAGCAAGATAGCCTTCAAGTGAGATAAAGTCTGGCTCGCTGCCAGCCGCATGGGTCTCTAACGCTTGGCGATAGGCTTCAACGGCAGGTAAATCGGCATCCAACGGTGGTACTACCTGGGTAATAATGACCCCTTCTGCCTGCTCGCCCAACTCATCCAGAAGCGCCTGGCTACCCACGAAAGAGACATTTAGGAATAGCGTATCGGGAAGATCTATCTGGGCTTCGCGAATAAAATCAGCCGCGGGGCCATAGGTGCTCACGATAATAATGGCTCGCGGTGTCACCGGCACCTGAAGAATCGACGCTAGCCCTTGGTGAATATTACGGGTGCCCCGGGTAAAACGCCCATGGGCCAAGGCAGCAGTGTTTTCAAAACCGTGTGAAGCCAGGGCCTGAGTGGCACCATTATACCCGGCATCGCCAAAGCTGTCGTTCTGAGTAAAAAAGGCTATTTCTTCAGGCAAAATACCGGCTTCCAGCAGCCCGTCCACCATCGCGGCGGTTTCCTGAAGGTAGCTTGCCCGGTAATTAATCACGTAGCGGTCAGGGGGTGTCTTACGCAATCCTCCGGCCCCGGTGAAGGCACCGTACAGTAGCGTTTTGAACTCGTTATGCAGTGGAATCGTGACGGTAGCCGTTGGGGTTCCCACATTACCGATGGCCGCCAAAAGATCGTCGGCTATAAGTTGGCGGGTATGGCGGGCAGCTTGAAGCGGCTGATACTGATCATCCATTGCCACTAGCTTGAGAGATTGGCCATTAACACCCCCGGCGGCGTTAACCTCAGCAAAGTAGGTTTCAATACCCTTTTGCATACCCAATCCCAGCGGCGCAGCACCGCCGCTGGAAGGGGCAACAATACCAAAGGTAAGCTCAGCTTGAGCCAGTGGGGACATTAATGCGCCCACTAATAATGTGGCGTTTAACAATATTGTTTTTAAAGAAATAATACTCAATTGTCGCATTGATCTGCTCCCTGCCTGCTAGACCACTTCTCTACCACGTTAATGGCATGCAAGGAATCGGGCGATGAAAACCAGCGCCCGCTCACATTACCGATCTATTACTTACTATCGGCAGGAGAATATACGACTAAAAATTAATTATCGTTAATTACTAAGTAATAATTGTTACTCAATGTAAAGTATTATTTATCGACGTCTGCACTTGCTGATTTTTCTTTACTTAGCAATTGGTTAGAACAACTGCCTAGGCGGGTCGCTCAATCGCAAAGCGATCGCTAATACGAATGTAATCACTACCTGCCAAACGTCCTACGGGCTTGAGTAGATCCATATCGACATGACGGCCATCCCACAGCGAGTCATCAATATGGATAGATACCACCTGTGCCAGCACTAACGTACCTGCCAGCGGCTGGTCGCCAAACCGGATCATGTCGTATAGCTTGCAGCCAAACGCAATAGGCGCATTGGCAATGCGCGGGACGCTAACGCCTACCATGTCAGCTTTATCCAGCCCTGCCAGGGTAAATTCATCATCTTCTGGAGGCAGGCTGGCACTGGTGGCATTGAGTGCTTCAATCAACCCCTCACTGCCTACATGCACAACGCATTCGGCTACTTCGTTTAAATTGCGTACCGTATCCTTGAGTTCGCCGCTGCCATTTAGCAGCGGTGAAAACGCCAGTACCGG
>JAMCZP010000119.1:19416-25694 GCA_023485185.1 Gammaproteobacteria bacterium
CTCCAGACGATCAGGCAACGGCTGTAGTATCGGTAGTGCAGGCGTATTGTCGGTTTTTTGCAGCGGTTTTAAACGTGCCTGATCCAGCGGCAGCGGCGCTGTAAAGACATCCCGATTAACCACCATAACGTCAGGTTCATTAATACGCGGATAGTCCATTTGCATACTACGTGGGTCGCTAATGACCCCAGCCAACGCCGAAGCAGCGGCGGTTTCAGGGCTACATAGAAACACGCTGTCTTCACGCGTGCCAGAACGGCCGGGGAAGTTGCGGGGTACCGTGCGCAGGCTATTACGGCCTACAGCAGGTGCTTGGCCCATGCCTATGCAGCCGTTGCAGCCCGCTTGGTGTAAGCGTGCACCGCTAGCGACCAGTTCGCCTAAATAGCCTTCTTGAATCAACGTAGAAAGCACCTGGCGCGATGAAGGATTGATATCCAGCGATACACCCTCTGCCACTGAGCGGCCTTTCACCATGCTCGATACCACGGCAAAATCACGATAACCAGGGTTGCCTGAGGATCCAATATAAGCTTGGTGCAGCGGCTGACCGACGACCTCGCTCACCGGCACTACCTTATCGGGACTGGAGGGCAGCGCTATAAGCGGCACCAACTGCGATAAATCAATCACTTCTTCAACATCGTAGTGGCAGCCAGGGTCAGCTGCTAATGCCTGCCAGTCCGCTTCACGTCCCCTGGCAGTCAAAAAGCGTCGGGTACTTTCATCGCTGGGGAATACACTGGTAGTGGCGCCCATTTCGGTGCCCATATTGGCAATCACCAGCCGATCCATTGCCGAGAGGTCATTAAGCCCTGGGCCGTAAAATTCAAGGATGCTGTTTTTACCCCCCGACACGCCATGACGACGGAGTAGCTCCAGAACAATATCTTTGGCCGACACCCAGTCGGGCAATCGCCCCTCCAAACGCACGCCCCAAATTTTCGGCATGGTGATGTACAGCGGCTCACCGGCCATGGCCATGGCGACTTCGATACCGCCAGCGCCGATGGCCAGCATGCCTAATGCGCCCGCCGAGGTAGTGTGGCTGTCGCAACCTACCAGCGACTGACCAGGCACACCAAAATTCTCCATATGCACCGGGTGGCTAATGCCATTGCCAGGACCGGAGTACCACACGCCGAAGCGTTCGCAGGCACTCTTTAGAAACAAATAGGTCTCGGCATTCAGGTTATCGGCTTGCACAAGCCCATGGTCGATATACTGCACGCTGGGTTGGGTATGCACCCGATCCAGCCCCATGGCTTCAAGCTCTAGCATTACCAGCGTGCCCAGCACATCCTGTAACAGCGCTTGGTCTATACGCAGGGCAATTTCACTGTCAGGGATCATTTCACCACTGACCAAGTGATCACGAATCAGCTTTTGAGCTAAGTTCAAGGGTGTTGCAGAAGCGTCTAGCGGAGTCATTAGAGGGGGCATTAGAAAGGTCCTAACGTTTTTATTATCATTAATTAGAGAAAAGCTAATAACGGAGACTAACTAATAGTCAGTTCGTTATTACGCTGACGCTCAACGTGAGCAGCAGCCGTCGTCTGTTTTTGGCGCATTTGAGCAGCTCGTGCCGCTAATATATGCGCACGCATAATAGCAGCGGCCCACTCAGCATCACGGTTTTGCAAAGCACGAATAATTTCCCGGTGGTGCTGCATACTGCACAGCAGCTCCTCACGGGTGTAATGGTGAAAGCTACGCCGAGAAACAGGCACTTGCACAATCGTTTCAAGCAAACGCTGAAGGCGCGGGCTATCCGCAGCTGTCACTAGTTCAGCGTGAAATTGGTTATTAAGTACGGCAATTTCATCAGTCGCCCGCACATCATCCTGCTGGCTAAGCCTTTCCATTTGGTCAGCAAGACTCCCCAACGTAATGAGTTGGGTTTCGCTGATGCGTTTAGCCGCACGCCTGACCACCTGAGGCTCTAGCAGCACCCTTAGCTCAAAGACTTCTTCCACATCATGCTGGGTCCAACCCACCACGCGTGCACCGTGATGGGGTATGGCCTCAACCCAGCCATCGGATACCAAGCGACGTAAGGCCTCCCGTATAGGGGTTCGGCTATAATCAAGCTCTTCACCAATCGTCGCTTCCCGCACATAGCTACCCGCTGCATAGCCACCATTAAGTATGCGCTGCTTGATGATGTGATAAACCCGATCGGCGGCGGTCATAGCGTCACTCCTAAACGTTCCAAAGGCTTGCTGCAAAGCACTTTTTCAGGCTATCAAATCGTCACCCTAGACTAAGGTCGCAGATAAGATTGTGTACGACTTGTTGCACCGAAGGCCAATATAGGCCTACATTTGTCAAAAATCGAGCATAGTTGCATACAATAATAACAAAAAGCTCGTCGACATCGGTAGCCATGCCATCCACCAGGAGTTCAAAATGAAACTCGATCCCACCTCTTTACGGCTGTTTGTCCGGGTGGCAGAGATGGGCACTATCAGCGCTGCGGCTGATGCTGAGTTCATTGCAACTTCTGCGGTTAGCAAGCGTTTAAGTGAGCTTGAAGCGCATTTCAGTACGCCACTGTTACATCGCAATAACCGGGGCGTAGAGTTAACGCCAGCCGGGAATGCGCTGCTGCATCTCTCCCGTGGGGTGCTGCACAACCTGGAAGACTTAGATCTACAGATGCGTGACTACACCAGTGGTGAGCGCGGCATTATTCGTATTTTTGCCAATATGTCCGCTATTACTCAGTACTTGCCAGGAGAGACCCAGTCTTTTTTTGAGAAGCACCCAGATATTGGTGTGCAGCTCGAAGAGAAGGTCAGCCCTGTGATTACCCGGGAAATTATGGCGAATGGGGCCGATATTGGTATTTGTGCCAAGCTCCCTCATGGCTACGACCTAGCGGAACTGCCTTACCACACTGATGAGCTGGTACTTGTTACACCGTTAAACCATCCGCTTGCCAACCGGGAGGCTATCGATTTTCGCGATAGCCTTGAGCATGCCTATGTTGGCCTGCACTCCTCCAGCGCGATTAACTTACAGCTGTTAAAGGCCGCTAGCTTAGCCAATAGACCGCTAAGGCTTCGGATTCAGGTCACTAGCTACGATGCGCTATGTTTGATGGTTCAGGCGGGGTTAGGCATTGGCGTCGTTCCGAGAGGCGCCATTCGCCAATATGTAGGCGGACTACAGGTGCGTGTACTGCCTATACGAGATACCTGGGCAAAGCGACCTCTGTGTATTTACGTCAATAACATTGATCGCATTTCGATGGCAGCCCGACTATTTGTCGACCATCTTATTGAATCTTCTGCCAATTCTAGAAAAAACCTGCCGTTAGCAACGGTTGCTGATGAAACCATTTCTTCTATGGTTTAGCGGCAATGGCGCGCCTGCCTTCTCAGTTCACGAAAGCAGGCTCATCAATCACTAATACCCAAACGCGCTGGCAACAGGTATCAATAGACTGGAGGTGGTTATGTAAAACACCCTAGAACCACAACAACAAACCGTCTAAGACATTAGACAAGACAATAAAAGCATCCCAATGCTTGAGGTAATAATAATGAAATCCTTTGCTCTTAAATCACGTCTACTTATCCCTGCCTCCCTGTTGGCACTCGGCACGCTTACCAGCGCCGGTCTACAAGCACAAGAGAGTGCTTTAAACATTGGTGCAGTGCCTACAGGTACCGGCTGGTTCTTTGGCATTTCAGAGGGCGCGCGGGTTATTAGTGCCAATACGCCTTATGAAATTACCGTCCGCGAGACGGGCGGAACCCGTGAAAACGCTATTCGCCTTGGTCGCAATGAACTGGACCTTGCCTTCACTGAAGCATTAGTGGGCTATGAGCAGTACAACGGTATTGGCCGCTTTGAAGACACCCCCAACGAAAACGTGCGCTTGGTCTACTGGATTGCCCCTTCCACGATGCACTGGGCGGTTCGTCAGGACGCCGATATCAACAGTTTTGAAGACCTGGATGGCCAACGCTTCAACCCCAGCAGCATTGGTGGTGGCGGTGAGTACATCACCGAACTAGTGTTTGACATCCTAGGTATTGAGCCCGACTTCCAGCGCATGCGCATTGACGATGCCGCCGAGGGTGTTATCGACGGACGTCTAATTGGCTTCAGCTATAATGGCATTCCCCCGATTCCAGCGTTCACCGAAGTTCACTCGTCTCGCCCCTTGCAGTTATTGTCGCTTTCAGAAGAGCAGGTTGCTGCAGTCACCGAAGAGCTGCCCTTCCTCGCGCCCTCGGTTATCCCAGCAGAGACTTATCGCGGTATGGATGAGGCAACATCGCTGGGCATCTATATGGGTGTATCCGCCAATAGCACCCTAGATGACGACATCGTCTATAACATTACGCAGGCCTATTGGGAAAACCATGAGCAGGTGGCGGCATCCTTTGCACCCGCCGATGGCATGACGCCGCAAGATGTGATTGATAATGCCACTTTCCCGATCCACGCGGGGGCGCTGCGCTATTACCAAGAGCTAGGTCTTGAGATTCCTGACGACGTCATTCCTCCCGAAGCACGCTGATACCGGTTGGCACCCGCAGGCGTTTAAACGCCTGCGGGTGTTTCAGTATTGTTATTCCTTAATCACCTCTTTTTTGACACGCCCGTATTCGTTGCCTTCCGGCATGAGAGCGTGGGAGCCATCCGATGGACACCCCTGACAGCAATAAAATTATCGAAAAATATTCGGAAGACTCGGGTAAGCGTCAGCTAACGGGCTTCTGGTTTTTAGTGATGCGGCTAACCGCGGTGGCGATGGCCGTTTTCCACCTTTATGCCGCAATGACGGGAGCCGTGAATACCCAAAACGCTATTCACCTGCTGTTTGCTCTTCCGTTGATTTTTTTGGGTTACTCCTGCCGTGCGAAAGATAACCAGCGCTTACCCTGGTTTGACGTTATTCCGGTGGTGTTAGCGGTTGCTGTTAGCGGCTACTACATCATGCAGTTTGACCGCATTATTTATGGGCTCGGTTATCTTATGCCGACCACTTATGACCTGGTGTTTGGCCTATTGGCGATTCTGCTTCTGCTTGAAGCCTGCCGCCGCGCCATTGGACTGGCGTTTCCTATTTTGGTGCTTATCGCCCTCTCCTATGCCTATTTTGGCAACCACTTGCCTGGCGTGTGGGGGCATGGTGGGTTTGGCTGGGCCGACCTTGTCGCCACCTTCTACATGAGCCCGACGGGTATTTACGGCAGCTTGATGCGCACCTCCTCGACGGTGATCGTGGTGTTCATTATGTTTGGCGCGCTGCTGGTAACTACCGGTGGTGGCGATACATTTATGCGTTTATCTAATTCCGTGACGGGTGGTATGGCGGGCGGTCCTGCTAAAGCCGCCACTCTCTGTAGCGCCCTGTTTGGCAGTATCAGCGGCAGTACTGCTGCCACTCTCTGTAGCGCCCTGTTTGGCAGTATCAGCGGCAGTACTGCTGCCAACGTCGCCACCACGGGTGTGTTCACGATTCCGTTAATGAAGAAAAGTGGCTACAGCCCACGTTTTGCGGCAGCCACGGAAGCGTCGGCTTCCACCGGTGGGCAAATTTTGCCGCCTATTATGGGCGCGGCCGCTTTTGTCATGGCCGACGTTATTTCCGTTAGCTATCTGGAGATCATCGGTGCCGCACTTATTCCCGCGCTGCTTTTCTATCTCGCGATCTGGATGAGCGTGCACTTCGAAGCTAAACGTCTAGGGCTAAACCCCATCCCTAAAGATCAGCGCCCGACGCTACGCGAGGGGCTGTTTAATATTGAAACGCTACTGCTACCGATTATTGTCCTTGTTACCATGCTGGTGTTGCGTTATACCCCGACCACCGCCGCCGTGGCCGCGTATTTCACCGCCCTGCTGATTTACCTGTTCTCCTGGCGTAGCCCAGGTAGCTTTATGGATCGTTTGAAGTCGATTCCCGCTGCCTTGGAAGCGGGTGCCATGACGGCTGCGATGATCGCCGTTATCATCGGTAGCGTTGCGATTATTGCCTCAGTGATCAGCCTGACCGGTCTGGGCCTGAAAGTCTCATCGGTAATTCTTGTGGTCAGTGGCGGCGATGTTTTAGTTACTCTGCTGCTGGCGATGGTGGTCGCGATTATTTTAGGCATGGGGCTACCAACGGTGGCGGCCTATATGTTGGCGGCGTCTGTGGTGGCCGCGGCGTTTATTGAAGCGGGCCTGCCTAGCCTCTCGGCACACCTGTTTATCCTTTACTTTGCGATTCTTTCTGGGGTGACACCGCCGGTGGCGTTAGCGGCTTATATTGGTGG
>JAMCZP010000223.1 GCA_023485185.1 Gammaproteobacteria bacterium
GTGGTCGGAGAGCCGTACTGAGGGTAAAGCGGAAAGAACACAATCCGCTCACAGCCCTTCTCTTTCAGCCGCGTCAACACACTTTCGGTTGATGGATTGCCATAGCGCATGCAGAAATCAACTTCGACATCGTCACCGTAAAGCGCTTTCAAACGCGCGGTCATTTTTTCAGTCTGGGCTCGTGTGGTTGTCAGCAGCGGACTTTCGTTCTTTTCATTGTTCCAAATACTTCGATACGCCTTACCCGATGAGAACGGACGCTTGGTCAAAATAATCAGCTGCAGCAGCGGCTGCCATTTCCAGCCGGCATAATCGACAACCCGTTTATCGGAAAGAAATTCATTTAAGTAACGACGCATTGACCAGTAGTCAGTGGCATCCGGGGTTCCCAAGTTCGCTAGCACAACACCTACTTTGGCTTGAGGCACCGGCGGATGATCGCTAGGTGCATGGGCCAAGCGTCCTGTACCCGGCTGATCCTTGACGACATTCTCGGTCATTACACTTGCTCCTGGAAAATAACGTTGGTGCTCAGCACATGTAGAAAGTGGATAAATCCTATCACTTTTCGGCACAGCGGCGGCATAAAGTTATACTATCAGCATTATTTGTATAACCCTGGGACAACTCATGTCTAAGCCTTTGCTTTTGGTACTTGGCGACCAGCTGACGTTTTCGCTGGCAACGCTACAGCAAGCACCTGCCAATGCGGTAGTAGCCCTGTGCGAAGTCGCCGAGGAAGCACGCTATGTGCCCCATCATATACACAAAATTGGCCTCTTTTTGGCGGCCATGCGTCACTTTGCCCAGGCACTGCGCGAAAAGGGTTTCCAAGTCCATTACAGCGCGCTGGATGATGCTGACAACACTCACTCAATTATCACGGAAGCCGAACGCATTGCCGCCCAATATGGCTGCGACGAGGTACGCGTTGCGCGGCCTGGAGAGTGGCGCCTGTGGGAGGCTATGCAACAACGAACAACGTGGTGATGCAGTCCTTCCCTGGCGGCTCTAGGAGGATGATCGTTTTTTCACCACCCCTAATGACTTCCGCCAATGGTCGAGCGGTCGTAAACAGTTACGTTTAGAGTACTTTTACCGCGAACAGCGCAAGCGCACAGGACTATTAATGGAGGGCGATGAACCTTCGGGCGTCAGATGGAATTTCGACCACGACAATCGTCAGCCTATCGATGCATCGCTTGAATTTTCTGCGCTGCCCCAGCATCAACATGATGAACTTACTAAGACCGCGCTAGCCGATGCCCAGCGCCACTTCAGTGACCATATGGGATCCATTGAGCAGTTTAATCTACCGGTCACCCGGCGCCAGGCATTGGTCGACCTAAGGCACTTTATGCAGCACGGCTTGGCCCACTTTGGCCGCTACCAGGATGCCATCAGTGACGCGTCGCCGTTTTTGTACCACTCGCGACTCTCTGCAGCGCTGAATATCGGCCTGTTGACACCCCATGAAGTGTGCGAGGCCGCCGTAGAGCGCTACTACGCAGGCGATGCGCCGATCAATGCCGTCGAGGGGTTTATTCGCCAGATTCTAGGCTGGCGCGAGTATGTGCGCGGGCTCTATTGGACCCAAATGCCCGCTTATAAGGCTGCCAACAAGCTCGGCTTTCAGCGCGACCCAGATGACTATCGACAATAATTACGCCCACCATATTCAGCGGCTAATGGTAACGGGTAATTTCGCTTTGCTGTGTGGGATTAAACCCGAGGCTTTATGTGATTGGTATCTAGCGGTGTACGCCGATGCCAGCGAGTGGGTAGAGCTGCCTAACACGCTGGGCATGGTCCTGCATGCAGGCGGCGGTTTGATAGGCTCCAAGCCCTACTGCGCCTCCGGTAAATATATCGACAAAATGTCTGATCACTGACAACACTGCCGCTATCTCAGCGGCAACATATCGCGCTGGTGAATATTCAAGCCAGTGAATTTAAGAATGCCGATACCGATATGCGCTGCCTACAGCGCGCGATCCAGATGACTATCGACAATAGCTACGCCCACCATATTCAGCGGCTAATGGTGACAGGTAATTTCGCTTTGCTGTGCGGGGTTAAACCCGAGGCTTTATGTGATTGGTATCTAGCGGTGTACGCCGATGCCAGCGAGTGGGTAGAGCTGCCTAACACACTGGGCATGGTTCTACATGCAGACGGCGGCTTGATGGGCTCCAAGCCCTACTGCGCCTCCGGTAAATATATCGACAAAATGTCTGATCACTGACAACACTGCCGCTATCTCAGCGGCAACATATCGCGCTGGTGAATATTCAAGCCAGTGAATTTAAGCCCAGGAGCATGGCCAAGACTTTGCCGCCATGATGGGGCAACTGCACCTGCGCAACAGCCTAGGAGCGTGGTATATCGGGATGGATGCCAGCCGTGCCCTCTATGCTGTGTTGGGCTACCGGCGGCTGGTGAGATTTTCGTGCTTACCGGGAGTACGCGGCTTAATGAACGCCGGTTACCGGTTTTTTGCCCGTCGCCGCATTCGGCTCGGGCAGTGGTGGGAAAAACTAACCTAGAAAAGCTAGCTTAAAAAACAGCTTAAAAAAACGAGCGGCATTTTAAGCTCCATGTAAACATCATCTAGCGAGCGAAACAGCATTGGTTTACCCCGCTGCATAAGCATATGGCGCTCGGCTTCAACGTCTTCTAACTCGATTTGATAAAAACGGCTGCCCGAATGGGTAATCACGCGTATTTCAAAATTGTCGTGACTCGCGACAAACTGTTTTAGATCCTTCAGTTCCATGGCTCCCTCCTATTATTTGTATACATCATCGGGCACAGCATGCCTGTACCCGATGACATTCCTGTTGCCTGATTATTGCAATGTTATGACGGTCTCCATCGTCAAAACATTCAACACCTCTACATTTAATAACTAGGATGGCAACAGTGCAAGAGAGTTCCTGACCAAAGAGTCAACAAACAGTGCTTAACGTTGATATTCAGAAGGGTCGATGGCTTTACCAAGCGAATTACGGTCGATCCAATTACCGCCTTTTGTTTCCTTGTAGCGGAAAACCACCTTATCCCCTACTGCGACAGGAAGCTCGCCATCTTCAGTTTGGTAGCTATACTTTTCACCCTCCACGACTAAGTGGTAACGGTAAAGATCAGGCATACCTAGCCACTCTTTAAAAGGTCCTTCACGCTCTAACGACTGCAACTCACCGCGACCTTCTAGCTTAGGAAGACGCTGCCGATTTCCGCGCCGAAATCCACCTGCCATTTGCTACTCCCGTTATCTACATTTCTGGGTGAGGCATTATACGAGCTTACTCCCCATCCTCAAGTTAATCAGAGACTGCTTAATCACCGAAAGCTTCGCCGTAACTATCAGGGGCCAAATCTTCGAAGCGGGTATATTTACCAATAAACGCCATATGCACCGTACCGATAGGCCCGTTACGCTGCTTACCAATAATTAACTCAGCGATGCCCTGGTTATCGGGATTATCTGGGTTATAAACCTCATCACGATAAACGAAGGCGATAACATCCGCATCCTGCTCGATGGCGCCTGACTCACGTAGATCCGACATAACCGGCCGCTTGTTGGGGCGCTGCTCCAAAGAGCGGTTTAGCTGTGAAAGTGCGACCACAGGGCAGTTAAATTCTTTTGCCAACCCTTTTAAGGAGCGCGAGATTTCAGAAATTTCCCCAGTACGGTTTTCATTGAAACCGGGAATCTGCATGAGCTGAAGGTAATCGATCATTACCAGCGCTATGTTGCCATGCTCACGCACGACTCGGCGCAGCCGTGAGCGCATTTCATTAGGTGATAAGGCCGCGGTATCGTCGATAAACAGCTGTTTGTCTTTAAGCAGGTTAACTGCGGAAGTTAAACGCGGCCAATCCTCATCTTCCAACTGACCAGTCCGCACACGGGTTTGATCAATCCTACCCAGCGACGATAGCATCCTCAGCATCAGCGATTCGGCGGGCATCTCCATGGAGAACACCATCACCGGCTTGTCGCTAGAAATAACCGCATGTTCAACCAAGTTCATGGCGAAGGTGGTTTTACCCATTGATGGTCGCCCTGCAATAACCACCATGTCCGAAGGCTGTAGACCCGTGGTCATCTCATCCAGGTCACGGAAACCGGTTGAAAGCCCGGTCATTTCACCTTTGAGGTTAAATAGCTCATCAATGCGATCAACGGCCTTGGTTAACAGCTCACTCATGCCGATAGGACCGCCGGTTTTTGGGCGCTCCTCAGCAATCTGGAAGACTAACCGTTCGGCTTCGTTAAGCAGTTCATCCGCCGGACGCCCTTGAGGGGAAAAGGCACTATCCGCGATTTGGTTAGCAGCGCGAATCAGTTTACGCAGTGTGGCGCGCTCGCGGACGATATCAGCGTAGGCGCGAATATTACTCGCAGAGGGCGTATTACGCGCAAGCTCGGCCAGAAATGCCAAGCCACCCACCGTGTCTAATTGATCTCGTGCTTCGAGGGCTTCAGAGAGCGTCACCACGTCTAAAGGCTGAGCAGATTCGGCCAGATGAACCATCACGTTGAACACCAAACGGTGCTCGTAGCGGTAGAAATCATCCGCCACCAAGCGCTCTGAAACGTTGTCCCAGGCTTGGTTGTCCAGCATCAGCCCGCCCAGTACCGACTGCTCTGCCTCAAGCGAATGCGGCGGCAGCTTTAGCGCTGCCGTTTCCTGATCAGCAGAAGGCTGGTCCTGCATAGCGAGCTCCTTTAAACACAACGGCGTAGCCAGTGAAAATGCTTATCTTAGTCACCACGCTCCATTGTGACTATAAACACTGATTAGACTACCCACACTGATTAATAATGGATCGAGTAGACGTTGGCTAAAAAAAACTGCGCGGTGGCACAGTTCGCTTTTAGTCAACCCCAGCAACAACTAATACTCAGCCAAAACAAAAGGCGCGGGAGGGAACCCGCGCCTTTTGAGGCGTGTTAGCGTAACTAGTTACTTAACGTAATGACTAGTTACTCTGCGACTACCACTACGCGTACAACGGCATCCACTTCAGCGTGCAAGTGAAGGGCGATGTCGTATTCGCCAGTTTGGCGAATCGGGCCATTCGGCATGCGCACTTCGCTCTTGGCAACATCGATGCCGGCAGAGGAAATGGCGTCAGCCAAATCACGCGGACCGATGGAACCGAACAGCTTGCCTTCATCGCCTGCTTTAGAAACCAAAGACAGTTCGATGTCGTTTAGCTGCTCAGCACGCGCTTCGGCTTCAGCCTTACGCTCAGCGGCTTGCGCTTCGAGCTCAGCACGCTGTGCTTCAAACGCTTCGATGTTATCTTTAGTGGCCGGTACGGCTAAGCCGTAAGGCACTAAGTAGTTACGACCATAACCAGGCTTTACAGTGACCTTGTCACCCAGGCCGCCCAGCTTACCAATGTTGTCGAGCAGAATGACTTCCATCTCGTAAACCTCTTGTCAGTTGCTGCGGGCAAGGCGTGCGCGAACGTTCGCGAATGTATCAATCAGCCCCAACAGCAGCACAATGAGAATCGTGGGCCAGGTCGTGATTAACAGCACATAAAATGCTACCAACCACAGCCCGTTCATCCCCTTTAATCCAATAAACCCGTGCACTAACGCAACGCCAGCCACCAAAAGCGGAACCCAGCCAAGCATGGCCAGTGCGTGAGCACCCAGCACCATACCTGCCACCCCGATAACTACCAAAATGGCTAGCTCTTTAGGGGTTAAGCGCAATGCATGAAACTCTTCGCGAAAGCCACCAGGGTTATACAACCCGGCCTGCCAACTTCTCGCGAGTGCCAAACACACTATCGCTGCCAACAGCACTACTAATCCCGTTACACCCCCTACCACTAATGCAGCAAGGGTCTGGGTATCGTAGCCCTGATTGGAAAATTCCGTGAGCATGCGATCCACTTCTTCTGAACCTTCACGCAGTTGCTCAAGCATTAGCTCTGTGCCACCTGGCGGTGTGAAGATGCCAAGCTGAACCATCACTGCAGCGACCAATGTCCCTACAATTAACGTTTCACCCCAACGCATCCTCTCGCGCAGAATGACGGCCATCAGCGTCACCAGCAGTACGCTAGCAAGCGGAATGACATCACCCTGAGCCCACCACCAGCCAGCCGGTAGCGCTGCAGCAATAATCACCGGCAGCGCAGGCGCGAAGCCCTTGCGTAGGGTCATCAATGCGGCGATGGCTGCCCCTAACCAGAACAGCCAAGGCACTAGCGTTGTCAGGGCCGCCACGCCTGCAGCGTAAGGCGTACCCCGCATTAGCCATCGGGCTAGTGCCAGCATCACGTTAAACGCTTACTGGTGGCTATCGGAGTAGGGCAGCAACGCCAGATAACGCGAACGCTTAATAGCGGTCGCCAACTGACGCTGATAGCGTGCTTTGGTACCGGTAATACGGCTTGGAACGATCTTGCCGGTTTCGGTGATGTAAGCCTTCAGCGTGTCCAGATCTTTGTAATCGATCTGCTTGATGCCTTCAGCGGTGAAGCGGCAAAACTTACGGCGACGGAAAAAACGTGCCATGGACTAGCTCCTTAAAACGTGCAGTGAATAAAATCAGGCAGTTTCTTCTTCTTCAGCGCGCGGTCTTTCTTCGCGACGCGGACGTTTTTCTTCTGCCGGTTTCATCATCGGGGAAGCTTCAGTAACAGCTTCTTTGCAGCGAACAAGCTTCTTTGCAGCGAACAACTAAGCTGCGGATGATGGCGTCGTTGAAACGGAAGATGTTCTCGATTTCTTCGAGAGTCTCGCCAGAACATTCGACGTTCATCAGCACGTAGTGGGCTTTGTGGATCTTGTTGATCGGGTAAGCCAAGTGACGACGGCCCCAATCTTCTAGACGGTGCACAGTGCCGCTATTTTCAGTAACGATGCTGGTGTAGCGCTCGACCATAGCCGGCACCTGCTCGCTTTGATCCGGGTGGACCATAAACACGATTTCGTAATGACGCATGGGATCTCCTTGCGGTTTGACAGCTTCCTTTGTGTGTTACTGCTAAACACAGCCAACGACGACAGGGAAGCAAGGAGTTAACTGAAGTGCTCCGCCGCCGCATTCACGGCCACCGGGGCATCAAGCAGAACTTTTATTTCAACAACTGTTTTTTCAACAACAGTATCAATTACTAATTCTTACAGCTAACGCCCGCTTGCAGACAAACGGGCGCGAGTATCTTAGTAGTACGGCGGTTAACTTGCAAGCTGGCGCTGCCGGACAGCTTCAAACAAACAAATACCGGTAGCCACCGACACATTGAGGCTAGACACTTCCCCCGCCATTGGCAGCTTGGCAAGGTTGTCGCATGCTTCACGGGTTAAGCGACGCATGCCCTTACCTTCCGCCCCCATCACCAATGCGATTGGGCCCGTCATATCTATCTCAAACACGCTGGATTCCGCTTCACCCGCTGTACCGGTTATCCAAACACCAGCATCTTTCAGCTTAGCCAGTGTGCGCGCCAAGTTAGTCACCTGGTATATCGGCACTACTTCGGCAGCTCCACAGGCAACTTTACGCACCGTTGCATTGAGCGGGGCCGCTTTATCCTTAGCGACAATCACACCATGAACACCCGCCGCATCCGCACTTCGCAGACAGGCGCCGAAATTGTGAACATCGGTGACACCGTCAAGAATTAAAAAAAGCGGCGGTGTAGATGACTGCCAAGCGCGCAGCTTGAGCCATAATGACTCTTCTCCCTCTGGAACCAACGGCGGGCAAAAAGCCACGACTCCTTGGTGAGCAGCCCCTTGCGTCAATTGATCCAACAGGTCGCGAGGCTGCTCTTTCACACGAGCACCCCGCGACTGCGCCTGAGCGACAACCTCTTTCAAGCGGCTGCCCGCCCCCTGCTGAACCCACAGTTCACGGGGGGACTCACCTCTGTCCAGCAAGCTCTGCAGCGCATGTATACCGTACACCTGATCCAAGCCGTCAGGCGTCTTGGGGCCTGCATTCGAACGGCTACGCGGACCTCGCCGAGAGGGTTCAGATTTCATGCTTAGCCCTTATTCGGTGATGGTTTTCGCGGGCCATTGCGCGTGCGACGCGGGCCGCGACGAACAGCAGGCTTCTCGCCACTGGATGCCTTATCACCACCGGCTCTGGCACCACTGGCTCTAGCACCATCGGATTTAGCCCCAGCACCGCCTTCACCACCGCGGCTCTTACGCGGCTGACGGCGCGGGCGGGGTTTCTCATCACCCAGGCCAAAGTCGATCTTACGGTCATCCATATCAACGCGGGCAACCTGCACAGTGAGGCCATCGCCCAAACGGTAGGTGGTGCCGGTACGCTCGCCTTTCAGGCGATGCTTTTCTGCTTCGTAGTGATAATAATCCGAAGGCAGCGACGTCACATGCACCAAGCCTTCCACGTAAAACTTATCTAACCGCACAAACAGGCCAAACTGAGTGACCGAGGCGATGGTGCCTTCGAACATCTCGCCGAGCTTGTCTGACATAAACTCGCACTTCAGCCAGCTCTCAACATCGCGGGTAGCCTCATCAGCACGGCGCTCAGTCATTGAGCAGTGCTCGCCCAGCTCAAGCATCTGCTCAAAGGTATAAGGGCACCACTTGCTTGGTGGCTCAACCGGCGCACCCTCAACGCGTAGCACTGTATTGGTCTGACGCGGCCCGCGGATCACCGAGCGAATAGCGCGATGCACTAATAAGTCAGGGTAGCGGCGTATCGGCGAAGTAAAGTGGGCGTAGGCCTGATACGCCAAACCGAAGTGACCTTCGTTTTGTGGCGAGTAGACCGCCTGATTCATCGACCGCAGCATTACCGTCTGAATGATATCCGCATCAGGACGATCAATAATCGCCTCGCGTAACGCCTGGTAATCCTGCGGGGTCGGCATATCGCCACCGCCAACAGAAAGCCCCAGTTCATTCAAGAACAGGCGCAGCTTGTCGAGGCGCTCTGGCGTAGGCCGCTCATGGATACGGTAGAGTGCCGGCAGATCGTGCTTATCCAAGAAGCGCGCAGTCGCCACGTTAGCGGCCAGCATGCACTCCTCGATTAGCTTGTGGGCATTGTTACGGCTGCGCGGTACGATTTTCTCGATCTTGCGCTCATCATTAAAGATGATCGCTGTCTCGGTGGTATCAAAATCGATAGCGCCACGCTCCGTGCGAGCTTCACGTAGCAAGTAGTAGAGCTCTTCCAAGCTCTGCAGCGGCTTCACAAGATCGCTGTGCTCTGCCCGCAGCGCTTCGCCCTCTTCACTGTTCTCATCGAGAATTGCAGCGACCTTATTATAGGTAAGGCGTGCGTGAGAGTTCATCACTGCTTCGTAGAAGCGGTAGCGGCTGATCGCGCCGGTCTTCGAGATATTCATCTCGCACACCAGCACTAAACGATCCACATGGGGGTTGAGTGAACAAAGCCCGTTAGATAGATATGACAGTTCCGGCAACATGGGAACCACTTGACCAGGAAAGTAGACCGAGTTGCCACGGGTACGGCCTTCGTCGTCTAGCGGCGTGCCGGGACGCACGTAATGCGACACATCGGCAATAGCTACCAGTAGCTTCCAGCTTCCGGATTTGGTTTTCCAAGCACACACCGCATCATCAAAGTCCTTAGCGGACTCGTCGTCGATGGTGACCAGCGGCACATCACGCAGGTCAACGCGATGCTGCTTATCATCTTCCTGCACCTCGGCCGAAATACCGCCAATTTGGTCGATGACTTCCGGGGGGAATTCGGCGGGAATATCGTAACTGCGAATCGCAATATCAATTTCCATACCTGGGTCCATGCGCTCACCCAGCACTTCGACCACTTCGCCTACCGGCTGTATACGCGTCGCTGGTTGCTGGACTATTTTGGCAGAGATTACCTGACCATCCTTAGCGCCACCGCAAGCGCTATGAGGAATAATCACTTCCTGAGTGATGCGCGGATTTTCCGGAATCAGTATGCCAAATTCAGGCGTGTTGCTTCGGTAAACGCCGACAATCGTTTGGGTGTTGCGCGCTATAACATCGGCAATCGTCGCTTCATCACGGCCACGGCGATCACGACCACTGACGCGTGCCAGTACATGGTCCCCGTGGAAAACGCGTCGCATTTGGCGCGGCGGCAATACCAGATCAGGCTTTTTGCCATCATCACGCAGCAGAAAACCAAAGCCGTCACGGTGGCCCAGTACTTTACCCTTCACTAGATCAAGCTTATCGATTAGCGCATAGGCACCGCGGCGGTCGCGCAGCACTTGGCCGTCACGCTCCATGGCTGCTAATCGGCGGCGAACGGCCTCAATAAGCTCTTCGTCTTCAAGCCCCAGCATACGGCTCATATTTTCGTGAGTAATCGGCTTGCCATAGCTCTCTAATGCGGCAAGCAAATACTCTCGGCTCGGCGCTGGATTACCATATTTATGCGCCTCGCGCTCGGCGTGCGGATCATCACTTAACGTCCAATACTTCATACGAGCAACATCCTTGAAGGCGTCATTTGCGAGAGGCATAAAAAAAGCGCATACGCATTGCGTTGCGGGCGGGATATTTCAGTATTTTTAAAGCTGAAATGAATACAGTTTTGTTTAGTCATGGGGGCAGTATAGCGCTGCACGTTCAATCACCCAACCGTCTTGAACGCTGTTTATACAATTTGCTTTATAAAAAGCGCGCTCAAGGTATTGCATTTAACTAACACCCCGGTATTATACGCGCCACTTGCCCAGATGGCGGAATTGGTAGACGCGCTAGCTTCAGGTGCTAGTGTCCGTATGGACGTGGAGGTTCAAGTCCTCTTCTGGGCACCAAGTTACATCATGTTATCCCCTTTTCATGATGTATTAAGGTGCAACCGCAAGTAATAGCAGTAAGAGTAATAGCAGTAAGTTTGTGTTCGCCCAGGTGGCGGAATTGGTAGACGCGCTAGCTTCAGGTGCTAGTGTCTGTATGGACGTGGAGGTTCAAGTCCTCTCCTGGGCACCATACGAACACAAACGGTGATTATATTAGCTATAAATGATGCGCCCAGGTGGCGGAATTGGTAGACGCGCTAGCTTCAGGTGCTAGTGTCCGTATGGACGTGGAGGTTCAAGTCCTCTCCTGGGCACCACTCGATGGTTCCCGCCCGCATCATTACCACCCTCCTTATATTCACTATTGAAAGCGTCCACGACGACGTGCGACATTTTCAAGCGCCCAACCCTGTGTACGCAGCTCTCCCTCTAAAACAGCTTCTACTTCGGCGGTTAAGTCTGGAAAGAAGTTAAGCCCCGTGCGCGCTTCTATTTCATCGATGGTCACCAAGTAATCATCAAGCGGCTCATTCCCTCGTACCTCTTGCGGCATAATAAATGCCAGCGCTAATGGCGCGTCATTGTGTGGCGCTACAATGATTTTATAAAACGCTTCCGGGACTTCGACCAAGCCAACACGGTTAAATACGTTATCCATAAAACGTTCTGGAAATACCGGCCCGGTAATGACCTGTAAACGGTCAAAACGCGGCGCAAAATGATCCATCACCGCTTCTTCCAAACGCTGCCATAGCTGACGGTTTAGCTCAGGCCGTTGAGGGGTCATATTGCTCATCAAAAAAGTATCCACTTGGGCACTGCGCCCATGTACCGCGGCAATCGCGTAATTGGGCGCCATATGACCTCGATCATAACCGCTACCCGCATAGCTATCAGTGCCGACAGGCCAAAGCGTGCGCCAGTCTGCTTGAAAGTTAGGCCGGGGACCAATTCGGGTTTCATCAGGTACCGCTTCAACTTGATAACTGACCCATAATGGGTTCACACGCACATCCGACCAGCCGACTAGAAAGCCATCGTTACGCAGAACACGATGAAAGGTGGTGGGATGAAAGCTATTCCATGTCGGTACACCCATCCAGGTGTACGCATCTTTATGCTGGCGCTCTTGAAACTCCCAAAGACCGGTACCGGCAACAACAAACAGCAAAACAATGCCAAAGCGCCGACCCTGCCGACGCCAGCGTGAAACCGATTTCCCCAACAGATTTACTCCCTGGCTAGCGCTTATAAGCACTTATCATTTTATGTGCCGCATGTATTGATATGGCAATTTGAAACTACCAACCCAGTGAAAACATGGTTTCTAAATCATGCCGAGAGTGAACCTGCATGGCATTGAGCGTTTCTGTATCGCTAATGCCTTCCACCGCATTCAAACGTTCGGTAACAAGCTCAGCCAAACTTTCAAAATCGCGGGTGCGGGCAATAGCAACCAAGTCGTAGCGCCCACAGGTCGAGTAAACTTCACTAATACCTTCTACATCGGCCAGGCGCTCAGCCACCGCCTTAACTTGGCCTTTATCGGTATTGATTAATATGACTGCGTTTTGCATGACCCGCCTCTCACGTTAGAATAGTAACAATCCAAAAATTGCTTGTTAGAGTATACCAGTGACCAGGAAGTAGGCGCAGCTTCAGCATCAGCGTGACCAATTGTCGCTATACTTGCTGGATGATTCGCACAACCCTTGTACATCCGCTAGCATGTACTAAGAACTCCGTCTTGCAGGTTTCTGCGGAGCATTAAGAGGTGGTCAACCACCCGATAATCGTGACCAAACGTCAAACCGTGACGATAAGGAGAAATCATGGCTAATAAGAGCCGTCGTGACTTCATGCGCAATAGCATGCTGGGCCTTGCTGCCCTTCCGCTTGGCGCGGGCATTCTTTCTAAGACTGCCTTTGCTCAAGAGCTACCGCGTCTTGACCCATCCGCAAGCAATGCTCAAGCACTTAACTACGTAGAAGACGCCAGCGAAGCTAGCGACCACCCTGCGTATGAAGATGGCGAACGCTGCGACAACTGCATGTTCTGGGTTGCCGATAAAGAAGGCTGTCAGTTGTTCCCAGAGAACAGCGTTGAGCCCGGTGGCTGGTGCCAATCCTGGACAGCCCAAGCCTAAGCGCCAAGCTTTATAAAGCCTAGCGTTAAAAGCAGTACAGCCCCCTCTACCCCGCCATTGAGCGGGGTAGTTGTTTTAGCAAGTATCAAAACATTAGATAGTATAAAAACATTAGGAAGTGCTAGTCTCGTCCTCTACAGGCCAATGATAGCGCCTGGTGACACGCCCCTCATCAAGAGAAACCAAGTGAACCGGGAACCCCCAGAGCTGCTGCAAATGACGAATGACGGGATAAACGCTGCGGCCTAACGGACGGCGGCTATCCTGCACGTGGTGAAGAGTCAAAGAGCGGTCGCCGCGTACCGCAGCTTCGACCACCTGAATATTGGGCTCACGAACGGAGAGCGCATATTGGGTTGCAAGCGCCTCCCGCACCCGACGATAGCCTTGCTCATTGTGGATCGCGGCAACTTCCAGAGTCTCAACCTGATCATCATCCACGACTAAAAAAAGTTTATGGTCGCGCATTACCTTCGGCGATAAAAACTGCTGAATAAACGATTCATCTTTGAAGTTGCGCATCGCAAACTCTAGCGTTTCCCGCCAGGGAGTGCCTGCTATATCAGGAAACCACTCGTGATCCTCAGGGGTCGGCGCATCACAAATCCGCTTAATATCCATAAAGATAGCGAAGCCCAGTGCATAGGGGTTAATCCCGCTGAAGTGGGGGCTATCAAAAGCCGGCTGGTTAATGACTGCGGCATGGGACTGTAAAAACTCAAGCATCAGCCCCTCATCGACATTACCATCATCGTAAAGCCTGTTCATTAGCGTGTAGTGCCAGAAGCATGCCCAGCCCTCGTTCATTACCTGGGTTTGCCGCTGAGGGTAAAAATATTGGGCAAGCTTGCGCACAATGCGTACGACCTCACGCTGCCACGGTGCCAGCAGCGGTGCGTTTTTTTCAATGAAGTAGAGCAGGTTCTCCTGGGGCTCAGAAGGATAAAGACCACCGCTATGTAAACCTAAGGGGTCATCATCGCTATGCAGATTGCCCGGCAAGGGTGAAATCCCAGTGGGAGCTTCAGGAATGGTACGCCAGAGCATATTAACTTGGGTCTGTAGGTAGGCTTCCCGCTCATCCTGGCGCTTCGCCTCCTCTTCAGCTGAAATCGGTGAAGGGCGCTTATAGCGGTCAACACCATAGTTTTGCAGCGCGTGGCAGGCATCCAACAGTTGCTCAACGGCCTGTACGCCGTGACGCTCTTCACACTGGACAATATATTTACGTGCGAACACTAAATAATCAACGATGGACGACGCGTCCGTCCAGGTACGAAACAGATAGTTGCCCTTAAAGAAGGAGTTGTGGCCATAGCAGGCGTGGGCCATCACCAGCACCTGCATCATCAGCGTATTCTCTTCCATCAGGTAGGCGATGCAGGGGTCAGAGTTGATGACCAGTTCATAGGCCAAGCCCATCTGGCCGCGCTTGTAAGCCCCTTCAACCGCCAAAAAATGCTTACCAAACGACCAGTGGTGATAACCTACTGGCATCCCCACGCTGGCATAGGCATCCATCATTTGTTCAGTAGTAATCACTTCTATCTGATTAGGATAGGTATCCAACCGATACACATCGGCGAGCCTCGCCAACTCCGTATCGAAACGCTCCAGCATACTGAAGTTCCAATCGGAGCCGGTGGCAATCGGCTTGCGCTTGCGGGTCGCACTCATAGCCCACTCCTCAACACTCGGTCACTAGCCGCTATAAAAGATCACTAGGACTGGCTTAAGCGGCGCTTAAACAGCTCACGAAAGACCGGATAAATATCGCCAGCTTCAACAATTTGCCGCATCGCAAAACGTTCGGGAAACTGTTTAACCACACTCTCGTACTCATGCCATAGCGATTGATGGTCGTGAGGGGTAATTTCAACGTAAGCGTAATACTGCAACTGCGGCATTAGCTGTTTGACCAACAGATCACGGCAGATATTCGAGTCATCGTCCCAGTTGTCACCATCAGAAGCCTGAGCCACATAGAGATTCCACTGGCCCACGGGGTAGCGCTTTTCAATGATTTTGTTCACTAGATTCAGCGCACTGGAGACAATCGTGCCACCGGTTTCCCGCGAATAAAAAAACTCCTCCTCCGTCACTTCCCGGGCGGCTGTATGGTGGCGCACAAATACCAGCTCGACTTTCTCATAGTGTTTCTCTAAAAACAGATACAGCAGTAGGAAAAAGCGTTTGGCGATATCTTTATGGTTTTGGGTCATTGAGCCAGACACGTCCATGACACAAAATATTACCGCTTGGTTAGAGGGCTGAGGCTGGGCACTCAACTGGTGGTAGCGTAAGTCGTAGGTATCAATGAAGGGCACGCCCGCGATGCGCTTCTCCAAGCGCTCAATTTCGGCTTTCAGCTCATTGATACGGGTAGGGTTGCGCAGCACCTGGTCTTTACGCTCTTCGGCCTCAAGTGCTTCGATGGCCTCTTTAAGCGCCCGCTTGATGGGCGCGCGCATGGCAATTCGCCGCGCGTAGGCTTCCCGCATTGAACGGGTAATGCTAATACGAGAAGGAACGCCATCGCGTGAAAGGCCTGCTCGCACCATTTTGACCTCTTCCAACGACTTCAGTGGCTTGCGCTGCAAATGGGGCAGTTCTAAACCATCAAAGACAAACTCTAAAAACTCCTCTCGGCTAAGCGTAAAGGCAAACTCATCGATACCTTCGCCTTGATTAGAGGCGCCGCCCTCACCAGCGCCACTGCCGCCGCCCTGCCCGCTAGGTCGGCGGATTTTATCGCCTGCGACAAACTCCTTGTTGCCAGGAGAAACAACGTTACGCGCCCCACCGGGGCCGTGCTGAAAGACCGGCTCAGAGATATCTTTTGCGGGAATCGATATTTTCTCCCCGCGCTCCATGTCGGTGATTGAACGACGGTTAACAGCCTCTTCAACCGAGCGCTTAATATGCTTACGATAACGCTCTAAAAAGCGCTGACGATTCACCGCGCTTTTATGCTTAGCATTAGGCCGACGGTCAATAAAGTAGGTCATGGGACCTCCTTAAACCTATTATCAAGAAACCCATTTCCAAGCAACACAAGACCAAGAAACACAAGTCCAAGAAACCTGGGCCAAGCTATCCGTTACTGGGACTTACGCACGCGCAAATACCATTCGGAAAGGAGTCGTACTTGTTTCTCGGTGTAGCCGCGCTCGACCATGCGCGCCACAAAATCTTCATGCTTCTTCTGGTCGGATCTAGAGGCCTTGGCGTTGAACGAAATGACCGGCAGTAGCTCTTCGGTGTTAGCAAACATTTTGTGTTCGATCACCCCTTTCAACTTCTCGTAAGACTGCCAGCTTGGGTTCATCCCGTTATTTTGTGCTCGCGCCCGCAACACAAAGTTGACCACCTCATGACGGAAATCTTTGGGGTTCGAAATGCCCGCCGGTTTCTCGATTTTTTCGAGCTCTTCATTGAGTGATTGACGGTTTAACAGCTCGCCGGTTTCGTGATCACGGTACTCCTGATCCTGAATCCAGAAATCAGCGTAGGTCACATAGCGATCAAAAATATTTTGGCCATACTCGCTGTAGGATTCGAGATACGCGGTTTGGATCTCTTTACCAATAAAGTCCACATAACGGGGCGCCATGAACTCTTTAATAAAACCTAAGTAGCGCTCAAACACTTCCGACGGCAGCTGTTCACGCTCCAGCGCCTGCTCTAATACGTAGAGTAGGTGCACCGGGTTAGCGGCCACTTCAGTACTGTCAAAGTTGAACACCTTAGAGAGAATCTTAAACGCGAAGCGCGTCGACAGCCCCTGCATGCCCTCATCCACCCCAGCCGCATCACGATACTCTTGTATCGACTTAGCACGAGGATCGGTGTCTTTCAGATTTTCACCGTCATACACGCGCATTTTAGAGTAGATATTGGAGTTTTCCGGCGCTTTCAGTCGTGACAATACGGAGAACTGCGCCAGCATACGCATCGTATCCGGGGCACAAGGGGCAGCATTAAGCGAAGAGTCTTCGAGTAGTTTCTGATAGATTTTAACCTCTTCTGATACGCGCAGGCAGTAAGGCACCTTGACGATATAGACCCGGTCAAGAAACGCTTCGTTGTTGCGGTTATTGCGAAATGCCTGCCATTCAGACTCGTTGGAGTGCGCTAGTATTACGCCGTCAAATGGAATTGCCCCCATGCCTTCAGTCGGGTTGTAATTACCTTCTTGAGTGGCGGTTAATAGCGGATGCAGCACCTTAATTGGTGCTTTGAACATCTCCACAAACTCCATCAACCCCTGGTTAGCACGGCATAGGCCGCCGGAGAAGCTGTAGGCATCCGGGTCATCCTGGGAGTAGAGCTCTAACTGGCGAATATCGACTTTACCCACTAGCGACGAAATATCCTGGTTGTTCTCATCGCCAGGCTCGGTTTTGGAGATAGCGATTTGATTGAGCCGTGAGGGATACAGACGCACCACACGGAACTGAGAGATATCACCGCCGTACTCTTTCAACCGTTTCGCCGCCCAGGGAGACATCACGCTGCGTAAGTAGCGTGGCGGAATACCGTACTCTTTCTCCAACAGCTCACCATCCTCCTCAGGTGAGAACAAACCAAGCGGTGATTCGTAAACCGGCGATCCCTTAATGGCATAAAACGGAATACGCTCCATCAGCAGCTTAAGACGCTCAGCGAGTGATGATTTACCACCACCCACCGGGCCAAGCAAATAGAGGATTTGTTTGCGTTCTTCAAGCCCTTGAGCAGCATGGCGGAAGTAGGAGACGATCTGCTCGATCGCCTCTTCCATGCCGTGAAACTCTGCAAAGGCAGGATAACGGCGGATCACTTTGTTGGAAAAAATACGCGAAAGGCGCGCATCTTTTGCCGTATCCACTACCTCCGGCTCGCCTATCGCTTCCAACATACGCTCGGCAGCACTGGCATAAACCTTTGGTTCACGACGGCACAAAGCCAAATACTCCTCTAGGCTCATATCTTCTTGCTGAACGCGGGAAAAACGGTCTTGAACGTGATCAAAGATGCTCATGGAACTCTCCTGTGGCCCATCCCCAGGCAGTCACCGCAAAGCCAAATGTTTCGCAACGGTGTGCCAAACGAGGTGTCGCTTTTTTAGCGTAGTCAGCATTAGCAAAAAGTGATGACTAAAACCTTCAACGCAGCAGCGATATTAGTAAGAGAATTATTCAAGCGAATAGTTGCGTTGACCCAAACAACATATGTGAGTAGCGCGAGCTAACGCATCACGCCGCTGCAGGAGAGCAGCGGCGTGAGCAGTTGGACGGTAGCGAACAGCAGCAAAAAGTGATTAACGGTTGGATTTATCGCTCAAGTACAGAGCGAATATCAGCCAATAGCGCGTCCAACAGTTCAACGGTAGTGTTCCAAGCACAAACAAAACGAGCACCACCAGCGCCAATAAAGGTATAGAAGGTCCAACCTTTGGCTTTCAACGCTTCAATGGCAGAAGGGGGCAATTCAACAAAAACGCTGTTGGCCTGGGTAGGAAACATGAGTGATACGCCGGGTAGAGCCTGTAGGCCTTCCGATAAATAACGCGCCATCGCATTGGCATGCTGTGCATTCGTTAACCAGGCACCGCTTTCTAATAGCCCTAACCAAGGCGCTGAAACGAAGCGCATTTTCGAGGCTAACTGCCCTGCCTGTTTACAGCGGTAAGAGAAATCTTCGGCCAGTTCACGATTAAAAAACAGAATTGCTTCGCCAAACGCTAAGCCATTTTTGGTACCCGAAAAGCACAGTGCATCAACGCCCACCTGCCAGGTGAGCTCTGCCGGTGAGGCATTAAGGCTGGCACAGGCGTTAGCAAACCGTGCGCCATCCATATGCAGACGCAAGTCATGTTTGTCGGCGATGGCGCGAATGGCCATTAGCTCTTCGCGGGAGTAGAGCGTGCCCACTTCGGTCGCTTGGGTGAGCGAGACTACTTTAGGCTTGGGGTAATGGATGTCGCTGCGCTTAGTGACCAGCGCTTCAATACCTTCCGGCGTCAGCTTGCCATTGGCACCCGGTGAGGTAAGCAGCTTCGCACCGTTAGAGAAAAATTCAGGGCCACCGCACTCATCGGTTTCGATATGCGCCAGCTCATGACAAATAACGCTGTGGTAGCTACGCCCCATCGCCGAAAGCGCCAGTGAATTAGCGGCAGTGCCGTTGAAAACAAAGAAAACGTCGCAGTCATAATCAAACATCTCACGGAAGCGATCCGCTGCACGGGCCGTCCAGATATCATTACCGTAAGCCAAATCATCGCTGCGATTGGCTTCAAGCAGATATTCCATCGCCTCCGGGCAGATACCGGAGGTGTTATCACTGGCTAAAAAACGCGGGCTACACTCCGAGGTCATGACGGTTGTCCTTATATCTGGCGATCTTACGGCGCAAGCTGGGTGCCACTTGCGCCTTTAACACCTAGCTACGCTTAATAGCTAGGCTGCCCAGTCAGTCTATCGCCATTTATAGGTTTACGTCACCTGCACTGTTAAGCACTTACTTATAAATACATGTTGATGCTCTTTGTTTATAAGCGCGCCGCTAACCGGGTGCCTTGCTCAATCGCGCGCTTGGCATCCAGTTCGCTAGCTTCATCCGCACCGCCAATAATATGTACAGCCACCTTTGCCTGTTCGAGCGGTGCCAATAGGTCACGTACCGATTCTTGTCCGGCACACACCACCACGCTATCCACCTCCAAGACCTGATCAACGTCATCACGGCGGATATGCAAACCAGCATCATCGACTTTAAGGTATTCGCAGCCGGTCAGCGTGGTTACCCCACGTGCTTTAAGCGATGCACGATGCACCCAGCCGGTAGTTTTACCCAGATTTTTACCTGGCTTAGAGGCTTTACGCTGCAGCATGACAATTTCACGGGCAACCACGGGCGGCATCGGCGCCTTTAAACCGCCCCGTTCGCCTACCGCTAAATCGACGCCCCACTCATTGCACCAGCCGACTATATCTAGCGCCGGATGACCTTGATGCGACAATAGTTCGGAAACATCAAAACCAATGCCCCCTGCACCAATCACTGCAACTTTACGGCCAACGCGCTCAGGGGATTCAATCGCTGCGGCGTAACTAAGCACCTTCATGTGATCGTGACCTGGAAGCGTGAGTGCGCGGGGTTTAACCCCGGTGGAGAGCACGACTTCATCAAAGTCGGCAAGCGTTTCAGCAGTTGCCGTAGTGTTGAGGCGCACCTCTACGGCATATTTTTCCAGCATTACCCGGTAGTAGCGCAGGGTTTCGTTAAACTCCTCTTTACCAGGAATTTTACGCGCATAGTTAAACTGCCCGCCCAGTTCACTACGTTGTTCAAACAGCACCACGCTATGCCCACGGCTGGCCGCAGTGACCGCGGTTGAAAGCCCTGCAGGACCGCCACCTACAACGGCTACCCGTTTGATTGTGCCGGCTGGGGCTATCACCAACTCTGTTTCGTGGCAGGCGCGAGGGTTAACCAGGCAAGACGTTAGCTTTCCAGCAAAGGTGTGATCAAGACAGGCTTGGTTACAGGCGATACAGGTGTTGATCTCCTCCGTTAACCCCTGTTCAGCTTTGCTCACCCAGGCGGGGTCGGCCAGGAAGGGCCGCGCCATAGAGACCATATCAGCGTGACCTGCCGCCAGCACACGCTCGGCCACCTCAGGCATATTAATGCGATTGGTGGTAATTAACGGAATCGATAGCGCCGATTTGATGCGATGGGTTACTTCAGTAAAGGCAGCGCGGGGCACACTGGTGACGATGGTGGGTACCCGTGCTTCGTGCCAGCCGATGCCGGTATTGATCACATTCGCCCCAGCAACTTCAATGGCTTGGCCAAGGATAACAACTTCTTGCCAGGTACTGCCCTGTTCGACTAAGTCAATCATCGAGAGGCGGAAGATAATCACAAAACGGTCACCTACCGCCTCCCGTACACGGCGCACAATGTCGACCGCAAAGCGCATTCGGTTTTCAAAGGCTCCGCCCCACTCATCGTCCCGCTGGTTGGTACGCTGGCAGATAAACTGATTGATCAGATAGCCTTCTGAGCCCATCACCTCAACGCCGTCATAACCCGCCTGTTGAGCAAGCGTTGCACAACGCACATAGTCGGCGATTTGTTGTTCAATATCATCGCCGCTCAATGCGCGAGGCATAAAGGGATTAATCGGTGCCTGAATCGCTGAAGGCGCCACTAAATCTGGAGAGTAGGCGTAACGCCCAGCATGCAGAATCTGCATACACAAATGGCCGCCCTCTGCGTGCACTGCATCCACTACCTGACGATGCTCCGCCAATTGCGCTTCATCAATAAGGGCATGCGCACCTTGGAATACTGCACCTTCGGCATTGGGGGCAATACCGCCGGTGACGATCAGGCTAACGCCCTCCCGCGCCCGCTCAGCATAAAATGCCGCTAACCGCTCAAAGCCATTCGGCGCCTCTTCCAAATTAGTGTGCATGGAGCCCATTAAAATGCGATTCGGCAACGTTAAGTGACCAATGGTCAGTGGACGGAACAAATTCGGGTACGCAGGCGTCTGGCTCATCGCGGTCTCCTTACTTTTATTAGATGCTTTATAAATAACAATTCAAACAAGCGTATGACATCTAGCACATCACGTATAGCCTTTCTGTGCAGTCCTTGCGAACAGTCCTTATGAATAGCCCTTATGAATAGCCCTTGCGAATAGCCACTCTATCTTTTGTAGCCCTTGCCCAGAACATAAATCCGCGGCACATTACCCGGCTAACGATAAGGAACCGCTGCTATGCCCTTGATTTACTTTTTGCCACCGCTCGCTACCGTGCTGATTTGGTCGGGTAATATGACCATTAATCAGCTTAGCGTAGGTGCCATTGCACCAAGCAGCATCGCTTTTCTACGCTGGCTATTAGCGCTGGCGGTGATGACCCCGTTCGTGCTGCCAGCGGTACTGCGCCATCGCGACGAGATTCGCCGCCAGTGGCCTAAGCTTGCGCTTTTGGGTTTGCTCGGCATGGGCCTGTGGCAAGGGCTAGCTTACGTGGCAGCAGAAACTACCACTGCTACCAACATGGGCATTCTTGCCGCCATGGTGCCGCTGTTAACGGTGCTGCTCAGCGCGCTGATTCTTCGCGAGCCACCCTCATTAGGCGGCGTGTTAGGCGGCGTGCTAGCGTTTGTAGGCGTTACCGTACTATTGGGGCGCGGCAATCCACTCTCTTTGCTGCAATTACAGGTCGCGTTGGGTGATGCGCTGATGGTGGTTGCGGCCACCTGCTATGCGCTATATGGCGTTATGCTTAAGCGCTGGTCAATGAATTTGCCGCCCTGGGTGATGCTCTATGCTCAAGTCTGTTTTGCCGTTCTATTCTTATTGCCGCCCTATTTAATGGGGCCAATGACACCGATTGATAGCCAGAACATCGGGTTAATTCTCTACGCAGGTATCCCCGCTTCTGTGATCACCACCTTTTTATGGATGCGCGCTGTTCGCCAAATCGGTGCTAATCAGTCGAGTATTTTTATTAACCTGATGCCGCTATTTAGCGCCGTCATTGCAATGATATTTTTAGGCGAGCGTGTCGCCAGTTTCCACTTTGCGGGCGGCTTGCTGATTCTTGCCGGGGTGATCATGGCGCAAACGCTGACACGCCCATTAACACGCGGCGTAACCTCAGATAAGCCGAGCAACGCCCAATAATGATAGAATGGTCGTTTACTTCTGACGCTGGGAAGCCCTGATATGTCCCTGGAAGAACTGCATCTCAATCTGCGAAACCTGACGAGCGATGATTACGATCAGCTCAAGACATTGATGGACGCTGTCTATCACGATATCGGCGGATCATGGCCGAAGCGCACGATCGACAAATTGATTCAGGAGTTTCCTGACGGTCAAATAGCCATAGAAGACGATGGTCTTCTAGTCGGCGTAGCGCTGACAGTTCAGGTGGATTACGACGAGTTCTCCAATCCGCATAAGTACGACGACCTGATCGGGCATCGCGAGATCATCCTCAACAATGAGGAAGGCGATGCCATGTACGGCCTGGATGTGCTGATTCACCCGGATTACCGGGGTTATCGCTTGGGCCGACGCCTTTACGAAGCACGCAAAGAACTGTGCCGCTCCATGAACCTGCGGGCGATTCTTGCCGGTGGGCGGATTCCTGAGTACCACCAGCACGCCGATGAGCTCACGCCCGCGCAATACATTGATAAAGTCTCGCGTAAAGAGATCTACGACCCGATTCTCTCTTTCCAGCAAGCGAATGACTTTCAGGTCAAACGCCTACTGCGTAAATACCTGCCGGAAGACGAGCAGTCCCGCGGCTATGCCACCCTGCTTGAGTGGAATAACATTCTGTTTGAGCCCGCTGCCAGCGTACTCGACAACAAGCCGACCCAGGTACGCGTGGGTGCTGTGCAGTGGCAAATGCGTGAATTTTCTTCTGTCGAAGCTGCCTTGCAGCAAATCGAATACTTTGTTGATGCGCTCTCTGACTACCAAAGTGATTTTGCGGTATTTCCAGAGCTGTTTTACGCACCGCTAATGGGCCTTCAAGATCGTGCCGCCCAGCAGGATCAAATGGGGGCGATCCGCTTTTTAGCAGGTTTCACCGAGCGCTTTAAGACTGAGCTTTCGCGTATGGCCGTCTCCTACAACATCAATATTGTCGGTGGCTCGATGATTGAAGTGGGTGACGATGACCGGCTCTACAACATCGCCTACTTGTTCCACCGCGATGGCAGCGTTGAACGCCAGGCCAAGCTACACATTACCCCACAAGAGCGCCGCGATTGGGTGATTGAGGGCGGTGATGAGCTGCAGGTGTTTGACACCGATGCAGGCCGCGTGGGTATTTTGATCTGCTATGACGTGGAATTTCCGGAGCTTGGGCGCCTGCTGGCTGACCAGGATATGGACATTCTGTTTGTACCGTTCTGGACCGATACCAAAAACGGCTACCTGCGTGTGCGCCACTGCGCTCAAGCGCGGGCAATTGAAAACGAGTGTTATGTGGTGCTTTGCGGCAGCGTCGGCAACCTGCCTTCGATTGAAAACCTGGATATCCAGTACGCTCAATCAGCGGTGTTCTCGCCTTCTGACTTCGCCTTCCCTCACGACGCGGTGCTGGCGGAAACCACGCCCAATACTGAGATGATTTTCTTCTCGGATTTGGATTTAACCCGCCTGACCGTGGTACGCGCTGAAGGCTCGGTGACCAACCTTAAGGACCGCCGCAAGGATCTGTTTGATCTACGCTGGCGCGACTGGTCATGGAAATCGGGAGCTAATTTGGAGGAGTGAAGCGTTAAACAAAACAACAACGCCGCCCAACTGGGCGGCGTTGTTGTGCGCGCGTAGGCTCCACTAATATCATTGCGAGCGATGCAATCTCGGGGTTATTGCCACCGCGGCATAAATAGCTTCCTCGCAGTCTCCTCGCAATGACAGTTAGGCAGCTCAATCAGGCCAAACAAGGTGCGCGGGAACGCGTCCTTTGGCATCAAACAACACCCCCTCATCGCGCAACTTACGGTGTTGGCGCTCTGCCCCACCGTGATCTGCAAGCTTGAGTGATGAGGCGATCACGCGATGCCAGGGCAATTGATGGCCATCCGGCAGATGACGCATCGCGGAGCCCACCATGCGCGGGGTGGCACCTTCGGTCATTGCTGCGATACGCCCGTAGGTGGTCACACGCCCCGATGGAATTTGATCGACAATCGTGTAGATCTGTTCGAGTAATTCAGGCCGAGCCATGTGACATTGTCCTTTTAATGCAAGAAAGTACTCAAAGCCCCTCAACCAGTTGATCAATCGCTTGGAAGGCCTCTTTTAGAGCGGCAGCGCGCTGCTGCTCGCCCATATTTAAGCCTTCAGCATAGACCACATTAACATCGGTAATGCCCATCAGGCCTAGCATGGTCTTCAGATGGGGTGTTTGACTATCAAATTCGGTGCCTGCGTACTGCCCACCACGAGCTGCCAGAATAATCGCGCGCTTACCTTCCACCAATCCTTGCGGACCATTTTCGGCATAGCGGAACGTTTCGCCCGCTCGCAGTACCCGGTCAAACCACGCTTTTAGCTGAGATGGGATACCGAGATTGTACATCGGCACGGCAAGTACCAGCACATCAGTAGTACGAAGCTCTGCCAGTAGCTCATCGGAACGAGAGGCCAGCGCCCGCTGTTCAGCAGTACGTTCTGCGCCTGCCACTTGCCAAGCGCCCAATTCACTGATGTCCAGGTGGGGTAACGCATTTTTCACTACATCACGCTGGGTAACATCAATATTAGCGCGGGCGTTAGCCTGTTCAATAAAGCGATTAGCTAGCGCAATAGATTGGCCATTTTCAGCCAGAATAGATGAAGTAATAACTAAGGCTCGGGTCGACATAGAAAGCTCCAAACTGAATCGGGGTAGATATTGATCGCTATTCTACGGCGCTTTATAAGAAGCAAAAGCGCAACGTTTTCCGCCTTGTATTCGATTAAATCGAATTATGGATAAAAAACCGGCACAGTACTTTAGACTATCGAGTAGCAAAGCCATTGCCAGACCAATGCCGCTTCGTCGCTAATATGGCGTCGGCTTGGTCGCACCAGCCAAAACCGCTCATCGCTGGGCACACTCAGCTCAAAAGGCGCCACTAAATCATTACGCTGCTCCATTAAGCGCCGATGAGTTAGCGCGATACCGCCACTTTGGC
>JAMCZP010000072.1 GCA_023485185.1 Gammaproteobacteria bacterium
TTTCTCACCAAGGTATTCGCTCATTTTAGCCATCGCCTGGGCGCTGCCTTGGGTCTCATGATTTACTCCCCATACTCCCTGTGCCTCAAACGCATAGGCCCGGGCAAAATAACCAAAACCGGCTTCGCTGGTGATAAGCGTGCGATTGGTGTGGGGGATGCCGTCGAGCCGCTCTTTCAAGACTTGATTGAGGGCAGTAAGCGCTTTATGCGTTTCTTCAGCGCGGGCATAGAAGGCATCGGCTTGCTCGGGAAGGTGCTCTGCTAACGTTTCGGCAATCACATCGATATAGGCCATAGCTCCTCGCGGATCCATCCACATATGGGGGTCAGGCTCCTCTTTATACTGCCCAGTGGAGATCGTTAGCGGAGTGAAGTCGGCTTTTTTTGCCACTTCCACTAAGGTGAGTTGGTCGTCGGCCATTGCTTGAACATGATGTATCCAAGGCTCTAAGCCTAAGCCGTTATAAAATACGATATTAGTCTCTTCTAGCGCGAGCACATTGGGCGGTGTGAGCTCCCAGCGGTGAACATCCTCCCCAGCAGGGACGATGACCTTAACATTGACGGTATCTCCGGCCACCCGCTTGACCAAATCCTCCAGAACAGAAAATGACGCCAGGACTCTGAGTGAAGTAGTCGCGTAGGCGGGAGCCGCACTTAACAGCGCAACGAATAAGAGCGTACTCAACCAGGTAACCCGCTTGTACATCCCGCGCTCCAAACTGTAGAGAAAGCCATCGAACATGACAGCCATCAAGAAAGACAGCAGATGATAGTGATTGCGCTGGCTCGTTGCCAGTTGCAATAAGCAACCACTGATTAGGGGGAGTATCCATAGGATGGTTCCCAGCGAGCATAACTGCCACTATGCTTAGTCATATTACTCCTTTAAGCATAGCGTGCCTTATGACTGACCGAAGTGTTTCTTCTTTACGGCGTCGGCGTGGCCATCCACAAGGCCGTGATTTATCCCCCGTCGCGTTAGTGACATTGCGCGCATTGCTGGGTGACGAGCGAATCCAGCCTGAATTGAGCCAGCGCGATCAGTTGCTTGAGCATCTGCATGCCATTCAGGATGCCCACGGCCATTTATCGATGGTAGAGCTGCGGGCATTGGCGGCCTACATGAACCTACCTATGGCGGCGGTTTACGAAACAGCCACCTTCTATGCCCATTTTGATGTGGTACATGACGGACAAGCGCCGCCGCCTGATACCACCGTTCGGGTATGCGACTCCCTCTCCTGTCAGTTAGCTGGCGCTGCCCAGCTTAAAGCCAAACTGGAAGCGGGCTTTGATCCGGAACTGGTGCGTGTGTTACGTGCCCCCTGCATGGGCCGTTGTGACAGTGCGCCAGTGGTTGAAGTGGGCCACCACCATGTGCAGTTTGCCACTGCAGAAGGGGTAGAGGCCATCGTGGATACGGGCCATTTTCATCCAGAAGCGATTTTATGGCAGCGGCTTCAGGCGTATCAGCAGGAGGGCGGGTATCAACTGTTGAGCGACTGCCGTAAGGGCAATGTTAGCGTTGACGGATTAATGTCGACGCTGGAAAACGCAGGGCTAAGAGGGCTTGGTGGCGCTGGCTTTCCCACCTTTAAAAAGTGGCATTTTGTCCGCCAAGCAGCCGGGCCACGTTATTGCGTTATCAACGCCGATGAAGGTGAACCGGGCACGTTTAAAGATCGCTATCATCTTGAAAAATCCCCCCACCAGTTTTTGGAAGGTGCGTTGATTAGCGCCTGGGCGATCGAAGCGCAGGCGTTGTATATCTATCTGCGTGACGAGTATCCGGGGTTACATCGCGTGCTGCGCGAAGCGATTCACGAGCTTGAGCAAGCGGGGTTGCTGGTGGCGGGTTATATCGTTCTGCGTCGTGGTGCTGGAGCGTACATTTGTGGCGAAGAGTCGGCGTTGATCGAGTCGTTGGAAGGCAAACCTGGCAAGCCTCGCCATCGTCCACCCTATGTGGCTCAGCAGGGGCTGTTTAATCGCCCGACACTGGTCAATAACGTCGAGACGGTCTATTGGATAGCGCCCATTTGGCGCAAAGGGGCCGAGTGGTTTGCTGGACATGGCCGCAATGGGCGCTCAGGCCTGCGCAGTTTTTCAGTATCGGGCCGTGTAAAGCATCCTGGCGTTTGCTTAGCGCCTGCGGGAATCACCCTGCGCGAACTCATTGATGAATACTGCGGCGGTATGGCGGAGGGGCACCAGTTAGCGGCTTATCTGCCCGGTGGTGCTTCGGGCGGTATCTTACCCGCCAGCAAAGCGGATATCCCACTGGATTTCGATACGCTCCAAGAGCATGGTTGCTTTATTGGTTCAGCCGCAGTGATCGTGCTTTCCCAGCAGGATAATTTGCAGGCGGTGGCGACCAACTTGTTAGCCTTCTTTGCCGATGAGTCATGTGGTCAATGCACCCCTTGCCGGGTAGGCACCGAAAAAATGCTCACATTGTTAACGCGCAACGACTGGAATATCAGCCAGCTCACCCGCCTGGCTCAGGTGATGCAGGATGCTTCTATTTGCGGTTTAGGGCAGGCAGCGCCAAATCCTGTATTAGGGCTACTAGCCGATTTTCGTGCTGAGCTTGCCCAGCAGCAGATTATTGTCAGCGATTCCTCAGAACAGGTTGCTGAAAGGGGTATGCCATGAAGGCTTCTTTTGCCTTAACACTGGATGGTCATGAAGTCACCGCTTACGCCGGTGAAACCCTATGGCAGGTCGCTAAACGCGCAGGGGAAACCATTCCCCATTTATGCTTCAAAGACGCCCCGGGTTATCGCGCCGATGGCAACTGCCGTGTTTGTATGGTCGAGGTGGAGGGCGAGCGGGCCTTAACAGCGAGCTGCCTACGTGAGGCCACGCCCAATATGGTGGTTCGCAGCGCAAGCTCCGAACGGGCTAAAATTGCTCGGGAAGGGGTTTTAGAGCTACTAATGGCGGATCAGCCCTCCCGTGTACAGAGCCCTGATCGCTCCAGTCACTTTTGGGCTATGGCCGACCAGTTGGGTGTTGAAGAGAGTGCCGTAAAAGCTTGGCTACCACCACGGCATGAAGCGTTGGTGAGCGTGAATAAAGCGGCCGACACCAGCCATCCTGCCATGCAAGTCAATTTAGACGCCTGTATCGAGTGTACGCTCTGCGTGCGTGCCTGCCGTGAAGTACAAAGTAACGATGTGATTGGTATTGCTCATCGCGGTGCTATGTCCAAAATCGTCTTCGACTTTGACGACCCTATGGGCGCAAGCACCTGTGTAGGTTGCGGTGAGTGCGTACAGGCGTGCCCGACAGGTGCGCTCATGCCGACAACGTTAATCAACGCTATGGGGCAGGGCGACTCAAAGGCAGTCGATCGCCAAGTAGATTCAGTTTGCCCTTACTGCGGCGTGGGCTGCCAGCTTACTTATCATATTAAAGACGATGCCATTGCTTTTGTTGAAGGGCGCGACGGCCCCTCTAACCACAACCGGCTATGCGTTAAAGGGCGTTTTGGTTTTGATTACCCTAGCCATCCAGCGCGTTTAAAAACGCCGCTGATTCGCAAGCCCGGCGTTCCGAAAAGCCTGGATCCTAGCTTTGATCCTGCTCAGCCACTTACGCATTTTCGTGAGGCCACTTGGGAAGAGGCGCTAGCCGCAGCGGCGGACGGTTTGGTTACGCTTAAAACCGAACATGGTTCCAAAGCACTGGCAGGGTTTGGCAGCGCCAAGTGCTCCAATGAAGAGGCATGGCTGTTCCAAAAACTGGTGCGCACCGGCTTTGGTAACAACAACGTCGACCACTGTACACGACTGTGCCATGCAAGCTCCGTGGCAGCGCTGATGGAGTGTTTAGGCTCTGGCGCAGTGACCGCCTCGTTTATGCAAGCGCTAGACGCGGGTGTGGTGATTCTCACTGGCTGCAATCCCGCCGTAAATCACCCCGTGGCCGCAACGTTTTTTAAGCAGGCTGCCAAGCGCGGCACTCAGATTATTATTATTGACCCCCGCGGTCAGGCGTTGGATGCCTACGCTACTTTGAGCGTAAGGTTTACACCGGGTGCCGATGTGGCGCTTTTTAACGCTATTCTCCAGGTAATTATCGCTGAGGGGCTATATGACGAGACGTACATCGCCGAGCATACCGAAGGCTTTGAAGCGCTGAAACAGAGCGTGGCAATGAGCACGCCGGAAGCGATGAGTGAGCTGTGCGGCGTTGCCCCGGAGGTGATACGCGATGTTGCCCGGCGTTATGCCAATGCCGACAAAGCGATGATTTTCTGGGGGATGGGTGTTTCGCAACATACCCACGGTACGGATAATGCCCGTTGCTTGATCTCCTTGGCTCTGGCATGCGGTCATACTGGTCGCCCCGGTACCGGGCTGCATCCGCTGCGCGGGCAAAATAATGTACAGGGCGCCTCTGACGCTGGGCTGATTCCCATGGTGCTGCCGGACTACCAGCCGGTAGGCGATGCCCAACTACGCTCCGCTTTTGAAGAGCTGTGGAACACGCCGTTGGATGCCGAGCCGGGTCTTACGGTGGTTGAGATAATGAATGCCATTCATGCAGGCCAGGTGCGGGGTATGTATATTCTGGGTGAAAACCCGGCGATGTCCGACCCTGACCTTCACCACGCCCGGGCGGCTCTAGGCAAGCTTGAGCATTTGGTCGTGCAGGATCTGTTCGTGACCGAAACCGCGCAGTTTGCCGATGTGATTCTGCCTGCTTCCGCGTGGCCGGAAAAAGAGGGCACAGTAACCAACACCAATCGTCAGGTTCAACTGGGGCGGGCGGCACTGCCACTTCCGGGCGAGGCCAAGCCTGACTGGTGGATTATTCAAGAGATCGCCAAGCGCTTCGGGTTGGCGTGGAATTATGTCCATCCTCGCGAAGTATTTAGCGAAATGCAGCAGGGCATGGCCTCGTTGAATCACATCAGTTGGGAGCGGCTGGCGCGGGAAGGCTCGGTTACCTACCCCTGCGCTGCCGATGACGTCCAGGGGCAGGATGTGGTGTTTAGTGATGCTTTCCCACGTGTAGGTGGCCGTGCCAAGTTTTCGCCCACCCGGCCGTTGCCGCCCGACGAACCGGTGGATGATGCCTATCCCACAGTGCTGACCACTGGGCGGCAGTTAGAGCATTGGCATACCGGATCAATGACACGGCGTAGTGGTGTATTAGATGCTCTGGAGCCTGATGCAGTTGCCAGCCTTTCCCCTGGCGAACTCAACCGCTTGGGCGTTGCGCCGGGAGGGCGGCTTACTATTACCACTCGGCGGGGCACCATTACCCTAGCTGCACGAGTCGACCCTAAAATTCCCGATGGTATGGTGTTTGTGCCGTTCGCTTATGCTGAGGCCGCGGCCAATCTGCTCACTAACCCGGCCCTCGACCCCTACGGCAAAATCCCTGAGTTTAAGTACGCGGCCTGTCGGCTGAGCCGAGGCGACACTTAACCCCTGCAAGAGGGCGCTTGGTTGCGGTATCATCGAAGGCATAAAGTAGATGGCAGCACATTACCGACCTGGGTAACGCATGAGCCATTGCAACGACAGTGATAGGAGTATCAAGCAGTTATGGCTCAGAAAGTCCTTATGCTGGATAACTACGACAGCTTCACGTTTAACATCGTGCAGTATCTTGGTGAGCTGGGCGCAGAGGTGATCACTCATCGTAATGATGAGATTACCATTGAGCAGATTGAAGCGCTGGCGCCTCTG
>JAMCZP010000179.1 GCA_023485185.1 Gammaproteobacteria bacterium
GGTTAAAACTGCCTAATGCGGTGTCCCAACTTGCTCGCCATGCCGCACTTACCCATAAGTTGCTAGATTCAGTGTTGAGTGGTTCGAACGTACTTCACTGGCTAGAGCGTTTGGATGGCTGGCGCAAGCCTGCCCAAGTGGAGGAGCAGTTGGTCTTAGTGAACGTGCTTGCGCCTGAGCAGGTCACGCGTCTTGATAGCGCTTGGCAAGCCGCGCGTAAAGTCAGTCCTCAGGCATTAATAGCTGAAGGCTACCAAGGGGCAGCACTGGGAGAGGCATTGCGAGAGCGCCGTGGCCAAGCCGTGGCGGCTGCGCTAGCGTAGCGGGTTTGCCTAAGGGTTATCCTCTGGCAGTGGCAAGCTGGGGTTGAACATCCGCCTGCGAGACCCAACGTCCTCGCCAGCTAAAATCGACCGGCCAAAGACGCTGGCTGCCTAACTCGAAGGCTTCCCATAGCGTTGCATAGTCATTGCCACAGAGGGGATGGCACTCACTAGGCAATAGCTCGGCAAGCGGTTGCAAGACAAAAGCGTTGTCGGTTATTTCGCCACGCGGTAATACAACGTCATCAATGATGCCACAGGCATTGCCCACGGTTAGCAGGTCAATATCCAGCGCCCGGGGACTAAACTTAGCCGTGCTGGGCAGTCGGCCATGTTCCGCCTCCAACTGCTTTGCCCAAGCCTGGAGTTCGCCGGGTGTCCAATCGCTGTGAAAGGCGACCACTAAATTATAGAAATTACGGCTATCCGCAAAACCGACAGGCTCGCTTTCAAATACACGGGAGATCTGTAGGTGGCCGAAGGTATCGGCAAGGGCATCCAGGCAGCAGCGGATATGTTGGGTGGGATTGATATTACTACCTAAACTAACGGTCACTAGGTTCATACGCGGGGCTCCTGCGTTGCCTCTGGCAGGCTGCCGCGGATAATTTCCAGGCCAACGCTTTTGGCATTGGGTACTGCGCCCGGCTTACGTACCGTTAGGTGCAGCCAAGTAATCGGAAACTCCGTTCGCAAACACTCCGCGAGTCGCTCGGCAAAGGTTTCCACCAGGGCAAATTGATGAGCGTCGGCAAACTGCTGGATACGCTTGCAAATGGCGGCGTAATCCAAAGTGAGGCGTAAGTCATCGGTGGCCGCAGCCGAGCGAATATCGGTGGCCAGCGCCAGGTCTAAGCTCAACGACTGTTGAATTGAACGCTCCCAATCGTACGCACCAATGACGGTCTCAACGGTTAACGCTTCAATCAAAATGCGGTCCATTTGCCTTCTCCCTGCTGCAACAAGCCGGCGATTGTACGTTAGGATGGGGTTAAACGACAGCGAGTAGGGCTATCGAGACGGTCTATAAAGCGAGCATGCAGCCATGGGATGGACAGCGGTATGGATAGTCGTGGGTTATATAAGCGGTAGCTGGTTAGCGGCGCTATCCGTTTGCCGTTTGGCTGGCGTGGGCGATCCCCGCCAACATGGCTCGTTTAATCCCGGCTTTTCCAACGTGTTACGCCTTTATGGTCCGCGCTTAGCGGCAGCCACACTGGTGCTGGACGCCTTAAAAGGTATGCCTGCAGTGTTAGGGGCAAAAATAATGAGCTGCCCGGTATGGTTGCAAGGGTTGGTCGGGCTTGCGGTGCTGCTCGGCCACAGTTTTCCACTGTGGCATGGCTTTCGTGGCGGTAAGGCGGTTGCCAGTGCATTTGGCGTGCTGTTGGTGTTGGTACCTAAAGTGGCGCTACTAAGTGCGCTTATTTGGGCGCTATTAGCATGGCGGTTAAGAACGGCAGCCATGGCCTCATTGGTGAGCGCTGCGGCAGCGCCGCTAATATGCGCTTGGTTTACACCGCAATATGTCATGGTCGTGGGCGGGTGCAGCCTACTGGTGCTGGCCCGCCATGGGCTTAATATTCGCCGCCTTCGCCGCGGTGAAGAGCCGCCGTTTCGCGGCTCATAATTTGTGGCGCTTAATAGCTGATTAGCGTTGATCGGCAGATGCTGGCGGCGTCAGTTGATCGAGCGGCCAGCGGGGCGTTGCCTGCATGATGCCTGGGGCGTCGCATTCTCCAGCGGCCAAGCGTTGTGCGCCCACGTAGGCAATCATTGCACCGTTGTCAGTGCAGAATCGACCGCGCGGGTAGTAGGCGCGGGCTTGGCGTTTTTCACACTCAGCATGCAGCCGTTCGCGTAGGCGCTGATTGGCGCTGACACCGCCTGCAACCACCAGGCGTTTTAGGCCGGTTTGGTCTAGCGCCCGCCGACACTTTATTACCAATGTATCAACCACGGCCTCCTCAAAGGCGCGGGCAATATCAGCGCGGGCTTGGTCGTCGAGTTCATTGGCGGTGTCTAGCTGGCGGATTGCCGTCATAGTGTGGGTTTTTAATCCCGAAAAGCTGAAGTCGAGCCCAGGTCTGTCGGTCATTGGCCTAGGAAAGCGAAACCGTTTGGGATTGCCCTGTTCGGCGAGCTTGGCGACCTGAGGCCCACCTGGGTAGGCTAGCCCTAACATCTTGGCGGCTTTGTCAAAGGCTTCACCGGCGGCGTCATCGACAGACTCGCCGAGCAGTTGATAGCGCCCTAGTCCTTTTACCTCAACCAGTTGGGTATGGCCGCCAGAGACTAATAGCGCCACGAAAGGAAATTCAGGCGGCTCATCTTCCAGCATAGGTGCCAACAGGTGGCCTTCCATATGATGCACGCCGAGTACGGGAATATTAAGCGCGCGAGCCATGCCGTGGGCCGTGCTGGCGCCCACCATCAAAGCGCCAACCAAACCAGGCCCGGCAGTATAGGTGATGCCGTCTAAATCCTGACGCGTCAGCTGGGCGTCGCTGAGTACCTGCTCAATCAACGGCAGCAGTTTACGGGTGTGATCGCGGGAGGCAAGTTCGGGCACCACACCACCAAATTCCGCGTGCATGGCAATTTGGCTATACAGCGCATCGGCCAGCAGCCCCTTGCCACCTGTCATCGAAGTGTCGTAAAGCGCGACGCCAGTTTCATCGCAGGATGTTTCAATGCCCAAAACACGCATAAAAAAGGGACTCTTTGAAGGTTCTGTTTAAGCGTTCTATGCAGATGCCGCAGTGAAAAAAATATAAGGCCAATAGTTTAGCATTGTCGTTGCCTGCGAGCGTAAGCATTTGCAAAGATGGCCAACGGAGACTAGACTACTGTGCGCTGTAAAACTGGGTCGTACACCGCATGCTTAATCGCTAATGGCAGTGTACGTACTATCCGAACTCAAGACTCCTTAAGGTAGGTGAGTGCTTAATGCCTTCTGTAAAAGTACGTGATAACGAGCCGTTTGACGTCGCCCTGCGTCGCTTCAAGCGTTCTTGCGAAAAAGCCGGTGTTCTTTCCGAAGTACGCCGCCGCGAGCACTATGAGAAGCCGACTGCTGAGCGTAAACGCAAAGCGGCAGCTGCCGTAAAACGCCACGCTAAGAAAGTGCAGCGTGAGCAAAAGCGTTTCGAACGGCTCTATTGATCCGTACCCGAGGGGGCCGGAGCAGTTAGCTGGTCGTCTCAAGAGGGATGCCAAGCGGCCGCCACTAGGTGGCCGTTTGTTTTTTGACTAATCATTGCTGATTAAGTCCATCGCTGTTTAAGGTGATCTGGCAATGGGTCCGATGACCCTAAGCTGTGGTTTATAACGTCAGCGAATCAGCGCTATGCGCGAGGATGCCCGCAGTTCATGGCAGGCCAAATTCCACAACGTTTTATCGATGACCTGTTAGGCCGCGTTGATGTGGTCGAGGTGGTGGGTGAGCGTGTGCAGCTTAAAAAGGCTGGCCGTAACTATTCTGGGCTATGTCCCTTTCATCAAGAGAAAACCCCATCGTTCACCGTGAGTGCGGATAAGCAGTTTTATCACTGCTTTGGCTGCGGGGCCAATGGTAATGCACTACGCTTCTTGATGGAGTACGACAAACTGCCGTTTCCCGAGGCGGTAGAGCAGTTGGCCGGGCGGCTTGGTATTGATGTGCCCCGCGAAGGTACCGATGACCCTGGTGCCCAGCAGCGCGAAAAAAAGCGTAAAGAGGGCGTTAACCTGCTTGAACTCGCCGCGAGCTTTTATCGCGAGCGTTTGAAAATGCAGGAAGGCCAGTCAGCGCAGCGTTATCTCACCGAGCGTGGGCTTTCCGCTGAGGTGATCAAGACCTACGGTATTGGCTATGCCCCAGGCGGTTGGGAAGCGTTAAAACTGCATCTCAGCGAGCGGGGTATAGGTGAGCCGGTTCAGGTTGAGTATGGCTTGCTGATTCATCGCGAAGATACCGGACGTACCTATGACCGCTTTCGCGATCGGGTAATGTTCCCGATTCGTGACCTGAGAGGGCGCACCATCGCTTTTGGTGGTCGGGTAATGGGCGACGAACAGCCTAAGTACCTGAATTCGCCAGAAACGCCAGTGTTTCACAAGGGACGCGAACTTTACGGTTTGTATGAGGCTCGTCAGGCATCCAGCAAGCTTGAACAGTTGGTCATCGTGGAGGGTTATATGGATGTGGTGGCCTTGGCCCAGTATGACATCCATAACGCCGTTGCCACCCTGGGTACCGCCACCACGGAAGACCATCTAAGCCGGCTGTTTCGATTGGTTAGCCGGGTGGTGTTCTGTTTTGACGGTGACCGGGCAGGCAGGCAGGCGGCGAGCCGGGCGCTGGAAACCGCACTGCCGCAAATGATCGATGGTCGTGAAGCGCGCTTTCTGTTTTTACCTGAAGGCGATGATCCTGACTCGTTGGTGCGCCGTGAAGGTACTCAGGCATTCCAGGATCGTGTGACCTGCGCGATGCCGCTTTCCGAGTTCCTGTTTGAACAGGCGGCCCAGGGGCGTGATTTAAACACGGTCGAAGGACGGGAGCGGTTCGCCAGCCAAGTGTTAATGGCATTGAACAAAGTGCCTGAAGGCATGCTCAAATCGCTACTGCTTGAGTCATTGGCGCAGCGTAGTGGCTTGGCGCAGGAGCAGTTAAAGGTGCTGCTTGAGAGGCGTGCTGAGACAGATCAGCAGCGTCATGTGCAACACCAGCCTGAGCAGTTTGAAGATGACGCTTCGTCCGCTGCTGTCATGCAAGCGGCGACTGTACCGCCGTCGCGTTCACGCTCTCAGGCACTCTCCCCGGTTGGGCGTATCGTGCAGTTATTGTTACATGAGCCCAATTTGGTGGCCGCGCTGCCTGACCATTTGGAGTGGCTGCCCGACGATGATGATGCACCGTTGTGCCGGGAACTGATTTCGCTGCTCAAGGCTGGGCGTTACCGCAGTCCGCAGGTAGTCTTGGCGCATTTTCAGGGTAGCGAGCAAGGCTTTGCTTTAGCGGCTTTCGCAAAGCGTGAACTGTTAATGCCTAAGGCTGACCGAGAAGCCGAACTTCATAGTTGGGTACAACATCTTATTGATATACAGCGTAAACGCTCTCCCCAAGAAGAGCTCGAAACGCTGCTAAGCTTAGAGCGCTCGGGACAAAAGCTTGATAAAGCTCAAAGTCAGCGAGTAAAAGAGCTGTTGACGGAGCTGGCTCAGCGCCACTAAGTAGTAAGGCGGTGTTCTGTACGTTAGGGGTTGAATTCTTAGCGACTCAACACCAGATATAAGGTCAGCCACCAAGCGCTGGCCTAACCGAACAACCTAACACACCTGAATGACCGCGCAAATAC
>JAMCZP010000141.1:0-3805 GCA_023485185.1 Gammaproteobacteria bacterium
TTTCTCTAAGTCACCGATGGCATTGTCAATCAACTTTTTATCGTTGACTGCTTCGCCGACACCCATATTCAGAGTCACTTTCGTGATCCGGGGTACCTGCATAACGTTGGCATAGCTAAACTGCTCTTTAAGTTCAGCCATGACTTCGTTTTGATAACGTTCTTTCAAGTTCGCCATTGTGCTACCCGACTCGCGTTAGGCGTCGATCTGCGTCTGCGTCGACTTGTAGATACGTACCTTGGTACCGTCTTCCTTCACTTGGAAGCCGACGCGATCCGCCTTACCGGTCTCCGAATTGAAGATGGCTACGTTGGACGCGTGAATCGGAGCCTCACGCTCGACGATACCGCCCTGATTACCCGCCATGGGATTTGGCTTGGTGTGACGTTTAATCATGTTCACACCGGACACCAAAAAGCGGTTTTCTAATACCCGCTTAACAGTGCCACGCTTGCCTTTATCCTTCCCGGCGATGACGATGACTTCATCGTCACGTTTGATCTTTTGCATATCCGCCTCGCTCCTTACAGCACTTCAGGCGCTAGGGAAATGATCTTCATGAACTTTTCATTACGAAGTTCACGAGTCACCGGCCCAAAAATACGGGTACCGATGGGCTGTTCGTTGGTGTTATTCAACAAAACTGCCGCATTTCCATCGAAACGGATGAGCGAACCGTCGGGACGACGGACGCCACTACGGGTCCGGACCACGACCGCTTTTAGCACCTGGCCTTTTTTGACCTTGCCACGCGGAATCGCTTCCTTAACCGTGACCTTGATGATATCACCAATACGAGCGTAGCGACGGTGTGAACCGCCTAACACCTTGATGCATTGCACCCGGCGCGCTCCGCTGTTGTCGGCGACATCCAGCATTGTCTGAGTCTGAATCATCGGTTTTCTCCAAACCTAATCTGACTGCACTGATTGAAAAGCCTCGGGGATTAACCCTTGGCCTGTTCAACCACCTCGACCAGCGTCCAGGCTTTCTTCTTGGAAAGCGGACGGCACTCCTGAATGGAAACCGTATCGCCTGCCTTAGCCTGATTCGCCTCATCATGGGCGTGCAGCTTGGTGGAGCGCTTAACGTATTTTCCGTAGATCGGGTGACGCTCGCGCCGCTCGATCATCACGACGATGGACTTGTCCATCTTATCGCTCACCACTTTACCGGTGAGCGTACGCGTTGTTTTTACTTCGGCCATCTCAATCACCTGCCTTCTCGTTGAGCATAGTCTTTACGCGGGCGATATCCCGACGGACCTGCTTGAGCAGATGAGTCTGGCTCAGTTGGCCAGTGGCCTTCTGCATGCGCAGGTTAAACTGCTCGCGGAGGAGTTCGAGGAGTTGCTCCTGGAGCTCTCCTGCGGACTTTTCACGAATTTCCTGGGCTTTCATCACATCACCGTCCGTTTCGCAAAGGTGGTGGATAAGGGCATTTTCTGTGCGGCAAGCTCAAACGCTTCACGAGCGAGCTCTTCCGACACGCCTTCAATTTCATATAGGACCCGACCCGGTTGGATCTGGGCAACCCAGTACTCAACTGAACCTTTACCTTTACCCATACGAACTTCGAGCGGCTTCTTGGAGATCGGCTTATCAGGGAAGACGCGGATCCAAATCTTACCGCCACGCTTAACGTGACGTGTGATCGCACGACGGCCTGCTTCGATCTGACGCGCAGTGATGCGGCCGCGACCAGTAGCTTTTAGGCCGTATTCCCCGAAGCTGATCTTGCTTCCGCGATGCGCCAGGCCACGGTTGCGGCCTTTCATCATCTTGCGGAATTTCATACGCTTGGGCTGTAACATCGACTCGCTCTCCCCTTACCTGGAACCTTTCTTCTTGGGCGCGTTGCCGGCAGGCTGTTGTTGCTTAGCCTTGGCACGAACTTCCTCAATACCGCCGAGGATTTCACCCTTGAAGATCCACACTTTGACGCCGATAACGCCGTAGGTGGTGTGAGCTTCGTAAGTGGCGTAGTCGATATCCGCACGCAACGTGTGCAACGGAACGCGACCTTCGCGGTACCATTCGGTACGTGCGATTTCAGCGCCACCAAGACGACCTGACAGCTGAATCTTGATGCCACCAGCGCCAAGACGCATTGCGTTCTGTACCGCGCGCTTCATCGCACGACGGAACATGACGCGACGCTCAAGCTGACCCGCTACGTTAGCAGCGACTAGCTTGGCATCCAGCTCCGGCTTGCGAACTTCTTCGATGTTCACATGCACGGGGACACCCATCATCTGGGTGAGATCGCGACGCAAACGGTCGACATCTTCACCTTTTTTACCAATCACGATACCCGGACGGGCAGTGTGAATGGTGATGCGGGCGTTATTGGCCGGACGCTCGATGTGAATGCGGCTAACGGAGGCGCTTTTAAGACGCTCTTCCAAGAAGCTACGCACTTCGAGATCATTATTGAGCTTATCGGCGTAAGCGCCGCGCTCAGCATACCAGACAGAAGCATGGTCTTTGACGATGCCCAGTCGAATGCCTGTTGGATTGACTTTCTGACCCATCGGTCGACTCCTACTTCTCGGCTACCTTGACGGTGATGTGGCACGTGCGCTTCAAGATACGATCCGCACGCCCCTTGGCACGCGGCTTGATACGCTTGAGCGTCATGCCCTCATCGACGCAGATGGTCGAGACACGCAGCTCGTCAATATCCATGCCGTTATTTTCTTCCGCATTCGCAATCGCGGATTGCAGCACCTTCTTAACCAGCTTGGCAGCCTTCTTCGGTGAGAAGGTCAGCAGGTCGAGTGCCTCGGCGACAGGTTTACCGCGCACCTGGTCAGCCACCAAACGGGCCTTCTGGGCGGATAAACGAGCGCCAAGCAGCTTAGCTGTGACTTCCATCTCTCAATCCTCTCTGGCTTACCGTTTGGCTTTCTTATCCGCCGCATGCCCGCGATAAGTGCGAGTAGCAGCGAATTCGCCCAATTTGTGGCCAACCATTTCCTCGGATACGTGCACCGGGACGTGTTGACGACCATTATGGACCGCGATAGTGAGGCCTACCATATTGGGCAGGATCATAGAACGACGCGACCAAGTCTTGATCGGTTTGCGATCGTTCTTCTCCACTGCAGCCTCTACCTTCTTCAAAAGATGAAGGTCAATGAAGGGACCTTTCTTTAGTGAACGTGGCACAGCCGTTACCTCTTAATGTCTTGGCAATTTAGATCAACGCGTCTTATTACGACGACGAATGATCAGCTTGTCGGTGCGCTTGTTCTTACGCGTCTTGTGACCCTTAGTCGGCACGCCCCATGGGGATACCGGGTGACGACCACCACTGGTGCGACCTTCGCCACCACCGTGCGGGTGATCGACTGGGTTCATCGCGACACCGCGAACAGTCGGACGCACACCTCTCCAGCGCTTCGCACCGGCCTTGCCAAGTTGACGCAGGCTGTGCTCAGAGTTGCTCACTTCACCCAAGGTCGCGCGGCACTCGGCCAACACTTTACGCATTTCGCCAGAGCGAAGACGCAGGGTGGCATAGTTACCTTCACGAGCAACTAACTGGGCGCTTGTACCGGCACTGCGAGCAATCTGCGCACCTTTACCCGGTTTGAGTTCGATGCAGTGCACCGTAGAACCCAGCGGGACATTACGCAGTGGCAAGGCATTGCCTTTCTTGATTGACGCGTTAACACCCGATTCCAGCACATCACCTGCGCTGACACCTTTCGGTGCAATGATGTAACGACGCTCGCCATCGGCATACTTCAGCAGCGCAATATGCGCACTGCGGTTCGGATCGTGCTCAAGGCGCTCAACAG
>JAMCZP010000141.1:3829-5667 GCA_023485185.1 Gammaproteobacteria bacterium
TTTAGTGCGCTTGAAATCGATCAACCGGTAGTGTTGACGATGACCACCGCCCACGTGGCGGGTGGTGATACGACCGTAATTGTTACGGCCGCCGGACTTGGACTGTTTTTCCAAAAGCGGTGCATAACCACGGCCTTTGAACAGTTCCTCGCCAACGATCTTGACGACGTGGCGACGACCGGCGGAAGTGGGTTTGGTCTTGACGATTGCCATTATCCGTACTCCTGCCCTTATTCGGCGCCTGAGAAGTCTTCGAGCGTTTCACCCGCAGCCAGGCTCACATACGCTTTACGGTAGCCTTTACGCTGGCCAATGCCGTTCGCAGTACGCTTAGTTTTACCTTTCACGTTCAATACTTGAACGCGACCGACCTTCTTGCCGAAAAGTGCTTCTACGGCCTTCTTGATCTCAGGCTTGGTAGCATCGCTCGCCACCTTGAAAACGTACTGGTTGCGCTCGGCTGCCATCGCGGCTTTTTCGGTCACGTGCGGTCCAAGCAGAACCTTGAATACGCGCTCCTGGTTCATGCCAGATTCTCCTCGAATTTACGCAGGGCGGAGACGGTAATCAGGACCTTATCAAAGGCAACCAGGCTTACCGGGTCAGCTGCGGCGACATTCACCACGTCAACGTGGGGAAGGTTGCGTGCGGCCAAATAGAGCGTTTCATCAACTTCTTCAGTGACGATCAACACTTTTTCAAGGTTGAGCTCTTTCAGCTTGGCAGCTACCTGCTTAGTCTTAGGCGCATCGACGCTGAACTCTTCAACCGCGACTAAGCGCTCTTGACGTACCAGCTCAGACAAGATGGAGCGCATCGCTGCACGGTACATCTTGCGGTTAACCTTCTGGGTGTAGTCTTGCGGACGAGCCGCGAAGGTTACGCCGCCGCTACGCCATAGCGGAGAGCGGATAGTACCGGCACGTGCACGACCGGTGCCTTTCTGACGCCACGGCTTCTTACCACCGCCACGCACGTCGGAACGACTCTTTTGTGCGCGAGTTCCCTGGCGACCAGCTGCCAAATAGGCAGTAACCACTTGGTGAACGAGCGCTTCGTTGAATTCTTTGCCAAAAGTGGCGTCGGCTACTTCAACGGTACCCGTGCCTGTAGCAAGATTCAGATTCATGGTAATTATCCCCTATCAGCCTTTCACGGCGCTGCGAACGATAACGTCACTACCGGGAGCACCCGGTACTGCGCCTTTGATCAACAGCAGGTTACGCTCGGCGTCGACACAGCAGGTTACGCTCGGCGTCGACACGGACGATCTCAAGGCTTTGGACGGTGCAACGGGCATTACCCATTTGACCGGCCATCTTTTTGCCTTTAAAAACACGACCTGGTGTCTGACACATACCGATAGAACCCGGCGCGCGATGCGACAGAGAGTTACCGTGAGTCATGTCTTGGGTACGGAAGTTCCAGCGCTTAACAGCACCCTGGAAGCCTTTACCCTTAGAGGTGCCAGTCACATCAACCATTTGACCAGCTTCAAAGAGGGATACGGTGATTTCGCCGCCTACTTCCGGAATCTCTTCGCCTTCTGCAAGACGAAATTCCATTAGCGCGCGACCAGCTTCAACACCCGCCTTGGCAAACTGACCCGCTTGCGCTTTGGTGAGGTGCTTAGCTTTGCGAGAGCCAGATGTGACCTGAATCGCTGCGTAACCGTCAGACTCGACAGATTTAACGCGTGTAACACGATTAGGATCAACTTCAATAACGGTTACGGGCACAGATGCGCCGTCTTCGGTAAAGACACGGGTCATCCCGGCCTTTTTACCGACTAAACCGATAGTCATACTCAGTCTCCTATAGTGTACGGGGCTATCACC
>JAMCZP010000266.1 GCA_023485185.1 Gammaproteobacteria bacterium
GGGTATGGATAATTGCTACGGTTACCACTGCCGGCTGCTTAGTTGCATCGCTCGTTGGCTACGGCGTGGGTATGGCGTTATTCCAGTCAGTGGGAACGTGGTTTATTGAATTTATGGGGATGCAGGAGAGTTATCAGGCGTTCCAGTCGTTTTTTAACCAGTATGGATTTATTGCCATTCTTTCGATTGGCATTCTACCCATACCCTTTCAGATAGCGATGATTACAGCGGGGCTATCTGGCTACCCAATTCTGCTCTTCGTGCTGGCAGCGTTACTCTCTCGAGGTGTGCGCTACTTTGGCTTGGCCTGGCTGGTGCATCGCTTTGGGCATCATGTGGAAGAGATGTGGAAGCGGCATGCCCTAATGACCAGTTTGGTGGGCGGAGTGATAGTGCTGGTGATTGCGCTGGGGATGCAGATGCTGGCTGGGATGGTGATGTAATGATAAAGCCAATTTCTTATTAGTTTAACTAATATTGGAGTGCTATATGGAACTGATGTCTTTAGCAATATTTTCTGGTGCTCTAGCTCTCAATGCAGGCACTCCTGGCCCAAGTATTGCAGCCCTAGTCTCACGTGTTATCAGTAATGGCTGGCGCGATGTCGCTCCTTTTGTCGCCGCTTTGTGGGTGGGTGAAGTGATATGGCTTACCATGGCTATGGCTGGGCTTGCCGCTTTAGCACAAACCTTCCAGCTTGGATTCAGCCTATTAAAATGGTTCGGTATCGCCTATCTTTGCTGGCTGGCATTTAAGATGTGGCGACAGCCAATCAATGATGCAGGTAGCATTCCCAATCGGACGTCAGCGCTTTCAATGTTCTGCACCGGAATTGCGCTAACGCTGGGTAATCCGAAGATCATGGTGTTCTATGTTGCGCTTCTGCCTTCGCTAGTCAACCTTTCAGCGGCTGGTATTCGAGAGTGGCTAATTCTTGCCAGTGCCACTATTGCAACACTGGCCTTAATCGATCTCACGTGGATATTTCTGGCTCATAAAGCACGACGCCTACTTCGCACGCCTAAAGCTACCCGGGTAGCGAATCGAATCGGAGCAGTTGCACTTGGTGGCGCGGCGGCTGCCGTGGCGACCCGGAATTGACGCCTTGAAATTTTGGTGCCACCGCTGGTGCCAAACTGCGGGGCTTCTTGATGTTCGATGTGGGCTAACCAGGCCTAGATTGATCACGATCAGTCCGATATGAAAATTTCACGCCTACGTCATTCTTAGTGGACTCAACAAACCGGCTGCAGCGATGCCAGTTCAACCATTCTTGCCGCCATATCGTCATATCTACTGCCAACCTTAGTGCGTTGCGAGGTAAATATTACGGTATAAATTAAGTAGCTTAGGTGTGGTAGCCATAAGTGAAACAATACTACTGCACGTAATAACCACTCACCCGCCAAGCATCATCTTGCAAGTGAGGGGTAACCGTCTCAATACCCCTCGCTTTATTGGCGAAACGGGTTTGGAAAGTAAACACCATATAGTCGCCATCGGGCGCACCAGGCATCGACCTTTCACGGCTTACACGCACTCGTTGACGCGACTCTACCGGGCCGAAATCGCGCCGTGCAGCACCAATCGTTCGCTCTAGCATATGCGGTGAAAGCGGCCTTTGTAATAACGGAGATGACGATTCCCAGGCTTGCTCATACTGGCCGCTATCAATCGCCTCTAGCCACGCCAACGCTGCTGCTTCTGCCGCATTGGTATTTGAATGGGCATACGTAGAGAGCGTGAGGAACAAGGTGGCGACGAAAAAGTGCAAAGATTTTGGCATGGCGGGCTCTCTTGGCATTTGGCAGTGACCGGAAAAACTTCGATGGCCTTAGGTATATATCGGTAATCGAAGAAGTTTCTTTAACGATAAATGCAATTTTTGAATAGCGTTGCAGTTCTAGCGGCGCTCGCTTCTCAAACCTTACCCGCTCGTTTACTATGCGCCACCCGCTACCTTCCAGCTACTATCAGGCCACTATGTCCGCCAACGCGCTATATACCGATCTCTCTGGTTACTACGACTTAATGTGCGTGGATATTGACTACCCAGCGCAAAGCAACGCCATTCGTAGGCTCCATCAAATCTTCGGTAACGGCGGCACTCACCACCTAGATTTAGCCTGTGGCACGGGCCCGCATGTGCGCCATTTTCTCGACGCGGGGTATCAAAGCAGTGGCCTGGATATTAACCAGCCCATGCTAGATATCGCCGCCACGCGTTGCCCAGAAGCGCATTTCTCGCTGCAAGACATGAGTACGTTTGAAGTCAGCGAACCCCAAGATTTAATCACCTGCTTTTTGTACTCCATCCATTACAACGCTGGAATAGAAAGGCTGACTGCGTGCATTGCCAGTGCCTATCGCGCCTTAAAAACAGGCGGCGTTTTCTATTTTAATGCGGTTGATAAATATAAAATTGACAATGCTTTATCTGTTAAACATACCGCCAAGCAAGCAGATGATACTTTTACCTTCCGCTCTGGCTGGCACTTCTGCGGGCAAGGTGAGCAACAATCGCTTAGGCTTAGCATTGAGAAAACCAACGCTGAAGGATGGCAGGTGTGGCACGACGAGCACCCTATGGTGGCCGTCAGCTTCGCACAGTTAATCGCACTACTGGAGCCTTGCTTCGAGGTTCGTGTGTTCGAGCACAATTACGAAACCATCACTCCTTGGGATACTGAATCAGGAAATGCGATTTTCGTGTGTGTGAAAAAGCATTAACTGGCCGCTTCGGCATTTGATTGATAAGGCAGAGAGAGTAATGTTACGAACCCTCTCGCCTCTACCGAGATACAAGCGATTGCCGCGTTGCTATGGAATTAGGATTCTGAACCTGAAGAATCTTGGCTTGGGCGTAATTGAAGCTGAATGCCGAGTAGAAAATTGCGTAGTACCTGATCTTTACACTCGCGATAATTCTTATGGCTCGGCTTGCGGAAGAACGCACTTAACTCATGATTGCTTAAGCGAAAACCTGCCAGCTCAAAAACAGCCAAAATATCTTCAGCCTTTAAATTCAGCGCAATGCGCAGCTTCTGAAACACCATATTGTTGTTTAACTGCGTTTCTGGCGCAGGCTGCGGGCCTTCGCGCTTGCCACGCTTAGAGCTAATAAACCCGTTCAAAAACGCCGCTAGTTCTCTGTTCTTCATCGTAACAAAGGCGTCGTCGTCATCCTTTTTCAGCCAGGCTGTTACCTGCTCTTGAGGCACGCTGACTTCTGCCAGGGCGAATATATCCACGATGGTGCTGTCTTTTAAATCGAAGGTATAACGTATACGGCGAAAAATATCATTATTAGTCAAAATAGTGTCCCTAGTCTTAGGCAAACCCAGCACAATCAAGCTTTATGTGCATTTAAGTCTATCGTGAAACTCACTAACATGAGCAGCTTAAAACTAACCTGTTGTCAGCTTCTCAAGCAGCTCATCAATTTCATCTTTAAGCTCGCCATCTTCAATTTTATTGGCGGTGATTTGGGCTTTTTTAAGATTATTGATTGCCGCGTCGGTCTGACCAAGCTCAACTTGCAGTTTTGCCATTGAGAACGCGATAGACGACATATGATCTTTCGAATTCACCGCCACGGCTTTTTCAAAGGCTTTTTCGTAGACAGCCAGCGCCTCGTCCAGCTCTTCAGTAAAGTCAGCTAGCGTTTCCCACTGCTCTGGATGGTCCTTATCGCTGTTTTCGTTCTCGGTGCAGATCGCTTCCAACTGCGCATAGAGCGTATCGAAAGCCTCTCTATCCTCTTTATCGGCAGCCTTCATGAGTTTTTCAGCGAGTTCGTAAACCGCTTTGTATATTTTGGTATTAATCATTACTCACAGCCTTTTATTTACTGAAAATAAACAAGAAAAATTAATAAATAAGTCAGCTCATTACTTATTTAGCGATAAACGATTTTTCGAACCTTGGTCATCAATCTGCTAAGCAGCTGAAAGTGAACGATTGCCACGCCCATTGAAGCGTTCTGGGTCTGTCTGAAGCGCCTTTCCACCATGGTTGCGCCATTATAGCCCAGGGTCATGCCCTTTCGGGTGGTCATTTTTCCGCTTTCGCTATTGGTAGCCAATGCGGAACTGCTTGATTAAAAAAACCGAGTTGGATTCTTTAAATGCTAGCTACTTCCGCTCCACTGCATTATGTATTGCCATATAAGGTCTGCCAGACCAACTAAAATTAGAGCAAAGATTCGCGGTACTGGTGCCGACCAAACCTTTTCCAACAAACGCACCTACTATACATCCATATGTGCCTGACTCACGCGCCAGTCCCAAAGAAGCGACAAGTGCTTGCTAGCCTTGTGCACTCAATTGTGGCCCAGCCAGGCGCTGTTTCTGTGCTTTGATAGCTACCGTCAGAAAGTCCTTAAGGGCATGAATCTTCACTACACCTCTCAGATCAGGGTGCATTAAAAACCACAGACCATATTCCAGCTCAGGGATAGGGTCGCTGAGCTGGATAATGTCCGGGTCTTCGTCCGCCAAATAACACGGTAGAACTGCTAACCCCATGTGAGAGCGAACAGCGCTAAATATGTTAACCAAAGTATCAACACGATAAACGCAGGCCGCCTTCAGACCATGCTTATCCATCCACTGATTTAGAGCTGAATCCTGTAGCCGCGGCCCTGCGCCAATCCAAGGCTGCCTGGCAAGGGTATCGATGGGGCCCCCTGGCGCTAGACCGAGGCTGCGATGCCCATAGACAGCTTGGCCAATCGTGGCGAGACGCCTACCAATTAGATTCTCAGGCGGAAGGTTGGAGGGCCGTATAGCAACGTCGGCCTCTCTGCGAGTTAGGTTGAACAATTGGTTAGAGACAGCAACGTCAAGCACGATGGCTGGGTACTGATCGCGGAATTGCGTGAACAGAGGCGCCAACAGCCCCATCAACAAGGAATCAGTTGTGGTGGTATAGATTTCCCCTCTCGGCTCCAGATCACGCCCGGCAACTTTACGTTCGGCGGCGAGAACAGCCTCATCCATCATCTTAGCCGCATCCGCGAGCTCCTCCCCTGCCAGCGTGGGCTGGTAACCAGTACGGCTCCTTTCAAAAAGAGTAACCCCCAAGCGCTGTTCAACTTCCCCCAACCGACGAAAAACAGTTGCATGGCTGACTCCTAAGGCACGCGAGGCTCCAGAAAGAGAGCCCGCGGTCGCGATGGCAAGGATGATCTCAAAGTCATTCCATGCCAGGTAACTACGCGTTTTCTGGGTAGTGATAGAGAGTTGCTTGCTCTTTTTATCTGTCCGTTTTTGCAAAGTCTTTTCTCAATTTTATGGAATAGTTTGCAGGATAAAACAATATTAGCATGCCTCTGACTCAACGAGATAAGCGAAGCACCCTACTACCAAGGGTGACGTTCTGGAGATCAGAGACATGACAAAGACAATAGAGAAGCAGTGCTTTAATAACGATAGCTCGTCAACTCGTTTGAACAACGAAGGCGTGGAAAAAAGGATCATTGGCGGCACGGAAACCATACCGCTTAGATACCAATATGGGCTGGGGGGCATCGATATTGAACAGGTACACCGGGATCAGAATCAGGCTAAACGAGAGTTTATCCGGGCTATTCTAAAATACCTACGACGCCAGCGCTGAAAAATGCCGTGGCGGTGAAT
>JAMCZP010000269.1 GCA_023485185.1 Gammaproteobacteria bacterium
AGCCGAGCTTATCTCATCTGTCTGGGGAGGCGCATCCTGCACCGTTTCAAGCCTTTCGTCTAGTGCTTCATGCTGTGTAGCAGGGTCATTTTGCGCATTGATGTCCTCGTCATTCGACACCAAGCCCTCTTCTTCAGGTATTTCGTTTTCGTCCCAACTGGCCAGCGTGTGCATGGGTGGCAGCGCATCAAGTGTTTTTAACCCAAAATCGTCCAAAAAGCTGCGCGTAGTCGCGTATACCGCCGGGCGACCAGGCACATCACGATGCCCTACCACCCGAATCCAGCCTCGCTCTGCCAGGGTACGCATGATCGAGCTACTAACGCTGACCCCACGCACTTCTTCAATATCCCCCCGGGTGACCGGCTGACGATAGGCGATCAGTGCCAGCGTTTCCAGCAGGGCTCGCGAGTAACGCTGCGGACGCTCATCCCACAGCCGTGACACCCAATGAGAGAGGCGCGGACGAATGCGTAATTGGTAGCCTGAAACAGTTTCTAATAGTTCCAACGCACCACCTGAATGGCGCTGCTGCAAACGCTCTAACACTTGGCGAAAGTCGCGCCGAGACGGGCATTCACCTTCCAAAAAAAGCGTTTCCAAGCGCTCAAGCGGCAACGGTTCACCGGCGGCTAAGAGCGCCGCTTCCACGATATCATCCAACACCATGTCGTTTAGCACAGTCGCGGTGCTACTCATGGCATCTCCTCATCAGACTCAAACGCGCTCTCCCCAAAGGAAGTATCATCAAACGCATCCTCTTCAATTTCCTCGCCCAGCTCTCCCATTCGGGACGCCCGCGCACGCACATGAATAGGAGACAGCGGTGCATTCTGAACGATTTCAATCATGGCTTCTTTTGCTAACTCCAAAATGGCCATAAAGGTGACCACTACACCCGCCCGCCCCTCCTCCAGCGTAAACAGCGCCTCAAAGGGGGTATAGCGCTGCTGCGCGCTATCGTGATTAAGCTGCTCCATAATTTTTAGCATGCGCTCGCGAGTCGAAAGCACCTCACGACTAATTTGGTGGGCCTGCACCAGCTCGGCACGCTTTAGCACATCGGATAAAGCACTCAACAGCTCATCCAACTCGACATCAGGGTGGATCACCCGCGCTTCAAGCGGCGGTAGCCCCGCTTGCACGCTGAACCAGTCACGGCCCATGCGCGGCAGCGTATCCAGCGTCTCTGCCGCCTCTTTAAGCCGCTCATACTCCTGCAGGCGGCGGATAAGCTCCGCGCGGGGATCCTCCTCGTCATCGCCCTCCACTTTGGGTGGGCGCGGCAGCAGCGTGCGTGATTTGATTTCCGCCAGCATGGCAGCCATCAGCAGGTACTCACCCGCTAACTCTATTTCCATGGCCTTCATCAGCTCCACATACTCAATATATTGGTGGGTGATGGTGGCCACGTTAATCGTCAGAATATCCAGATTCTGACGGCGAATCAGATAAAGCAGTAAATCCAGCGGACCTTCAAAAGTCTCTAAAAAGACCCGCAGCGCTTCCGGAGGAATATATAAATCCTCCGGCATGTGGGTGATGGGCTCGTTAAACAGACGCCCAAACGAAGCTGCCACTGGGTCAGTGGGCGAGGAGTTTAGGTTTTCTGGTTCAACAGCGCTTGGCGTCTCGCTCACGCGGGTCGATTCTCTAGGTAAATAAAATCAGGCGACAGCCTGACGATGTCTTGTCATATCGCCTTGTCCAGCCAAGATCCCATCGATAGATACATCTTCATCAAGTGCATCCCAATGAATACCTCGAGCGCTTAATTCATAGTGTGCTAACTGCTGTGGTGTTGCTTTGATAAGACGTGGGTACCAAGCAAGTGGCACACCTATCGTGCGGCCATCACTTAGCTCAACCCAGAAACTATCCTCATCAAAAGTGACTCGTTTAGGAGAAGTAGTCATGCCAGGCACCCTCTAATGTGTCGCGATATTGAATAATTATAGCCGTAATAGTACGCAGTGCTTTTGCATTAAAGCCATCATTTCGCGCTAGCTGTACATCAGGTGAGAGCCAAAACTTAGCTTCAGCGCCAGCTTTAAAAACGTGGATATGGGCAAGTTCTAATGGGTCACCCTCATTTGAATAGAAGAAAAACCTAAAACCCTGTAAGCGTAGCACCGTGGGCATGGATAGCTCCCGTAATCTACGGCATTGTCACTGAATAATAGATGTTTTATTACCGTAAGGCACATGCTAACCCGCCTCGGCCGCTTTGCGGTAGCGGCCAGCATAGTCGAACAGCTTGTCACGTATTTGGAAATGACGACCTACTTTTCGCCCTACCACAAAATCAGGATGGCGCAGACGGCGCTGTTCTGCGGCCACTTCCTCTGCGCTTAGCGGCTGCCATTTACCCCCTGGTGCGCGCAGGTGGTAGCGCAGAAAGGCGGCATAGAAAGCTCGCCGCTGCGCAGGCGTTTCCAACGCAAACCACTCGGCAAGATGGGTACCATCTTCGTCGTGGTAAGTGACTTTTAAACGCGGCAAGCCGCGACCGTTAGTGGTCGCTTCCAACTGCATGCCGCTTACCCTCAACACCTTGGCATCTTTTAGTTTCAGAGCGTCTTTGAGCTTATCGTCGGCATCCACCAACAGTTTCTCACACCCGTGGCAGCGCCGGGCGGCGATGTCATTTTCAGCCCCACACTCCTCGCAGACTTTAAAACGAAAGCGAAACTCACACTGGCGAGGCTTTCCTTCCTCGTCCTCTACCAACCCCTGACAGCGGCGGCCAAAGTGCTCAATCACCAGCTCGCCATCGCGCTTGCCCCAATAAAGATTAGCATGACCACAAGCGGGACACTCCACCTGGACCGGCTCGCTGTCGCTATCCGGTTTCGGCTCGCCCACTTCTGGCGCAAAGATATCCCACGGGTTACCGGCGTAATCTAGAATCAAGCAGTCGCTCTTATCCGGCGACAGGCGCAGCCCTCGGCCCACCATCTGCTGGTAGAGGCTTACCGATTCGGTAGGCCGTAAAATGGCGATCAAATCCACATGGGGCGCATCAAAACCGGTGGTCAGCACCGCCACGTTAACCAGATATTTAAGCTCGCGTGCTTTAAAGGCATCAATTAGCGCCGTGCGCTCGCGGGAAGCCGTCGCACCGGTAATCAGCGCGGCTTCTGCCCTAGGTAAGTAGCCCATGATCTCTTCAGCATGGGCCACGGTGGCGGCAAAAATCATCACCCCCTGGCGCTCATCAGCGCGGGTTATTATCTGCTGAATAATGCCGGGCGTTGCACGATTTCCCGCTACCACACGGTTAAGCTCATCATCCTGAAACAAGCCAGTCGATGAAGGCCGTAACGCTGAGAAGTCGTAGCCCTCAATAGCCATATCCAAGCGCTTTGGCTCGGCAAGATAGCCCTGCTTCACCATCAGGCGTAGTGGTTGTTCAAACACGCAGTCACGGAAAAAGCTATCTTCACTGCCACGCACCATTCCGTGATGGTGGCGATAGTAGATAAAGCCTTGCCCCAAGCGGTAAGGCGTAGCTGTCAGCCCGAGTATTTTCAGCTGCGGATTGTGCTGGCGAAGATGATCTATTACCTGGCGGTAGCTGGCGTCTTCATTTAACGACACACGGTGGCTCTCATCGATGACCAACAGTGTGAAATTCGCGTCGTTAAAACGCTGCAAATTACGCACCACCGACTGGACCGAGCCAAATACCACTTGGCGGTTGGCCTCTTTGCGTTTTAAGCCAGCGCTAAAGATATCCGCCTTAAGCCCATAGGCCTGGTACTTGGCGTGGTTCTGCTCTACCAGTTCCCGCACATGGGCCAGCACCAACACACGCCCGCGCGCTAAACGCGCCAGTTCAGCAATCACCAAGGATTTACCGCTACCGGTGGGCAGTACCACTACGGCAGGCTCGCTGGATGCACGAAAATGCACCACCACGCGTTTTACGGCTTCCCGCTGATAGGGGCGCAGATGAGGCGTTGCTACTTTAGAGACGAAAGGCGGCCCGGAGGCCGCCTTATGATGTTGCGTCATCTATCACCTATGGTGTGTTCGTTATCCCAACCATACACGAGCATTGCGGAATAAGCGCAACCAAGCACCATCTTCAGTCCACTCAGCAGGACGCCAGGAGTTGGTGATCGCCCGCGCCACACGCTCGGGGTGCGGCATCATGATGGTTACACGACCATCCGGCGTGGTCAGGCCGGTAATGCCTGAGGGCGAGCCATTAGGGTTTGCTGGGTAACGCGTGGTCACCTGGCCATAGTTGTCGATATAGCGCATGGCAATTTGGCTGCTCGACTGCATGCTGCGCAAGTGAGCGCTGTCGCGGAACTCCGCCCGCCCTTCGCCATGGGCTACGGCAATGGGAAGCTTAGAGCCTTCCATACCGGCCAATAGAATCGACGGGCTCTTTTCAACGCGCACCATGGAGACACGAGCTTCAAACTGCTCAGACTCATTGCGCACAAAGGTCGGCCAGTTTTCAGCTCCTGGAATCAGCGACTTCAACTGTGACAACATCTGGCAGCCATTACACACGCCCAGCGAGAAGCTATCTTCACGGGCAAAGAAGGCCGCGAACTGCTCACGAGCGCGCTCGTTAAACAGCACGGACTTGGCCCAGCCGCCACCGGCACCCAGCACGTCGCCGTAGGAGAAGCCGCCACAGGCCACCAGGCCTTTGAACTCTTCCAAGGAAACGCGCCCCTCAAGGAGGTCACTCATGTGCACATCCACCGCCTCAAACCCGGCCTTATCAAAGGCCCAGGCCATCTCCACCTGACCATTAACGCCCTGTTCACGCAGCACGGCCATGGCGGGCTTGGCAGTATTCACAAACGGCGCGCTGATATCGTCATTGATATCAAAGGTCGCTGTTGCAGAAAGACCGGGATCACGGCTATCGAGCAGATTGTCGAATTCGTTTTTAGCGCATTCTGGGTTATCGCGCAGCGCTTGCATGCGGTAGCTGGTTTCTGTCCAGGTACGCTGGGTAATCTGGCGAGTCGTTTCCAGCAGCGGCTCTTCAAACAGCGTGACGCGCACTTGATCGTCATAACGCGGGCGGGCAATCACGCCGCAGGTTTCAATACCGGCCACGGCAAATTGCGCCAGCACTTCTTCCGTGTCTTTGCGGTTGACCTGAATCACCGCCCCCAGCTCTTCCGAGAACAGTGCATTCAATGCTTCAACAGGTTCATCAATCATCCAGTCGAGCTTGATCTCTAGCCCTGCATGGGCAGCGAAGGCCATCTCCAGCAGCGTGACCAACAAGCCGCCGTCGCTGCGGTCGTGATAAGCCAATAGCTTACCGTCACGATTAAGACCCTGAATGACCTCGAAGAACGCTTTAATATCTTCCGGGTCGTCCACATCAGGGCAGTCATTACCCACTTGCCCGTAAACCTGCGCCAAGGCAGACCCACCTAAGCGGTTCTGGCCGTTACCTAGATCGATCAAAATCAGATCAGATTCGTCCTGATCCAGGTTGATTTGCGGCGTTAGTGTTGCCAGCGCATTGGTGACCGGTGCAAAGCCGGTGACGACTAGCGATAGCGGCGAGGTCACACTCTTCTCTTCGCTTTCGCCCTCTTGCTTCTCATCCACCCAGGGGCTGC
>JAMCZP010000168.1 GCA_023485185.1 Gammaproteobacteria bacterium
CCTGGAAAAAGCTGCAAAAGCTGGTGCGTAAAATTAAAACTAACTCACTGGAACCCGGTGAGCCGAAAGATCCAAGTACCTGCACGCTGTTCCAAATTTACTCTGCCTTCGCGACAGCAGAAGAGACCAGCAGACTGCGCGAGCAATATGCTGAAGGAATAGGCTGGGGCGATGCTAAAAATCAAGTATTCGAGTATTTGAATGCTCATTTGAGCGACCCGCGTGAGCGCTATAACGCGCTGATGGAAGACCCCGCACATATTGAAGCCGTGTTGCAAAAAGGTGCCGACCGGGCACGTGAAGAAGCGGCAGTGACGATGGAACGGTTGCGTGCGGCGGTTGGCCTTGGGCGGTTTGTCTGATATTCCATAAAGATATAAACACCTCCCAATAAAGAATTTCCCGAGCTCTACGCCTATCGTTAGGCTTATAACTATTGTCTATGTTTTCCAAAAGCGCCTGTTTGCTAACAGGCGCTTTTGGTGCTGCTAAAGGTGACCTTATGTCTACAGCCTCTGTTGCTGAACCAACACGCTATCGCGTGCCACTGATCGCCACGGCGGCGATAGTGCTTGGCGCGCTGTTGGTAGGAGTGGTGTTTGAAGCGAATACGGGCCTGCTGATGATTGTCGGTGGGCTAATGGGCATGGTGCTTTACCATGCGGCTTTTGGCTTCACCGCTGCGTGGCGGGTGTTTATTACTGAACGGCGTGGGCGCGGCCTGCGTGCGCAAATGATCATGTTGGCGATAGCTGTAGTGCTGTTTTTTCCGGCGCTTGGGGCGGGTACCCTGTTTGGCACACCCGTAACGGGGTTTGTGTCGCCGATTGGAATCTCTGTGCTGGTCGGAGCCTTCATTTTTGGTGTGGGTATGCAATTGGGCGGTGGCTGCGCTTCCGGCACGCTGTTCACCGCGGGCGGTGGTAATGCCCGTATGCTGATCACTTTAGTGTTCTTTATTGTAGGTTCGGTGATTGGCTCCGCGCATTTTGCCTGGTGGCAGAGCTTGCCCGCTTTTCAGCCGGTATCGCTGGTTAATGTCGCCGGTGTTGGCGGTGGTATTGCGATTAGCTTGGTGCTGTTTGCCGCGATTGCTGCGTTCACCTGGGTGATGGAGAAGCGTCGTCACGGCCAGTTAGAGCAAGCGCCTATTGTCACTAAGCATGGTTATGAGCGTTGGCTTACCGGCCCTTGGCCGCTTGTGGCTGGCGCAGTAGCCTTGGCGTTGTTGAACTTTGCCACGTTAGCCCTGGCAGGGCGCCCTTGGGGGATTACCTCTGCGTTTGCGTTGTGGGGTGCTAAAGGTTATGAGCTGATTGGCGGCGATGTCAGCCAGTGGGGCTATTGGCAGGCGCCGGGCAATGCAGCGGCGTTGGAAGCGAGTGTATGGAGTGATATCACCACGGTTATGAACGTCGGTATTATGCTTGGGGCGCTGGCGGCTTCCAGCTTGGCTGGTCGCTTTGCACCTAACTTCAAAATCCCGCTGAAATCGGTTTTAGCAGCGATTATTGGCGGCATTATGCTGGGCTATGGGGCGCGCTTGGCGTTTGGCTGCAATATTGGGGCGTACTTCAGTGGTATTGCCTCTGGCAGCTTACACGGCTGGGTGTGGATGGTGGCGGCGTTTGCAGGGAATATGGTTGGCGTTAAACTGCGCCCGTTCTTTTTTGAAGGCGTAGAAGGGCGTCAGGCGACCGCTAAAAGCTGCTAGCCACAGGCGTTTTTTGCCATAAATGCTGCGTAATATTGTTCAATGCCTTGGCTTTTAGCTGAGGCATTTTTTTACGCTTAAAGCGGCTCTCTTCTACCTTTGTCTCAGGAGCATGTTACATTACGTTCAAACGCCGTAAACGCCTGATGTTGCTGCATTGCAGCAGTGATTGACATAAAAAAGAGAGTGCTTATGACTACCCAGAGTAAACGCCCCCTATACCTTCCTTACGCCGGTCCTTCTCTGCTCGAAATGCCGCTATTGAACAAAGGCAGTGCGTTTACTCAGCAAGAGCGCTTGGCGTTTAACCTGATTGGCCTGCTGCCGCAGAAGGTCGAGACTATTGAGGATCAGCTGGAACGGGTTTATCGCCAATACCAGCAGTGCCACAGCGACCTTGAGAAGCATATCCATCTGCGTGGCATTCAAGACGACAACGAAACGCTCTATTTCCGTCTGGTTTCCCAGCACCTTGAAGAGATGCTGCCGATTATCTATACCCCGACGGTGGGGCAGGCGTGTCAGGAATTCTCCAATATCTATCGCAACCACCGTGGTCTGTTTATTAGCTACCCTGACCGGGAGCATATGGATGACATTCTGCGTAGTGCCACCAAAGATAACGTAAAAGTGATCGTTGTGACGGACGGGGAGCGCATTCTAGGCTTGGGTGACCAGGGAATCGGGGGCATGGGTATCCCGATTGGTAAACTGGCGCTGTATACCGCCTGTGGCGGCATTAGTCCTGCTTATACGCTGCCGATCATGATTGATGTGGGCACCAACAATAAAGCGCTGCTGGATGACCCCATGTACATGGGCTGGCGCCATGAGCGGGTCGGCCAAGAAGAGTATGACGCTTTCATGGCGGAGTTTATTACTGCTGTAAAACGTCGCTGGCCCAATGTGCTGCTTCAGTTTGAAGACTTCGCCCAGGCCAATGCCGTACCGCTGCTAGAGCGTTATCGGAACGAGCTATGCTGCTTCAACGACGATGTTCAAGGCACTGCTTCTGTGGTGGTAGGTACCTTGATGGCGGCCTGCCAAGCCCGCGAAGAGACTATCGCGCAACAGCGGGTGGTATTTGTGGGCGGTGGTTCGGCGGGTTGTGGTATTGCCGAGCAGGTGGTGGTCGCCATGGAAGCCGAAGGATTAACCGAAAGCGAAGCCCGGGCGCGGATTTATATTGTTGATCGAGATGGTTTGATGACCAACGATCAAGTGTGGCAGCGCGATTTTCAGCGCCGTTTAGCCCATGACGCTTCGCTAGTGGCACAGTGGAACGGGCAAGGGTTGGAAGAGACGATTGCGCAGGTCAAACCCACGGTGTTGATTGGCGTATGCGGGCAGCGTGGTATCTTCACCGAGCAGGTAGTTCGCACCATGCACGCAGGCTGTGAGCATCCGGTGATCATGCCGCTCTCCAATCCTACCTCCCAGGCAGAGGCAACACCAGAAGATGTAATCCGCTGGACCGATGGACAAGCACTCGTCGCCACTGGTAGCCCCTTCGCGCCGGTGGTCTACAATGGGCGCACCTACCCCATTGCCCAGTGCAACAACGCCTATATCTTCCCCGGCATTGGGTTGGGAGTGATTGCCGCCAGTGCCACTCGTGTGACTGACGAGATGCTGATGAGCGCCTCGCGTGCGCTGGCTCGCGAGGCGCCATTGGTGAAAGAGGGCAAGGGGGCACTGCTGCCGCCGCTTTCGCGCATTCGCGATATTAGTAAGTCGATTGCCTTTGAAGTGGCGGCCCAGGCTCAGCAGAACGGTGTGGCGCTGCAAACCAGCGGCACGACGCTACGCGAGCTAATCGAAAAAGCGTCCTGGTCGCCGGATTACCGCACTTACCGCCGCCGCGCGTTCTAAGCACGCATTTATAGATGATTTGATCGATAGGTCAAAAAAAGCCCCCACCGAGGTGGGGGCATGCAAGCATTGGTAAGGTTTTACCCTTTAGGCTGCGCCAATCATCTTGCGCAGCACGTAGTGAAGGATACCACCGTGGCGGTAGTAAGCCAGCTCGTTTACGGTATCAATTCGGCACTTGGCATCAACGGTACGTTCCCCATCGCCATTTTTGATCACGACTTTCACAGTGCCGCCTGGTGTTAAGTCGCTTAAACCCGCAATGGAAATCTCTTCATCACCGGTTAAACCCAAGGTATGGCGGCTCTCGCCTTCGGCAAACTGCAGCGGCACAACGCCCATGCCGATTAAGTTCGAACGGTGAATACGCTCAAAGGATTCGGCGATGACCGCACGCACTCCCAGCAAGCGGGTACCTTTTGCTGCCCAGTCCCGTGAGGAGCCCGTACCGTACTCTTTACCGGCAATCACGACCAGCGGCTTGCCTTCCTCTTTATACTTCATGGCCGCATCGTAAATAGCCATTTGCTCGCCACTGGGCACATGGCGTGTTTCACCGCCGACAACGCCATCCAGCATCTCATTTTTAATACGCACGTTGGCAAAGGTGCCGCGCATCATCACTTCATGGTTGCCACGGCGCGAACCATAAGAGTTGAAGTCTACCGGTTTGACGCCATGCTCTTGCAGGTAGCGACCAGCAGGGCTGGCAGGCTTAATAGCGCCCGCAGGTGAAATATGATCAGTGGTGACCGAGTCGCCCAGCATGGCTAGCACACGGGCACTGTGCACATCCTCAATGGCATCCGGTTCGCGACCCATGCCTTCAAAGAAGGGCGGGTGCTGAATATAGGTAGATTCAGGCCACTGGTAGACCTTGCTTTCTGACACGTTGATTGCCTTCCAGACGTCGTCACCCTCAAACACTGCGCCGTACTCTTTACGGAACATCTCGGTGTTGACCTTCTCGACGGCGTTGGCAATCTCTGCCTGCGTGGGCCAAATGTCTTTAAGGTAGACCGGCTCGCCGTTACTGCCTTCGCCAATCGGTTCTTTGGTAAGGTCACGTTGAACGTTACCGGCCAAGGCGTAGGCCACGACCAGCGGAGGTGAGGCAAGCCAGTTGGTTTTTACCAGCGGATGCACACGACCTTCGAAGTTACGGTTACCGGAGAGCACGGAGGCGACGGCTAGATCGCCATCGTTAATTGCCTGCTCAATCTCATCCGGCAGAGGGCCAGAGTTACCGATACAGGTGGTGCAGCCGTAGCCGACCAAGTTGAAACCTAAGGCATCCAGATCGTCGTTAAGCCCAGCGGCGGCAAGGTAGTCGGTGACCACTTTCGAGCCAGGCGCCAGTGAGGTCTTCACCCATGGCTGGGTAGTCAGGCCTTTTTCGCGCGCCTTACGGGCCAGCAAACCTGCCGCCATCATAACGCTTGGGTTTGAAGTGTTAGTACACGAGGTAATAGCGGCGATCACTACCGCGCCGGGATCAAGGCTGAAGTCATGATCATTAAGCTTAACCGCTTGGCTCGTGTCATGTTCAAAGCTGCGCTCAACGCCAACGGCCGTTTGGCCCCCTTCAGAGGAGAACTTACCCTTTGCCGTCGAATCCGCTTTGGTGTCTTCCTGCAAGAATTTATCAAAGGCCGCCGCCATGTCCTGAAGCGCCACCCGGTCTTGAGGGCGCTTGGGGCCTGCAAGGCTGGCTTCCACCTCGGTCATGTCTAAATGCAGTGCGTCGGTGAAGATCGGCTCGTCGCTGGGCTCGCGCCATAGTCCCTGAGCTTTGCTATAGGCTTCCACTAGCGCGACTTGAGCATCTTCGCGACCGGTTAGACGCAGATAGTTCAGCGTTTCTTCATCTACCGGGAAGAATCCACAAGTGGCACCATACTCAGGGGCCATATTGGCAATGGTCGCGCGATCCGCCAGCGGTAGGTCTTTCAAACCATCGCCATAGAACTCAACAAATTTAC
>JAMCZP010000133.1 GCA_023485185.1 Gammaproteobacteria bacterium
GTGATAGCAAGCAGTAGTGGGTTCTGCGCTAATAAGCTGGCTAAGCCGAAGACGCCCGCGGTTATTAGCAGGCTATCGCAAACAATGCACAGCAATGCCACTGCTATATGGTGTTCGCGGCGCAGGCTCTGCGATAGTACAAACGCATTTTGAGCACCGATTGCCATAATCAAGCCAATAGACAACAACAATCCGTTGCTATAACTCTGCCACATGTTTTATTCCTATTAATCGTTGCCGCTGAGCAGCTTAATTACACTTGATGAAGTGGCAGTTTGCTCAAATCCAGGGTATAAGAAAAACGAATAATGCTGATGCCTCATTAGGAGAATTAATTGCTCGACTATAAGCTGTTAGCTGCGTTGGCCGCCGTGGTTGAACAGGGCGGGTTTGAACGCGCCGCCATGCTATTGGGGTTATCACAGTCAGCGGTATCACAGCGGATCAAGCTGCTGGAAGCACGGGTTGGTCAGCCTGTACTGATTCGCGCCACACCGCCTCTGCCGACGCACATTGGCCAACGGCTTCTCAACCATGTTCAGCAGGTGCGCCTGCTGGAGCGTGACTTGCAGTCTCAGGTGCCAGGGTTGGATGAGGGAGCACCGGAACGCTTACGCATCGCGATCAATGCCGATAGTTTGGCAACCTGGTGGGGAGGGGCAGTAGGCGAATTTTGTACTCAGCACCATGTATTGCTTGAGCTGGTTGTTGAAGATCAGGAAGTGGGACTAAAACGGATGCGCGCCGGTGAAGTAGCGGGCTGTGTGTGCGCTGCAGAACAGCCAGTGGCTGGTGCGCGAAGTTTACTTTTAGGTGCTATGCGCTATCGAGCATTAGCTAGCCCTGCCTTTATGGCGCACTATTTCGCAAAGGGGATCGAAGCCCACCACCTGCTGCGTGCTCCGGCCATTGTCTTCGGCGCCGATGATCAGCTACAGCACCGCTATCTGGCCGCGCTTGGTGCAACAGATGACTTCTTCTACCACCTGTGTCCCTCTTCTGAAGGCTTTGTACGGCTTATGCAAGGTGGCCTGGGCTGGGGATTAGCCCCCGAACTACAGGTTGAAGAGGCGCTAAAGCGCGGTGAGTTAGTCGATTTATTCCCCGAACGTTTCATCGAGGTTCCACTCTATTGGCACTACTGGCGCAATGGTGGAACGCTCCTCTCAGGGCTGACTGAGCACCTTCGGCTTGAGGCGCTAAAGGTGCTGGTGCCGCTTTAGTAAACGAATTGCTTTCGAAAATGTGGGTTTAAGCTGGGTCGCGGTCAATTGCAAACGCTGACCATGCCTGACGCACTGGCATGATTTCAAGGCGATTAATGTTGATATGCGGTGGCAGCGTTGCCAGGTAGAAAAGCTGCTCGGCAATATCTTCCGCCTGGAGGGGGGACGTGCCGCGATAAAGCGCATCGGAAGCAGCCTGGTTGCCTTTGGTTCTGACCAGGGTGAACTCGGTTTCCGCCATGCCTGGGGCCAGGTCGGTCACACGGACGCCCGTGCCGAGTAAGTCGCAGCGCAGGTTGTAGCTAAACTGCTGAACAAACGCTTTCGATGCCCCATACACATGGCCGCCTGGGTAGGGCCATTGCCCCGCAACCGAACCAAGATTGAGAATGCTCGCGCCTTCACTGTTTTTGAGCAGTAACGGCAGGGCCGCGTGAGTGACGTTGACCAACCCGGTAATGTTGGTATCGATCATGGTGTGCCAATCTTGCAGTGCCACCTTTTGCGCCGGTTCCGGTGCAAGCGCCAAGCCCGCATTGTTAATTAGGCACGTTAGCGGTAAAAACTCCTCCGGCAAGTTGCTAATTGCCTGGGTGACGGCGTCACTGTCACGCACATCCAGGGCTATCGTTAGTACGGGAACTTGCTCTGAAAGCTCATCTTTTAACGCTGTTAAGCGCTCTTCGCGGCGGCCGGTAAGCACCAACGACCAGCCAGCTTTGGCAAACCGCTGGGCCGCCGCTTTCCCGAACCCTGACGTAGCTCCTGTGATAAGTACACTAGGCATTGCGATATCTCCGTATTAGTTAACGTTTTATAAGGCGATGGCGCCCAAGGTTGCACTACTGTAAGCAACCTCAGCAGATGCGTTTAGGGCCAGATGGCGTTAGCAAATGTGACATACGCTGTCCTGTGGATGTATCAATACTGGCCCTATGGCCCCAGGGGGCGAACTCACTAGGCTGGCAAGCACACTATTTCTTACCGGATTTATAAGGTGCTTGCTATGAATACCAATATTGCGGCTTCACATCCACCGCTAAGTGATGTGGATAATACTTATGTACACGGCCTGGATCGACAGTATGTATTCCACTCCTGGGCACAGCAAGGCAGTTTAGACCCTATGGTTATCGCAGGCGCGCAAGGGTGCCGCGTGTGGGACTATGCTGGTCGCAGCTATCTAGATTTTAGTAGCCAGCTCGTCAATACCAATATCGGCCATCAACATCCTAAAGTGGTGAGCGCGATTCAGGACCAGGCGGCTAGCCTGTGCACCATTGCCCCCGCTCATGCCAACTTAGCCCGCGGCGAGGCAGCAAAGCGGATTATCAACAAAGCGCCTGCTGGTTTTAATAAAGTGTTTTTTACCAATGCGGGTGCCGATGCCAATGAAAACGCCATCCGCATGGCGCGGCTTTTTACTGGGCGAACAAAAATCCTTTCTGCTTACCGCTCCTACCACGGCAATACCGGATCAGCGATTGCCGCTACCGGTGATTGGCGGCGGGTGCCCAACGAGTATGCCAGCGGGCATGTTCACTTCTTTAACCCCTACCTGTATCGCAGCGAGTTTTGGGCGCGGGACGAGGATGAAGAGTGTGAACGAGCGTTAACCCATCTACGCCGGGTGATTGAGTGCGAAGGTGCCAAGGCGGTTGCTGCTATCTTGCTAGAAACTATTCCCGGTACTGCAGGCGTTTTATTACCTCCCAAAGCGTATTTACAGGGTGTTAGACAGCTCGCCGATGAGTTTGGCATCGTGCTGATTCTAGATGAGGTGATGGCGGGCTTTGGACGCACGGGCCGTTGGTTTGCCTTTGAACACTATGACATGGTGCCCGACTTAATTGTCTTTGCCAAAGGGGTCAACTCCGGCTACGTTCCCGCAGGCGGCGTAATTATTTCAGAGCCGATCTCTCGTTACTTTGATGACCACTTTTTTGTTGGCGGGCTAACCTATTCTGGCCATCCGCTAGCGATGGCGGCGATTGTCGCCACGCTGGACGCTATGGAAGAAGAGGGCATCGTAAAGAATGCTGACAAAATAGGTAACGGCCCGCTAGCGGAAGGCCTTAAGCAATTGGCTGAGCGCCACGCAGTCATTGGCGATTGGCGCGGCCTGGGTGTATTTCACGCCCTAGAACTGGTCAGTGATCCCGTGCGTAAAACGCCCCTGCCAGGGCCTGAAGTGCTAAAACTAAAACAGCAGCTGATGGAGAACGGCCTGCTGGTCTTCACTGTCGAAAACCGCATTCACGTTGTGCCGCCGTGTATTGTGACAGCGGATGAAGTGGCAGAGGGCTTGGCAATCTTGGATCGCGTGTTTGAAAACTATTTTTGAAAGCTACGCTTCATCTACCTGATAACAAGCCTAAGTGCTTAAAGCGTTATCGTAGGCAAGACCCAGGTGCTGTATGCCTGGGTCGATTCGCTCCATCGCGATGGCGCCAAATCCTAAACGGAAAAAGCGTCGCGGCGGGGCGGCATCGAAGAAGTGCTGAAAGCCAGGTTCAATGAGCACGCCTCGTTGAGCCGCGTGCCAGGCAAGGCGCTGGGTATCGATGCTAGCGTCCGCTTCCATCCAGAAGGCACTGGAGCGGGTACTGCTATGGCTCCGACAGTTAGGCAATGCCTGATTGATCGCACGCCGCATCGCATCCCGCCGACGGTCAATCTCTTCCACATGCAGCTTTAAATAGCGCTCGTAATAGCCCTGGGAAATAAATTGCGCTAACTGGTGCTGCAACGCGGCGGGCGGGTGGCGGTACATCATGCGGCGTAGTGCGCGTAGCTCATCAATCAGCTCAGGATCCGCCACCACGTAGCCCATTCGCAGCCCAGGTGAGAGAGCTTTGGATAAGCTGCCCATATAAATAATCCGCGCACTCTGCGCACTGGCTTTAAGTGCCGGTAGTGCAAATTGATCGCCGTGTATCTCGGCGTCGTAGTCATCCTCAATCACAATTTGGTCGCGATGGGGGAGTTGTGCCAGCAGGGCATTACGCCTGGCCCGGCTCATGGTGACGCCCGTCGGTACCTGATGACTCGGCATCACATAGAGATAGTCACACTGCTCAGTGTTCTCCAGGCGCATTCCTTCTGCATCCACCGCCTGATACTGCACGTTGGCGCCGCGGTGGGAAAACACATTCATGGCTTCGCGATAACCGGGCGACTCTAACGCAACGCGCGTCCCTCGATGACACAACAGTTGCGCAATCAAGTAGAGCGCATTTTGCGTGCCCATGGTGATGAGGATCTCCTCTGGTCGAGCAAAGATGCCCCGGCGCGGCAAAATACGTTTGCGCAGTTGCTCAATGAGTAAAGGGTCATCCTGGTCAATCCGATCTCGCAGCCATGGCTTATCCCGCTGTGAACTTAATAGACGTCTGGATACATCACGCCACTGTGCGAGAGGAAAGAGCCGAGTATCTAATTGCCCATAAATAAATGGATACGCATACTCGGTCCAATTACCCGGTTTAAGAATGCCTTGGTAGTTAGTGGGGCGCTGAACAATACGTTTGTGCCAGTTTGGTGCAGTTAATGTGTCGTTACTTCTTTCCGTTAATGTATCCAAAGATGAGTTAAGCGCTAGTTGCGGGTCGTTATAGTCAGGGTGTAAATAATAACCGCTACGTGGACGGCTAATTAAGTAACCATCTTCAACCAGTTTTTCATAAACAATCGCCACGGTGTTACGGGAAATGCCTAGCTGTTGGGAAAGTTTACGGCAGGAGGGAAGTGCATCATCGGTGGGCAAGCTACCTAAATGAATCGCTTCAAGCAGCGTGGCACGCAGTTGTTCTTGCAGGCAGGCTGCGGCATTCGGGTCGACGTCAAGACACAGCGTTGCCATCCAATACTCCTCATTCAGATAAGCTCTTCCTCACTTTAATCTAAGCATCTTTCGTGCCAGTTCTATGTTGGCCAACTGTCCTTTTACTTTACGCCAACTGGCTCTAATCGAGAGCAAGATAAAAAACTAGGGTGAAGTCACCTTCCACATGTAGCCGTTCGGCTATCAATGTTTGTCTACTCTAGGGGTATAAGGTGATGAAGAACTTAGCTGTTTTAACCTCCGTATTAAGCGCTGGTGTTCTTGCTTTCGGTATGACATTAACGGCCAACGCCGCAGACTTAGCCGAAATAGAGAGCCGTGGTTACCTGAGCGTAGCCACTGAAGATAATTACGCCCCGTTTAATTTTATGAGTGGCAGCGACCCCGATGGTTTTATCAAAGATGTATTGATTGAGCTTGAGGAGTACGCTGACTTTGAAGTTCGTCAGGATATTTTGCCG
>JAMCZP010000081.1:0-10844 GCA_023485185.1 Gammaproteobacteria bacterium
TGAATCGCAGGAACTGATCGACGCCCTGGTCGAAGAGAAAGCCCTGCGTCGGGAGCAGCAGTGGGAGTCCGAACAGCAGCTCAACGAACGCTACCAGCAGGAGCGCCAACGCCTGGAGGGCGAGTATCAGGCGCAGCTGGAACTCGGTGTCGAGCAGCTAGCCGAACTGAAAGCGCAGCTCTCGCTCTCGACCCAGACCGCCGAAGAGGCTTCCGAGGCGGAGCTTGCCCAGGCGCGCCTGGATCAGGCCCAGCAGGAGCGAAATGCATCCGCCGCCACCCTGGATGGCCTACGTCGGGAGTTTGAAAGCCGCAAACGCGAGCGCGACAGTGCCGAACAGCAGTTGGTGCAACTTCGCCAGCAGTTGGAGCGCGCCGAGCAGCGCTGCTTTGCGCTTTATCAGCAGCGCGACCCGGAGCAGGGCAGCCTGCGCCACTTCCTGCGCTACCACCGCCCCGGTTGGGAGCAGCAGCTAGGCAAAGTGATTGCCCCCGAATTGCTGGAGCGGCGTGACCTCGCCCCGCAGTTGGCGGAAGGCGCGAGCGATGACTTGTTCGGGCTGGCGCTGGATCTTTCCGCCATCGCCCTGCCCGATTACGCCCAGGACGAAGCCAGCCTGCTGGCCGCTATCGAAGAGGCGGACACCGCCAAGCGCCGGGTGCAAACGGAGAGCCAGGCCGCTGAGAAATCCCTCAAACAGCATAACGAGCGGGTGCAGCAGGCCGATGAAGCCCAGGATCAGGGCCGCATGGCCCACAAGCGCGCCGAGCAGGAAGTCGAGTTTGCGCTGGAAGCCCGCCGCCAGCAGCAGGAGCGCCACACCAAGCGCCAGCAGGAGCGCCGCGCGGCTCATCAAACCGCGTTAGCCAGCCAGGAGCAGGCGCAAAAGGAGCTGCGTGAAGAGAAGCAGCAGGCCCTCGCCGCCCTAAGCGAGACCCATCAAAGCCAGCTATTGGAGCTCAAGGCCGATGGCCAGAGCCAGGTAAATAGCCTGGATGCCCAACTGCGCCAGTATAAGCAGCAGTTGAGCGATGCCAATGCCGAACACAAACGCCAGCGCGCGGAACTGGAAGAGGCCTTTAGCCAGGAACTGGCCGAGCAGGGCGTCGACCCCGCCAAGCTAAAAGATACCAAAGAGCGGCTGGCCAGCCAGGATGAACGCATCCGCGTCACCGCCGCCCGTCAGGATGAGCTCACCGAGTACAGCCGCTTTATGCGCGTGGAGTGGGGCCAGCACAAGCCGCAGCTGGTCGCCCAGGAGGCCGAGCTGGAGCAGGTGGAGCAAAAGCTGCAGCGCGATAAAGAGCACCTGAAAAACGACTTCCAGGCGGCGCGCAAAACCCACCAGAACACGGTCAGCACGCTGAAAACTCAGCGGGAGAGCCAATACGCCTGCCTGGAAGCCTTGAAGCCGCTGCTTACCCAACTGGAAAGCCTAGCCATCGAGCCCGACGGCCAAACGCCCGGCACGCCCCTGGGCGATGTGGACGAGCGCATTGAGCGCGCCCGCCAAGCGCTGGGCAATCGCCACCAGCTTATCGAGCAGCTGCGCCGTGGTTGCCTGGAGGTCGAAAGCCAACTGATCAAGGATGCCAGCAGCGGCTTCGCCGAAGCGCTGGAGAGCGAACGCAGCAAGCTACAGAGTGACAACCCGCGCCTACAGCTGCCGCTACTGCGCGACATGCTCAAACTGCTGGAAGATCAACAGCAGCAGCTGATTCAGGAAGGGCGCAACCTAAGCGACGACCTGGATAAGTTCTTCACCGTGTTCCGCGATTTGAACCGGCGCATCAGCGCCCAAAGCCGTAGGCTCTCTGAAGAGGTTGCCGATGACCTGCGCCTGGAAGGCATCACCAAGGCCGAAGTGCGCATCCAGTCCACCATCGATGAGCTGGGCTTCTGGGAGCCGCTGAAGCTGTTCGCCCAGCGCTATAAAGAGTGGCGGGAATCCGGCCAGACGCTACCCAGCGACGACTACCTCAACGCTCTGGCGGACGTGGTCGATTTGCTGCGCAGCGACCAGCAGTACAGCTTTGAGAGCCTGCTGCGTCTGGAGCTGCACCTGAACGAAGGCGGCACCGATCTGGTGATCAAAAACGACCGCCAGCTGCTGGAGTCCTCCAGCCACGGCATGGCGTATCTGATTCTGTGTAAATTCCTGCTCGCCTTTACCCGCCTGCTGCGCGGCGATGCGGAAATCGCCATTCACTGGCCCATCGATGAGATCGGCACCCTGGCCTATCACAACGTCGAAAAACTGTTCGACGCCTGCGACAGCAACCGCATTCATATCGTCGGTGCCTTCCCCAACCCCGAGTCCGATGTGCTGCTGCTGTTCGCCAACCGCTACCTGATCGACCGCGATGAGGCCAACCCCAACAAGCGGGTTTTAAAACGCATCGAGCCACGGTTAAGCCGCCTGGCCGAACGGCTCCAGGAACGTCAGCAGGAGGTGATGGTATGATCGAACATGGCCCACTGCTAGAGCGCCTGCTGGCCGGGGAGTTTGTCTGCCCGATCAGCGATGAGAGCGGCTATCGTCATCTCACCAACGAAGAGACCCGCGAGGAGATCGACACCTACCTGCGGCCGCTTAACCGCCGCCTGGCCAGCAATGAAGACGGCAGCGTCTATTTTCTGGCCTGGCGTCAGCTCAATGACAGCGCCCGGGATCAACTGTCCCGCCAGCTTGGCGATACCCTCAATAGCCTGCTGCCGCTGCTGGAGTGGCTGCAGTTGGTTCAAGAGGCCCTGGGCCGCGATACCCTGGCCGCTCCCGGCGATGTGCTCAAACCCGCCGAGTTCAGCGCCAAGTGCGAAGATAACCAAAGCCTGCGCGAACGCCTGGAACGCCTAGCTACCGACAGCTTTTTTGGCTCGCAAAGTGACCAGCTCGATGCCCAGGTTAAGCAAGTTTTCAAGCGCCTGAAAGAGCACGGCTACCTGCTCCAACCCCATTCAGAGCGGCAGGTGTTCGTGGTCACTGGCAAGATCGACTACCTGGTGGATCTGGTGCGCTTTATTCGCGACGAAGAGAACCTGCCCATCGAAGAGGGCAGCGCAGAAGGCTCCGGTTCCCAGGAGGCCTTGTTGTGAATTCAGGTGTGAGTACAAGCGGCGAACACGCCCTGGAAAGCCGCCTGCTCAAAACCGGCAGCGAACGGCTGGCGCTGCTGGGCAAGCACGCCGATACGCTGATGCAGGCCTACACCCGTGATGAAGTGCCGCTGGAATCGCTTAGCGATAGCGCGCTACGCAAGCTGCTGGTGGCGCGCATTCTATGGCGGCCGGACGAGCAGAGCGGCGTGAAGCTGGCGCCCAAGGTACGCGAACTGATCGCCGAAATGCTCGCCGACGAGACCCGCCGCCATGTAAATGCCGACGTAGCGGAAACCCTGGAGCTGATTCGCGCCCTGGTACACAGCTACCGGGAAGCGCGCAGCCGCGGCGAACATTGGCGGCTGGAGCAGCAACTGATGCGGCTGCGCCAGGAAGTCGACGACCTGAACGGGCGCTTCGCCGATGCCATCGACAGCTTATGGCAGCGGCTGAATAGTGATTTTGGTTTCGTCAGCCAGCTCAACGACAAGATCCGTGAAAACGACCGCGCCCAGAAGCAGATCGCGAGGCTGCTGGATGGCCTGGCGCTGATCGACTTCGACGAACTGATCGAGCTGGTGGGCAGCGACGGCAGCCTGCGCAAGCTATTAATCAGCCAGCTTCAACAGCAGTTAAGTAACCACTACACCGGCCTGCGCGAAGTGCAGCGGCGCTTGATCGAACTGATGGCACGCTTTCGCAAGCAGCAGGCGCGCAGCCGCCTGATCAGCGGCATGGCCGCCTTTATGCGCGAACACCCCGGCTTTGTGCCGGGCAACTACGCCCGGCGCAGCGAGGTACCAGGGCTGGTCAATCAGGCCGCACCGCTAAGCGCCGCCGCCGCCCCGGCGCTGGATCGCAACCTGGATAGCCGATTGCTCGCCGAGTTATTGCATCAACTACCCCAACCGCGCCACACCACGCAAACCGTTGAAGCCGCGGCCCCGGCCCAAGCCCAAGAAAACAGCTTAGCCGCCGCCCGCCAGCAGGCGCTCAAGCAGGATGTGGAGCACTTCTATTTGAGCGTGATCGACCAGCCCCAGGCGGAGCCGGTCAGCGCCCTTGACTACCTACACGAAAGCCCGCTGGAATGGCCGGAGGAAATCTGGCTCTTCCAGGTGATTTCCGAATACCAAGGCCTGCCGCGCAGCGACCAGAAGGCGTTTCGGCTCAAACAGCAGGAGAGTCAGGCCAGCCAGTTCAATCACCTGCGCCTGATCCACGATGTAGAACTGCAGCTGGCCGTATGAACCTACCCGGTCGCGCACGCAATGGCCTTAACGGCGTCGCCCGCGAACTTCTCCGCCAGCCCTCGGTGGAAAAGCCGCGTCGCCAGTGGGTAGACGACGTAGTGGCCTGGTGCCACCAGCACGACATTGACCTGGCCACGCGAATCAACAGTAAAGCGCTGCGTTTTGACGCCGCCTTGCTGGCGCAGATTAATGACGTACTAGAAAGCGCCCGCTTGGCACCGCTAGGCCGCTCACTCAGCGGCCTGACAAGCCACGCCCAAGCGAAAGAGGGCGTAGAGGAAGACAAAGCAACCCGCGAAAGCCCCCGTGCACGGCGGGTACTCGTCAGCTTTCCGCCACAGCCAATAGCGGGGCTTGCTAGCGAGCCACGGGCTATTCGCGATGTAGATGTGCTGGGGCTAAAGTTGAGTGCGTTTAGCGCTCTAATTCAGGTCGAAAACCTGGACAGCTTCTATGAGTTTTCGCCGGCATTACCAGCGCTAAGCGGCTACGCACCGCTGGTCGTCTACCGCGGCGACAGTCACTACGGCGGAGGATTTGCCCTGCTAAGTGAGGCGTGGCACAAAACCAGGCGAACGCATATCTACGCCGGTGACTTTGATGTTAAAGGCGTCACGCTAGCGCTCGACAGTGGCGCTACTCATTTACTCCTGCCCGATATCGAATGGCTTATCCAACACGCCACGCCTCTGCACGTGCCTGCTGAGCAGTTTTCCTACCAGCGTAGGCTTCGTAAACATCTTGCCGCGCTGCCATCCTCCCACCCATTGCGTGACTATCTAGCGCTGTTGTTGGAAAAGCAGCGGGGGCTCAAGCAGCAGTGGTTTGAGGGTGAGGTGGTGTGTGTGGGGCTTGGCTAGCCCCTTTATTTCCTGCTTGGTCTTGATGGGGTTCATCAGCAGCGCAGTGCGTTTCTAAGCTGTATGTTTAGACAGAGCAAAACGAGCCAGTACGCGAATTTTGGATATATGGCCTATTTTTTCTTTGCTTCCAAACGAATCAGCGGGATAGAGTCAGATGAGCTGGTCACATAACTTCAATTAATGAGCGGGTACGTGTATTGAGGCTATGTTGACTTACGTATAATCATTGCCATGCATAAGGAGTAAGTAGTGAGACCGTACGGAACGTTAATATTTTTCTGCGGGAAAATGGGCGCTGGCAAAAGCACCTTATCTGCCAAAATTGCTCATGAGAGAGGGGCTGTACTTATTTCAGAGGATGAATGGCTCGCTGCCCTTTTCCCTGGCGAGATCAACGATTTCAATGACTACATCAGCTATTCGTCTCGCCTTAAGCCAGTGCTCAGATCACACGTTGAGCAAATACTTACGTCCGGTACCACTGTAGTTTTGGATTTCCCCGGCAATACTAGAAAGCAAAGGGCTTGGTTCAAGGATATATACTCGCAGCACGGAATAGCTCACGAACTATACCATTTGGCGCTAGATGACGAGGTTTGTTTAAATCAGCTAAAGCAGCGGCAAAAGGCGCAACCTGAACGAGCACAGTTCGACACTGAGGAAGTTTTCAGGGTGGTAACAGGATACTTTGAGCCGCCCGAGGAATCAGAGGGGTTCAATATCGAGGTTGTCGAAAGGGAACTGGCATAACAATACGCTGCTACAGGCAATTTTTCCGGCGCATACTGCGCCTCCAAAATAGCCGCAGAGCGCGGCTTTATGAAGTAAGATCGAGAAAAATATGGAAGATCAACTCGCCAAAGAATACCTAAAGTTGCGGACGCAAAAACCTACCGGCAGTGATGGTTATTATCAGATCACTTTTCTCTCTGACTCTAGTGGTAATCTTCAAAAATCGGTGCAAACGTGGTGGGACTCTTTCACTGAAACCAGACCGAGGAGAGAGATACGTAGCGGTAGGCTCTTCCATCCAGAACCACAGAAAGAGTGGCTTGAAAAAAAACTGCGACAATCAGCTGTCATTGTAAATACGGTCGAAGATCTGCACATATTTTTCCTTTGGGGCGGTCATGCACTCGTTGAAAAATCGCTCGGAGATGAGTACCTCCCTGACCTCGTCGGCCCGAAGGTAGCTTTACAGGACTCCTCCCACAGAGGATTTGTGGACGCAGATAGCCTGCCCAAAAGCAAGATCCAGCATGCTCCTTCCAAAAAGTTGAGGATGGAAGTGATTAAGCGTGATGAATATCGCTGTAGGATTTGCGGAAGATCACCTGCAAATTACGTTGATGTCGAGTTGCACGTTCATCACATCATTCCTTGGGGTATCGGCGGTATAACAGAAAAAGCTAACTTAATTACGCTGTGTAAAACCTGCCACGATGGACTGGAACCTCATTATTCGCCACAGCTTTCTGAATTGCTCAAGGACATCCCTGAGAAAGAATCAAGAGGGCAAGAAGCATATGTTGATGGAATAAAAAGCTATCAAATTCAATTGTCTAAGTGCTTTTTTGGTGACGATTCATTATAGCAAGTGCATGCAAGGGACGCTCCTGACGTCGCGCGCCTGCTGCAAGCGGTTAGCTACTATCTGAGAATAGCCATTTCTTCCCAAACGACCATCCACCGCAAACCATGAACCTACTCTTCCTAGACACCTCCGCCGGTGTACCCACTAAAACCAGAAACGTCTCCGGTATCGCCTTGCGAGAGAGCAAAGGGAAGGGCTGGTACATGATCGATTTTGGTGAGGGCACCCAGCACAAGGTTTTGCACACGAAGCTGTCGTTCCATTCTTTGAAAGCCATCTTGATTACCTACGTGCACGGAGACCATTGTTATGGGCTGCCGAGCATACTGGTGAGCGCGGAAATGGCCTACGATCTCTTCGCATGGTGTCGCCCCTGCGAGAAACCAGCGTGCTGTTCGCCGCGCTGATTTCCACCATCATTCTGAAAGAAGGCTTCGGCGTATGGCGGTTTGTGTCTTCTGGCCTGATCGCTTGCGGCATTGCGTTGACGCGTTATAAGCCTTAGGTCACTCTACTTTTTTGAGTGATCCAATCCCCAAAGCTCCCATACAACATCTTTCTGGCCTCCGGCCTTCATATAAAACTGCTTGGCTGCGTCGTTATCTTTTAGAACCGTCCACACAGTACGCGAAGCATTAATCTCCAATGCATGTTTCTCTATCTGAGCCAGGAGTGCTCTCCCTGCGCCTAGAGCACGTGCATTCTTCGAAACAAACAACTCTTTAAGAACCAGTACTGGCTTTAGATCGTAGGTCCAAGGAACTTCATAGTGGACGGCGATACCAACGATATAGCCGTCCATTTCGGCTACGAACACCCCAAAGTGAGGGGAGTCACTGAGCCCGTTTTCGATAATGTCGGATTCTGTTACCCGGAATTGATTGATGTACCGCTCATATACTGCAAGTTCTCGCATCAAGCTCAGAACATCAGTGACATCGCCACGCTCAAATGGGCGAACTGTAAATTGAGGGGCAGCATGTGTGAGACTCACCGGAGAATCCCCGGCTCTTTCCCAGATGCGAAGGGAAGACCTTCATCTTCCCACCCTGTTATGCCACCAATCATTATCTTCACAGGTCTACCTAGCTGGGCCAGCTTGAGTGCTGCTTGGTCGGCACCGTTGCAATGCGGGCCCGCACAGTAGGTGACGAACAGCGTGTCTTGCGGCCAGTCAGTCATGCTTTCGGCTGTTATCTTTCGGTGCGGAAAGTGGATGGCACCTGGAATGTGGCGGTGCTCGTAGTCTTGGAGTGCCCCAACGACATGTAAAAGCACGAAGTCTTGCTCTGAGCTCTTGAGTGCTACTGCCACGTCGGCACAGTCTGTTTCAACAGACAGTCGCCGATGAAAGTGCTCTATTGCTATTTCCGAAGGTGCGGCTGGGATGTCGGTGACGAAGCTCATTGATTTCTCCATTGGTTGGGTTAACCAATAGCCTATGAGAGTTGTGTTGAGCCTGGTAGGTGGCAGATTTGCCATGTATGCTCAAGATCATGCCAAAATCAGATCATGCACGAAAGCTTGCCAACCCTCTTGTCGTCGCCATCGCTTACGACGGTCTATGTACGTTTGAGCTTGGTGTAGCAGTAGAAGTATTCGGCTTGCCACGGCCTGAGATGGGGGAAAACTGGTACCAATTTAAAATAGCCGGTATTGACCCAGGCGAGATGCGAGCAATAGGTGGAATGCGTGTTGTCGTCGATGCTGGAATAGAAATCATCGAGAAGGCTGGCACTATCATTATCCCTGGCTGGCGTGGTGCTACGGAGCCTGTTCCAGCGACTCTAATCAAGGCGATATGCAAGGCACATGCTAACGGTGCTCGTGTGCTATCTATATGCTCGGGAGTCTTTGTCTTAGCCGAAGCGGGGCTGCTCAAAGGTCGGCGAGCCACAACGCACTGGCGCTACACAGATACTCTAAGTCAGCGTTACCCTGAGATTACAGTCGAGCCTGATGTTCTTTATATCGACGAAGGAGATGTGATGACATCGGCTGGTAGTGCCGCTGGTATTGATCTTTGCCTACATTTAGTGCGTCGTGATCATGGCATGCAGGCAGCCAATATGGTCGCTAGGCGTTTGGTTGTCCCTCCGCACAGAGATGGCGGACAGGCTCAGTTCATTGAGCGCGCAGTACCTTCTTTATATGAAAGTTCTCGGATTGGGCCACTCCTTGACCATATACGAGAGAAGATTGATGGTAATTACACTGTCGCAAGTATGGCTAGCATTGTCGGAATGAGTTCTCGAACCTTTCTACGGCGCTTCGAGGCTGCGACAGGCACCACGCCTGCGAAATGGCTTCTTATAGAGCGCCTGGAAAAGGCTCGATGTCTTCTTGAAAGCTCCACGATGACTATCGAGCAGATAGCCACAGCTTCTGGGTTTGGGTCAACGGCGAATTTACGGCATCACTTTCGTCATCAACTATCAACGACCCCGACAGCCTATAGAGAAATGTTTCAGGGTGCGTTAGATCAGTGACTTCAAATTTAAGGCAGCCTTTAAATTTAGCTGACTGGCAATTTGCCGCCTTGGTCTTAAAGTGAGAGCAAGTAAAAGATATGAATCTACTCTTCCTAGGCACCTCCGCTGGTGTCCCCACTAAAACAAGAAACGTCTCCGGCATCGCTTTGCGAGAGAGCAAGGGGAAGGGCTGGTATCTGATCGATTGTGGTGAGGGCACCCAGCATCAGGTGTTGCACACGAAACTGTCGTTCCATTCTTTGAAAGCCATCTTGATTACCCACGTGCACGGCGACCACTGCTATGGGCTGCCGGGCATACTGGCGAGTGCGGGAATGGGTGGCCGAAAAGCGCCGCTGACTATTGTGGCGCCCGCAGGCATCAAGGCGTGGTTGGAGGCCACCTGCGAGGCCACGCAGTTAGGCTTGCCTTTCGCCCTGGAGTTTATCGACTCAGACGACCTGCCAAGCGTCGAGTTTGAAAGCATGGCGATTACCACTCACAGGCTTTCACACCGGGCGCCGTCCTATGCTTATGGGTTTACGGAGACAAAGGTCGACGCCGCCTTGGATGTGGAGAAGCTAGCGCAAAAAGGAGTTCCGAGAGGGCCGCTGTGGGGGCAGTTGAAGCAAGGGTTTGATGTTGAGTTTGAGGGTGAGCTTTTAAAAAGCCATGACTACCTGATCTTCAAACACAAGCCGAGAAAAGTGGTGATCGCAGGAGACAATGACCGGCCTGACTTGTTGTTTGCAGCGTGCGAGGGGGCACAGGTGCTGGTACACGAAGCCACCTATACCGAAGAGATGGCACAGAAGGCCGGTGATGTGGGGCATAGCTACGCCAAGCTTGTCGCTGCATTTGCCGAATCGGTACAGTTGCCCAATCTGGTACTGACGCACTTCAGCCCCCGTTACCAGCTCAACCCCCATGCGTCGCCTTCTATCGAAGACATCCGAAAGGAGGCCCAGAACGCCTATTCAGGCTCGCTTTATTTGGCGCAGGATTTTAGCGAATACACCCTGGATAAAGTGGGCCACTTTTCGGAACTGGCGGGTGAATAACTGCTTTCATCCCGCCGCTCCTTGAGTGCTTGCCACGTAGGTCATTCGCGCAGATCAGTCGCGGCAATAACCTTCGCCTGTTGCGACTACTAGGCAGTCTTCCTTTTCCAATAGCCACTTCATGCCGGTGGCTTCGCCGTCGCCCGCGCGAAGCAGCTGTGGGCCGTCCTCGCGGTTGAAGCGAATGCCCTCGGCTGTGGCCTGCCCTTCGAAGTTGCCGCTTTGATCGGCATCCAGGCCGTACTGCATTTCCAGCAGATAATGGCCGGGGCCTGCAGCCTCGTTCTTGCTGATGTCCAGAAATAACCCTTCTACGCCTGTCCATCGGCCGTCCCATTGGTCAGTCATCTGATGGTGGGGCTCACTTTGCTCGGTTGCTGTATCTGGAGCGGGCGCGTTTGATGTGGCGGTATTGTTTTGAGCGCACCCGCTGATAAGTATTAGGGTGCTTAACGCTAATGCTGTTTTGATCATGGGTATTGATATCAGCAAGAACGAGGCTG
>JAMCZP010000081.1:10942-24848 GCA_023485185.1 Gammaproteobacteria bacterium
CCAGGGTGCTTAACGCTAATGCTGTTTTGATCATGGGTATTGATATCCGTTGGGGGTGAATGGCCGTCTTAAATCCAATCCTCTATTCGAAGCCCTGGTACGCGACTAAACTCACCTAGATTATTGGTTACCAGAATCAGGCCTCTTGAACGAGCGTGCCCCGCAATCATCTGATCGTATGGGCCGATAGGTGTGCCCGCTTTGGCCAGCTCGCTACGTAGCTGGCCACTGTGATAGGCGGCGCTGGTGTCGTAGTCGAGAACTTCCAGCCGCGCTGCAAACCCTTCTACCACACCCAAGTTTTTCTCGGGAGAAGCTGACTTCTCAGCACCATACACCAACTCCATCAGTGTCACGGTGCTGATGCAAAGCTGGTCGCTATGCTGGTTAAAGGTCTCACGAACATGGGGAGGTTTATGTTTGATGGTGAAAATGCAGATATTGGTGTCAAGCATGTACTTAAGCATCAAAGCGCCTCTCGTTCCTGCTCGTTTGGCTGCTCACGTTCACTCATAAAGTCTGCAGTGACACTTTGGCCATCAAACCAGCTGTCCCACGCCTCACCTACGGGGGTAATTAAGCGCGCGCGACCCAAGGCAATAACATCAACACGTGTAACGTTCTCAGGCAGCGCGAGGGATTTCTGGACATCAGCAAGGCATGCGCACCGCTTGACTGCGGTTACTTTTAAACACCGCTGCTTTTTCCATGGCTGTCTCCTTTAAGTACTGCCGTTACTCAATCTATACGCGTAACATACTTTCTTTAGTTTGATCGAATTTTGGGATATGTCAAAGGGATATACAAATGCAAAAGGTAAAAATTGACCTAGTATCCGATGTTGCCTGCCCATGGTGCGCAATCGGCTACCGGCGCTTGGAGCAAGCGTTAGAGACACTCAATGGCGAGATCGACGTTGAGCTGGTCTGGCAGCCCTTTGAGCTGAACCGCGATATGCCGCCCGAGGGCGAGCCGATCCTGGAGCACTTGTGCCGCAAGTACGGCAAGGACGCGGCCAGCATGGAGCAGTCCCAGCGCGAGATCATGGCCGCCGCCGAAGAGCTTGGGCTGAATTTCCGCGGTGCTCTTGAGCGTCGGGCGAACAATACTTTCGCTGCCCACCGCGTGCTGGCGTGGGCTGGAACGCAAAATCAAGAGACAGCCCTGCAGTTGGCATTGTTTGAGGCTTATTTTGGTGAAGCGAAAAACCCGGCCGACCCAGAAGTGCTTCGCGAGAAGGCCACTAAGGTGGGGCTTGACGGCGACACCGCCGAGGCCATCGCCCGCTCCGATCAGTACGCGGACGAAGTTCGAGCGGCCGAGCAGCGATTTATGGAGGCTGGGGTCAACGCCGTGCCAGCATTTATTCTCGATGGACGCTACTTGATCTCGGGTGCCCAGCCCGCCGACGTGTTGGTCGATGCGCTTCGTCAGGTGGCTGAGGAAAACGCTAGCCGCTAACGTCCGTCGCTCTTTAGTGATCACCGAGCAGGTTAGTCGCGGCAATAGCCTTCACATGATTTCACTACCAGGAAGTTTTGCTTTTCCATCAGCCATTAGAATAGCAAATTGATGTGCTATAAATATGCGCATATAGTAAGTGCATTGTTATGTGCGAGGAGTAAATCATGCAAGCCGTTGAAGTGACCAAATCCATACGCAAGCCAACGAACCTATCGCTAAATAGTGCCCTTCTCAAAGAGGCTAAAGCGCTGGGAATCAATGTTTCACGATCAGCAGAGGCAGGGATTGCGGAGGCGGTCAAGCTGCATAAGCAGAAGCAGTGGTTGGAGGATAATGCCACAGCCTTAGCAAGCTCGAATGCATACGTTGAAGCGAATGGATTGCCTCTTGCACGGCACCGTCAGTTCTAATGGCCCGTTTCGATATCTTTGAAAATAGGGGTGGGGATGGCTATCTGCTGGATGTTCAGACAGATCTTCTCAGTGGCTTGAACACTCGCGTGGTCGTGCCCCTGCTGCCCAAATCCTCGGCACCGTCTCCTGCTCAGAGGCTAAACCCGGTGTTCAACGTTAAGGGCCAAGAGGTTGTCATGGCGACTCAGTACATGGCTGCTGTGCCTGAAAGCGAATTGCGTTTTATTGCGGGTAGCCTTGCTGAGCAGCAAGACGAAATTTCTGCGGCGTTGGATATGCTGTTTTTGGGATTTTAAGGTTGAGCTTGTAGGGATTTCACCGATTGTGTTGTATCGGTCGCACTTGATCTTGAGCTGCTCTGCAATAAATGCGTCAAACGCTGGCTTAAAGTTTAAGCCAGCGCTCCCCCTTACTGCAAAAACTCACGCAACGTATCACTCGCCTGATCAATGGATAGCACGCCATCCAAGTGGCCTCGATTACCCTCCAGAGTTTCAAGCGTCACGTCGGTGCCGTCAGCCTCAATCAACTCCGCAGTGCGGCGCACGCCTTCGGGGGCGAAGACTAAATCGTTTTCGCTGTAGAGCATTAGCGTGGGCGCCTCGATAACCGCAAGCCCTTCCTCTAATGAGTCACCGTGGCCCGCCATAAAGAGTTGGTTGGCGCGTACTAGATAGAGCAGGTGGTTGGCGTCAGAAAGCGCCGCACGGGCAGCGGCGATATCATCCAGCGTTTGCTCGATCGCGTAGCGGGCGGTGATATCTTGAGCGGGGTCGCGCGCTTCATCGGCCCAATCGCGGTTAAAGGTTTCGTTGGCCCACTGCCAGTGGTTGGCGTTGAGGGTGACCAGCTTGAGCGCTTCCTTTAAACCATCGGTGGGTGGTTCGCCGTCGTAGTAATCGCCTTCGTTCCAGTTGGCATCTAGCCGTATCGGCGCTGCCCAGGCGCTGAGGGTTGCCAGCAGCCATGGGTCGGCTACGCCGCCGCCGATAACGGGTATCAGGCGCTCGACTCGGTCAGGGTAGGCGCTGGCCCACTCAATGGCCTGTAGCGCGCCCATTGAAGCACCCATGACCGCATGCAGTGATTCAATGCCTTGGCTCTCTAGCAGTTCGCGCTGCACTTCGACAAAATCGCGGATGGTGACGACCGGGAAGTCCATGCCCCAGGGCTCGCCGGTATCAGGGTTGATGGAAGCGGGACCCGTGGTGATGACATTGGGATCGTTAGCACCGAGGTTCACCAGGGTGTCCGAGGAGATGATGTAGTACTCATCGGTATCCAGCGGTTTGCCAGGGCCAATGATCGCATCCCAGTAGCCGGTGGGTTCGCCATCTGCTTCATAGCGGCCTGCCGCATGGCTGGTGCCTGAGAAGAAGTGGGTAATGAGAATGACGTTATCGCGAGCGTCATTGAGTTCGCCGTAGGCTTCCCAGCCAACAGTAACGTTGGGAATCCTCTCACCGCTTTGAGTGGTGAAGCTGTCTATCTCAAAGGTTTGTTTCTCGACAACGCCATCCCAGGCCCAGAGCGGGGAGGCCAACATAAAACCAATGCTGGAACATAGCGTTGTGGTAAACAGCGTTTGTCGTGTGAAGGTCATAGGGCTGCCTTAAACGAAGGGGTTGTTGTGATTGTTAGTGGCCACAGGCAGTAGCCATCCCCCTCAGCATAGTCAGTTCTAGAATATAAACAGTTTTAGCGCATTTTGAACGGATTCAACCCATTGGCTTGCTGCATCATCATGCGCTTGGCAAACGGGAAGCGCTCGGCGAGCTGTAGGCTTAAATCACCCAGTTGGCGCAGCGGTTTCGAGCCGGTAAACAGATGATGAAACGTATCGGTGGCGGCGATCATCGCCTGGTTGGCCGCGCGGCGCTGGCACTCAAAGCGAAGCAGATCAATTGGGTCACCAGGGTCGCGGCCTTTGACGATAATGTCGGCAAGGGTGTCGGCGTCGTGAAGGCCGATATTTAACCCTTGGCCCGCTAGCGGGTGAACGACATGAGCCGCATCGCCAATCAGCGCCAGGCGCTTGCCGATATAGCGCTGCGCGTGCTGGCGCTTAATAGGAAAGCCGGCCCTAGCGACAATACGGATGAGATTACCCAGGCGTTTAGGGAAAGCCATTTCGATCGCCGTTTTAAGTGTCTCGTCGTCAAGCTGTTCGCGGGCTTTGGTCGTTTCGTCGCGGTCATACCACACTAAAGAGGCGCGATGGCCGGGCAGCGGCAGCATGGCAATCGGGCCGGTGGGGGTAAAGACCTGCCAACTGACATCCTGCTGGGGCAGTTCGGTTTCCACGTTAATGATCATCGCCCGCTGGTGGTAGTCGTAGCTGGTCACGCTAATACCGGCCAGTGCGCGTAGCGTCGAGTTAGAACCATCGGCGCCGACAATTAAACGGGCGCTTAAGGTTTTACCGTTATCCAGTTCCAGCATGCGGTTATTGCTCGCCGCGATGGTGCTTAGCGGCGCACATTGGGTATAACAGGTAACGCTGGGCAGTGTTTCCAGGCGCTGCCATAGCGCATACTGCAGCGTGCGGTTTTCGATAAAGATGCCGAAGTCTTCCATATCGCTATCTTCAGCGGAGAACAGCGAGTGGCCGGTGCCGTCCTGGTTGGAAACATCAATATGACGGAACGGGCAGCTGCGCTCTTCCGGCAGTACAGTGCCACTGGCTTTGATAAATGCCAGTGAACGCGCATTCAGCGATGAAATGCGCAGGTCATAGTCACCGCTGGGTTCGGCAGGGGCGTCGCCTTTTTCTACCAACGCGACAGAAATGCCCGTATGGCCCAAGCGCGCCGCCAGCGCGGCGCCTACCATGCCGCCGCCGACAATGATCACATCATGGTCGTGTTGCTCAGACTGTTGCATCATATGCTCCTTAAAATGAGGTGCCGTTGTGCATTGCGCAGGCGTTGCTTGTCATACAGTATCGTTGAGTTTGAGCAATATTGCCTAGAGGTGAACGATTGACGCAGGCCGTGGAAATAGCAAATAGCGTTGCCCAGGCGGGTGAAAAGCTGGCGGCGTTTATTCAGCAGCACCCCAAGCTGTGGGTGATTACCGGTGCCGGTGTGAGTACCGACAGCGGCATACCGGACTATCGCGATGCGGATGGTCAATGGAAGCGCCCGCCACCGGTGCAGCACGGCGATTTTATGAGCTCCTTCACCGTGCGCCAGCGCTATTGGGCGCGGGCATTGATCGGTTTTAGCGCCATGCGTGAAGCTCAGGCGAGCGGTGCGCACCGTGCGCTAGCGGCGCTTGAGTCACAGGGTTATATCCAGCAGTTGGTGACCCAAAATGTTGATCGTTTACATCAGCGCGCCGGTTCGCGCCGGGTGATCGATCTGCATGGTCGGGCGGACATGGTCAAATGCATGGCGTGCGACTATCAAATGATGCGCCACGCCATGCATGCCGAGATGGCGCAAATGAACCCCGCCTTTGCAGGTCTGCAGGCAGGCCACGCCCCGGATGGCGATGCTGATCTAGAAACCGACTTCAGCTCCTTTCGTATTTTCGATTGCCCGCGCTGTCGCGGCATCCTAAAACCTGATGTGGTGTTTTACGGCGATGTGGTGCCCGCCGAACGGCGGCTGGCAGCGCAGGTGTCCTTGGCCAAAGCGGATGCGGTGCTGGCGGTGGGCACTTCATTGATGGTGTTTTCCGGCTACCGTTTCTGCCGCGCTGCCTATGATAGGGGCATACCGCTGGCGTCACTCTCGCTCGGCGTCACCCGGGCGGATGCGCTGTTAACCCATCAGTGGCGTGCGCCGTTAACACCGGTGCTTGAGCAGGCTGTTCGCTGTTTACAGCAGCGTTAACTTGACTACAGTGCTAGGGTATTAGCTAGTTATTGCCACTAAAAGCGGAGCCTGTCGTGCTGCCATTCGAACATCTCTATTCCACCTTGCCTGAACCCTTGTGGGTTGCCACCCAAGCAACGCCTGTGGTCAGCCCGGAGCTGATCGCGTTCAATGCGCCGCTTGCCCATGAGCTGGGCGCAAAAGAGATTCCTGATCCCGCTACATTGGCCGAGTGGTTTAGCGGCAACCAGCCCATGCCGGGTGCCAAGCCGGGCGCATTAGGTTACGCCGGCCACCAGTTCGGCAACTTTGTGCCTCAACTAGGCGATGGCCGGGCACTGCTGCTGGGCGAAGTGATCGACCAGCACGGTATTCGCCGCGATGTGCAGCTAAAAGGCAGCGGCCGCACGCCCTTTTCCCGCGGCGGTGATGGTCGTTCACCGTTAGGCCCGGTGCTGCGCGAGTACTTGGTCAGCGAGTTTATGGCGGCGATGGGAATTCCCACCACACGCGCCCTTGCGGCTGTCAGTAGCGGCGAGCGCGTAGTGCGGCAAATGGCCGAGCCTGGCGCTGTCTTTACCCGTGTGGCGAGCAGCCATATTCGCGTAGGTACCTTTCAGTTTGCCGCCGCACAGCGGGATGAAGCCTTGCTCAAGGCCTTGGCTGACCATGTGATTGCGCGTCACTACCCGGAAGCCGCCAACGCGGAAGACCCCTATTTGGCACTGTTAGAAGCCGTGGTCGCCCGCCAAGCGGTGCTGATTGCCCGCTGGATGAGCATCGGTTTTATCCACGGTGTGATGAATACCGATAACTGCAGTATTGCCGGGGAAACTATTGATTACGGCCCCTGTGCGTTTATGGAGCAGTTCGACCCGAAGAAGGTGTATAGCTCCATCGACCAAGGCCGCCGCTACGCCTTTGCCAACCAGCCAGCCATTGCCCAGTGGAACCTGGCCCGCTTTGCCGAAACGCTGCTGCCGCTAATGCGTGAAGAGGGCGAGGCGGTAGTAGAGCAGGCCACTAATGCCATTCGCTATTTCGATACCCTGTTCAGCGCCGAGCAGCGCCGTTTGCACGCTGACAAACTGGGCCTCTCGCCAGCAAGCGAGCAGGCAGTGCCGCTTATGGAAGGGCTTGAAAGCCAAATGCACCAGGGGCGTATGGACATGACCGCTACCTTTGATGCGCTCACTCATTATGCCGCCTCGCCAAGTGATGAGCACCGTGAGGCGCTGCTGGCGCTTACGACACAACCCAATGAGCTAACCGCGTGGCTGGATACTTGGCAGGCCGAGCAGGTCGTCAGTCAGGATAGCGAGCGTTTTACCACTATGCGGCGCGCCAACCCGGTCATTATTCCCCGCAACCACCGGGTTAAAGAGGTCATTGATGCCGCTTACGACGGTGACTTTGCGCCTTTTCATACGTTGCTAGCGGTCGTTACAAAGCCGTTTGATGAGTCCATAGAGGCACGCCGTCTGGCGGCGCCCGCCACGGAAAATGAGCAGGTGTTGAGAACGTTCTGCGGTACTTGATGCTGTGATAAACTGTGGTTTTTTACAGGTAGAAGGGTAGCCGGTGCGCAAAATCATTCACTGCGACTGTGACTGCTTTTATGCAGCCGTGGAAATGCGCGATAACCCCGCGCTGCGGGATATCCCAATTGCCATTGGCGGCAGTGTCGAGCAGCGTGGGGTAGTGGCGACCTGTAACTATCCCGCCCGCGAATTTGGTATTCATTCGGCCATGCCCATGGGCCAAGCACTCAAGCGCTGCCCGCATCTCACCGTGATTCGCGGCGATATGGCCAAATACAAAGAGGTCGCCCGCCAAGTCTTCGCGATTTATCGTGATGTGACTGAGCTGATTGAACCGCTTTCCCTGGATGAAGCCTTTCTGGATGTTTCGGAGGTGACGCTACATCACGGCAGTGCCACGCTAATGGCTGAAGCGATCCGCGAGCGGGTCAGCCGAGAAGTGGGGATCACCGTTTCAGCGGGCGTAGCGCCCAATAAGTTTCTGGCCAAAATCGCCAGCGACTGGAACAAGCCCGACGGCCTGTGCGTGATTACGCCGGACAAAGTCGATAGCTTCGTACAACAGTTGCCAGTCAAGAAAATCCATGGGGTGGGCCCGCGCACGGCCGAGAAATTGGCGGGGCTGGATATCCACACCTGCGCTGATCTGCGTACCCGCTCGCTAACTGAACTGGTGGAGCACTTTGGCCGCTTTGGGCGGCGGTTGCATGAGCTGAGCTGGGGGCGGGACGAGCGCCCGGTGAAAACCCACCGGGAGCGCAAATCGGTCAGCACCGAGCAGACCTACGCCCAGGATTTACCTAGCCTTGATGCCTGCCGCCTTGAGCTGCCCGCGCTGATCGCGGATTTAGAGCGACGCTATGCGCGGCTGGACCCGCCGCTGGCAGTACGCGGGTTGATCGTGAAAGTGAAGTTTAACGACTTCACCCAAACCACCGTCGAGCACGCCGACCCAGCGCCCAATCTTGAGCAGTTTGAAACCCTGCTTAACGTTGGCTGGACCAGAGGCGAGCGGCCCGTACGCCTGCTGGGCGTGGGCTATCGGCTGGCGGAAAATACGCAAGAACACCAACTGCCGCTGTTTTAACTAAACATTAATGATGGCAGGCCGTCATGACTTATAGGTGGATATAGTGAAATCTTTTGTTGACGCTATTTTCGACCATCTGATTTTCGATAGGGAAAGTTAAAGGGGCTAAGCAATGAACAATGCAATGATCCACACCATGACAGAAAGCTTCGAGGGGCACGCTCAGCAGACTGAAAACGGTGTGGAGTTCTGGCTGGCGCGCGATCTACAACAGTTGCTGGGGTATGGTGAGTGGCGTAATTTTTTGCATGCTATTACGAAGGCAAAAACGGCCTGCGAGATTTCTGGGCATGACGTCAGCAACCATTTTGTTGACGTCAACAAAATGGTTGAGCTTGGCTCTGGAAGCCAACGTCAGATCAGCGACATCATGCTGACACGTTACGCCTGTTATCTCATTGCCCAGAACGGTGACCCCAGAAAGCAGGAAATAGCCTTCGCGCAGACTTACTTTGCCATGCAAACTCGCAAGGCTGAGATGATTGAGCTGCGTTTGCTAGAAGCCGAACGGGTTTCAGCACGCAAGAAATTGTCCGCTACCGAGAAAGAGCTTTCGAATGTTATTTTTGAACAAACGGGTGGTAATCAGAACTTTGCGCTGATTCGCAGCAAAGGTGATGCGGCTCTGTTTAGCAAGGGGACGAAGGCGATGAAAGCGCACTGGAGTGTGCCGGAGAACCGCCCGCTGGCGGATTTTGCCCCCACTATCATTCTCAAAGCCAAAGACTTTGCCACCGAGATCACCATTCACAACGCCCGTGAACAGGCGATGAACCGCGAACCGCAGATTTCACAAGAGCATGTCACCAATAACCAAGCGGTGCGCCAGACTCTATTGAATCGCGGTATCCGCCCGGAAAGCCTGCCACCTGCTGAAGACGTCAGAAAGGTGGAGCGTCGTTTAACATCGGCAGAAAAGAAGGCGATTGAAAACCCGGACGGGCTAGAGGAGCAGTAAACAAAACTAAAACCGATTTTAGTAGTGTTACTCAATAACCTCATTGACGCTCATTCTGTAGCGCGTTAAAACAGACGTATGATAGATGATTTTATCAATACCCATCTAACCGTTGCCAATTTAGCTACTTTTCCAACGAGCCCCGCCATGTCTGCTAATGCTGCCCAACGCCCCCGTTTAGTGTTTGCCCACGCCAATGGTTTCCCAGGGCTGAGCTATCGCAGCCTGCTGAACCCGCTGGCAGAGATGTTCGATCTACACCCGCTGGATCGGCTCGGCCACCACCCTGATTACCCCGTTAATCACAATTGGAGCAACTTAGTAGATGAGCTGTTGAGCTACCTCCCCGAAAGCGATAAGCCGTTGTTGGGGGTTGGGCACTCGCTGGGCGGTACCTTGATGGCCATGGCCGCCGATAAACAGCCCGAGCGCTTTTGTGGGGTGATTATGCTCGACCCACCACTCATGCTGGGGTCGGATGCTTGGGCGATGAAAGCCGCCAAGCGGTTCGGTTTTATTGACCGTGTGACGCCTGCGGGGAAAACTCAGGGGCGGCGCACGGTGTGGCCGAGCCGTGAGGTGATGGCGAGTTCGCTGGGTCGCCGGGGGCTGTTTCGCCGCTTTACCCCTGAGGCGCTCAACGACTACATTGAAGCAGGAACACGCTTGTTAGATGACGGCAGCGCTGAGCTGACCTTTGACCCGCGCATTGAGGTGGAGATTTTCCGTCACTTGCCTGATCACCTTTCGCGTCTGCCGAAACGTTTGGGAGTACCGCTTGAACTGGTAGCGGGAAAAGAGTCGCACCTGCTGACGGCTTCACGCATCAAGCGCTTGAAGCGAAAGGGCCTAACAGTTAGCGAAGTTCCTGGTACGCATATGTTCCCCATGGAACATCCGGATGAGACGCGTGCCGCAATTTTGGCCGCCTGGCAGCGGTTAGCGAGCGCCAGCAGCCCATCAAATACAGCGTAAGGAGGCGTTATGTATCTTTCCGTACAGCTTAGCTACTACCCGCTGGCCGATGATTTCAAGCCGGTGGTTAAAGAGGTGGTGAAACGCCTTGAGGCCACGGGGTTGGAAGTACATCCGAACCGCATGAGTACCCAGGTATTTGGCGAGTTCGATGCCGTTATGGCAGCATTAAGCGAGGTGATGAAGTGGTCGTTCGAGACCCATGGTAAAGCGGTATTTACGGCTAACTTTTTGGAAGGCGACCGGCGGCCTAGGTAAGGGGGCGGCCGAAACAGCCCTTGGCAGGATAGCCAAAACGCCGCCCGATTGGGCGGCGCTTGTTCGTGCACGAATGGCGCTTATTAAATAAGCGATTCCAAGCAGGATTCAATAATATCCAGCCCTTCATTGAGCACGTCGTCTTGAATAGTGACGGGCATCAAGAAGCGGATGGTGTTGCCGTACATGCCACACGAAAGCAGGATCAAACCCTCTTCACGGGCTTTCTTGCACAGCGCAGCCGCTAATTCGGCATTAGGTTCACGGTCTGTTTTATTTGAGACAAGCTCAAATGCAGCCATAGAGCCCATATTGCGCACATGGTCGATACATTCAAACTTCTCTGACCATTCATTGAAGCGCTTCGCCAGCTTGTCGCCCAGCGCTTGGCTCTTCTCCAGAATATTCTCTTCTTCGAATACTTCCAGCACGGCCAGCGCTGCGGCACAGGCGGTGGGGCTGCCGGTGTAGGTGCCGCCCAGTGAGTTGGGCCCAGAGGCATCCATTACCTTATCGGTACCGACGATAGCGGAGATCGGCATGCCATCGGCCATGCTCTTAGCCATGGTCATGATGTCCGGCTCAACGCCGCTATGCTCAATGGCAAACATTTTGCCGGTGCGGCCAAAGCCAGACTGCACTTCATCGATGATCATCAGCATGCCATGCTCATCGCAAATCTCACGGATCTTGGTCAGAAAGCTTTTCGATGCTGGGTAGAAACCGCCTTCACCGAGTACCGGCTCAAGTACAATCGCGGCGGTATCTTTGGGGTTGGCATCGGTTTTTAGCGTCATCTTCAGGCCGCGGATGGCTTCATCTTCGCTAACGCCGTGATATGGCACTGGGTAGGGAGCGCGGAAGACAGTGCCCGGCATCGGGCCGAAGTCACTCTGGTACGGCGCTACTTTGCCGTTCATCGCCATCGTAAAGAAAGTGCGGCCGTGGTAGCCGCCATCAAAGCAGATCACATTGGAACGACCGGTAGCGGACAATTTCTTGCGTGCTGAATTTTCCAGCGCTTCGGCGCCCGAGTTAGCCAGCATGACTTTGGCATGGCCACGCACCGGAACGATCTGGCTGAGCTTTTCAGCAACTTTCACGTAGCCTTCATAAGGCATGACCGTTTGGCAGGTGTGCATCAACTTATCAAGCTGGGCTTTTACCGCAGCGACCACTTTGGGATGGCGATGCCCCACATTCAGTACGCCAATGCCGCCTGCGAAATCGATGAAGCGGTTGCCATCAGCGTCCCAGATTTCAGCGTTTTCAGCACGGTCTGCAAATGCCGTTGCGGGGCTTGCGGCGCCTGCAGCGACGTATTTGTGTTTCAGCTCGTTCAGTTCGGCATTGCTACTCATGGCTTACTTCCTAGTTAATGAAGGATGGTCTTTCAGCACAGTACTTAATAGCATGGTACTTAATAGCACGGTACTTAATAGCATAGAGCTTAATAGTAGTGTGTCATAGCGTTGCGTACAGGGATGACAAAGCAATGACAACGCGATGACGTCCCGCCTGTTTCGCTTGATACATAGCGTTGTCGGCACGTTCAAGTAGCCGCGTACCGGAGGTTTCAGCTTAGCAGGCAATCGTCGATGATAGTGTCACCATCTTCCCCTTCAATAAGTACAGCCTCGGCAATAATGGAGCGCACATCGCCACTGTTCGTCAGCACATGTCACTCTTGGCGCTGCTTGAACGATTCATTTGCTCTATTCGCTTCTCTTTTTAATCCGGCGAGTAGACAAGAAATATCATCGCCTAACGAATTGATGGCCGGTTTTGCAAAGTAAAAACCCTGCTGACGAACAATGCCTGCGCGTGCTAGCCAAAGCGCTTCTGCACGGGTTTCTACGCCTTCGGCGATAAGTGTCATATCGAGCTCTTGGGCCAGTAAAATAATAGCGTTTAACAGCGCTTGGCGGCGAGGGTCGCTATCGCAGCGCATGACCAGTTAACGGTCTACTTTAAGCTTGTCCGGCGTTAAATCGGTCAGTAAGTCTAGATTGGCATAGCCATTACCAAAATCGTCGAGCGCTGTTTTGAAGCCCATTGAGCGGTACGCTTCAATGATGTTGCGTAGGTGTTGGCGGTCTTGAACGCGCTCGGTTTCAGTAATTTCAAATATAAGTCGGTGAGTGGGCCAACCCACTCGCTGTGATACTTCTAATGTTGCCTGGATACAGGCTTCCGGCTCATAGACAGCATTGGGTAAGAAGTTAATTGAGAGATCCGTTTGCATACCCAGTGCGCTGGCCATCTCTATCGCTTTTACCCGACATGCCTGATCAAAACGGTAGAGCAGGTCGTCAGAGACTTGAGAAATGACACTCCACGCGGATTCCCCCTTTAAGCCACGCACCAACGCTTCATAAGTGACGATGCTCGCCAGTGACAGATCCACAATCGGCTGAAAAGCCATGGTGAATTCAAAAGGCAGTTCGCCTTCACAGCGATTACAGCTGCCATTAACGCGTGCGCACTGTCTCATTGCTGCTCCTGATGGGGTAGGTAGAGGAGGGTGCCACTACAGCTTTCAGTAACAAAAGTGTTTTTACTATACGCTACACCTAAGCACTTTACGGTGCACAGTTTAAATCTTAACGCATTTTTCGTACAGGTTTTGTATAGTATTTATTGGTTATGGGTAGCTTAATCCTGGTGACTTTGATCAGTTCGTATAGGCATAAAAAAGCGCCTGGGAAGGCGCTAAAGAGGGGAAATGTGTATAACCTAAATGCGGCTAAATAATGCCCGCTTCGCGAAGCGCCGTGCGCTGTTCAGGGGTAATGCCCAGCTCTTCCAGCACGCTTTCAGTGTGTTGGCCCAAATGGGGCGGGGCGGTGGAAGCGCTCATTTGGGCACCGTTAAAGCGAATTGGATTGGCCACCAGATCGACATGGCCCGCTTGATTATGAGGCAAGGTCTGCTTGAGCCCGCGGGCTTTGACATGTGGGTCGTCGAATACACGATCTAGCGTGTTGATTGGCCCACAAGGAACGCCCACAGCTTCAAAGGCCGCCAGCCAGTGATCAGTGCTGCGCTGGGCTAATGCCGCTTCTAGCTGCGGGACAAGTACAGCGCGGTTATTAACCCGGGCCCCGTTGGTAGCAAAACGTGGATCTTCTGCCAGTGCCGGCAATGAAATCACGGTGCAAAAACGCTTGAACTGTTCATCGTTGCCGACGGCCATAATCATATGACCATCTTGGGTGGCAAACGCCTGATAAGGCACGATGTTGGGATGAGCATTACCCAACCGCTGGGGCACATTACCCGAGGTTAGGTAGTTAAGCGCCTGATTGGCGAGCACGCCAACTTGCACATCCATTAATGCCATATCTATATGGCAGCCTTCGCCACTGTCTCGGCGTTGATAAAGC
>JAMCZP010000185.1 GCA_023485185.1 Gammaproteobacteria bacterium
TGCAGCAGCAGCGACGATAAACACCAGGTTGAGCTTGGGTTTGATCTCCAGCACGGCTTTGACGGTGCCAAACACGCTAGCGGCACCGCACATGTCGAATTTCATTTCGTCCATGCCTTCGCCGGGCTTAAGCGAAATACCGCCGGTATCAAAGGTAATGCCTTTGCCGATGAGTACATGAGGAGCCTCATCAGCGTTCTCGGCGCCCTGATACTTCATCACGATCAGACGTGATGGCTCTTTGCTGCCTCGACCTACGGATAACAGCGAGCCTGCACCTAAGGCTTCCAGTGCGTCTTCATCAAGAATCTCGACGTCGAGAGCACCTTTCGAGTCGTGCCCTAGCTGCTCTGCCTGTTCGGCTAAATAGCGGGGTGTACACACGTTGCCGGGCAAGTTACCCAAGGTGCGGGTCAGGCTTATGCCCTGGCCAATCGCGTTGCCCACCAACGCGCCCTGTTTAATCAGCGGCACACTCTCAGTGTCGCTAGCCATTAGCGTAAGCTTGGCAAGGCTTGGGGCAGGAGCTGGTGTCGATTTGAATTGATCGAAGCGGTAAATGGCCCGCTCAGCGGCTTCCATTACCTTGCGTGCTTTCCAGGCGGGGTCGCGGTCCGTCAGCGGTACATCGTTAAGTGCGATACTGGCTTCATCAATTGGCAGCTTCGCAAGCGCTACCATGGCGGCATCCAGGGCTTTGATAAAGGCGGCTTCCTGACATTTTTCGCGTTCGCCCAAGCCAACCAGTAAGATACGTTCGGCACCCAGGCCAGGCGCAAAGGGCACCATTTGTACATTGCCTAGCGCTGCATCGAAGTCGCCGCGCTCCAATAACTGTCCAATTAAACCTTCGCTGGCATCGTCCAGTTTGGCGACGGTTGGCAGTAAGCCGCTATCTTTAAAAACCGGAACCACGACACAGGCCGTTTCGGCTTTGGCTGGGTTAGCAGTCTGAACGGAAAATTCCATGACGTCTCCAACAAGACAAGTATCGAGGGATTCGGGATAATGCCTCGTTATTTAGGGTTTGATAAGCATTTGATTAGTGTACCCAAGCCATGCGCTGATTGCATGGCATCCTGCACGACTAGCCGGAGAGCGCGTTGATTTTATTTCGATATTTAACTCGCGAAGTGTTACTCACCATGTCGGCGGTCGCCGGTATTCTGCTGCTGGTGATTATGGGCAGTCGCTTTATCCGCTATTTTTCGGATGCTGCGGAAGGTGATATTCCTATCACCATAGTAGGCAGTTTGATGATGTTTCATCTGCCGGGCTTTATGGAATTGATCCTGCCGCTGTCGTTTTTCCTAGGCATCATGCTGGCCTATGGGCAGCTTTATATGAATAGCGAAATCACCGTTATGTTCGCCTGTGGGATGAGTCCCACGCGACTGCTGAAGGTGACGTTGCTGCCTGCAAGCATCGTTGCTGTGCTGGTAGGGGTATGCAGTCTTTGGTTAACGCCTTACGGTGCGCTGCAAACCGAAACTGCCATAGAGGAACAGCGCAGCCGCCTAGATGTCTCGGTACTGGCTCCAGGGCGCTTTCAGGAGTTTGGCGGCGGAAGAACGGCTTATATCGGCAGTTTCTCAAGTGATGGCACTGAAATGCAGGATGTGCTGGTACACGAACAGAATCAGCCGGGCGATGAGTCTACCCATGACTACGTTACCCGCGCGGCGTCGGGTTATCAGGAGACGCGCCTGGATACCGGCAGCCGTTTCCTAGTGCTGGATAATGGCGAACGCTATGGCGTAACGCCGGGGCTTAGAAATGCCGAGCGCCTCACGTTTGAACGCTATACGCTGCGTCTAGGCTTAAACCGTGACCGGCAAGAGCTCGATTCACTGGAGTATGCGACCACGCCAATGCTATGGAACGACCCAAGCCCCCGCGCTCAGGCACAGTGGCAGTGGCGTGTAGGCTTACCATTAATGGTATTTGTATTGGCGTTGATGGCCCAGCCGCTTTCTCGTGTTAATCCGCGGCAAGGTCGCTTCGGTAAGCTACTTCCGGCGGTGTTTTTATATGTGGCGTATCTCAGTTTGTTGCTGGCTGCTGTAGATGCCATAGGCAGTGGTAATTGGCCCTCTACTCTGGGTGTATGGCCGGTACACGCACTGTTTTTAGGGTTGGGCCTATTATTGCTATGGCGCTCGCAACGTAAGGGGATGCGCTAATGCTGAGATTGTTAAACGTCGCTGACCGTCTCGATCGTTATATCGCCCGCAATGTATTGGCCGCCATCATTGTTGTTCAGGTGGTGCTGCTGGGCCTGGATATCACCATTGCCTATATCGATGACTTAGGTGATGTACAGGCGGGTTACACCGCCCTTGATGCGCTGCTGTATCTCATCATGCGCACCCCTTGGCGCTTTTATCAGTACGCGCCAGTAGCAGTGCTCATCGGGGCGCTGATTGGCTTAGGAAGTATGGCTTCCAGTAACGAACTCACCGTTATGCGCGCCTCAGGGCGCTCGCTGGCGCGCATCGTATGGGGCGTAATGAAGCCTGTGCTGGTGGTAGTAGTGACGGTGTTGTTGGTCGCCGAATACGTTACCCCGCGTACTGAGCAGTATGCCGAGGCATGGCGTTTGGAAAAAATTCAGGGCGAAGGGGCGATGCTCACCAGCCGCAGCGGTTGGCAGTTTGAGGGGGATAGCGTTTACCGCTTTGGGGCGATTCGTGCTGATAATACGGTGCTTGATTTAACCCGCTATCGTTTTGATGATCGGCGTTTAGTCGAAGCGACCTATGCCCAGCGCGCACTTTGGGAGGGTGGTTCATGGCAATTGGAAAATGTCACCACCACGCGAATTTTCGACGATCACACCGACTCTGAGCAGCTAGAGAGTTTAGGCTGGGATACCTCGTTTACGCCGACGCAGCTTGAGCGGCTACTGCGCGATATTGAGAGCCAGGCACCCAGCGAACTTTGGTACTACGCAAAATTTCTTGAAGAGCAGGGCCTTCAGAATGATCAAGCACTGCTTTATTTCTGGCAGAAGGTGTTGCTGCCACTGACCATGGGCTCGCTGGTATTAATTGCAGCCTCGTTTGTATTTGGCCCCTTGCGCACGGTAGCAGCGGGCACTCGGGTGTTTTATGGCGTTATTACGGGGCTGAGCTTTAAGTACGTACAAGATCTGCTGGCACCCGCCTCGACAATTTTTGGCTTTTCGCCTGTCTGGGCAGTGTTGGTGCCCACCCTTTTGTGCGCAGGGGGCGGGATCTACTTTCTACGCCGGAACGGCTAGCCAGCAAGCGCTTCTTGGTGATCAAGAAAGCTATTACCTAAAAGTCATTACCTAACAGCCAGCCAAGAGTTAACAGAGAGTTAAGAGAAAGTTATGGGAATACGACGCTTTGCTCAATTAGATAGCGTATGGCCTGCAGGCCTGGGTCGTCGCTTGGGCGCTATGCTATATGACGGATTTTTGGTTACCGCTATTTGGATTGCCGTGACGATCTTGCATGTGGCTTTTTTTCGTTTTGTACTCGGTCAGCAGGCAGAGGAGATTGGCACCACCGCGTTTGATATCTGGAGCCTTAGAGTCATGCTGCTGTTTTTTGTCAGCCTGTTTTTTATCTTCTCCTGGACCCGTGGCGGAATGACGCTGGGGATGCAGGCATGGCGGCTGCGAGTGCAAACGGTAGATGGTTATTCGATTAGCGTGAAGGAAGGCCTGATCCGCTGCGCGGTAGCATGGCTTTCATTACTGGCGTTTGGCTTGGGCTATTGGTGGGTGCTTTTCGATTCTGAACGGCGTAGCTGGCCAGATATAGCCTCTAAAACGCGTACGGTAGTACTGCCGAGTAAATAATTTTTTAAATGGCGTTTGCAAAAAAACATGCAATGCCAAGGCGTTATCGCATTGTTCATGTTTATTAAGACGAATGGATATCAAAAAGTATCCATTTCCACTTGATAAGATGTATGCGAATCATTTACATTCATCTCATGATTTCTATGAGGTGCAGCCATGTACGTTTGCGTGTGCAAGGGAGTAACCGACCATCAGATTCGCCAGCACGTTAGCGACGGAGCGCGCAGCTGGCGAGAAGTACGCGAGGCAACCGGCTGCGCAACGCAGTGTGGTAAATGCGCGTGCTACGCCAAAGCTATTACCCGTGATGCCTTGTGTGAGGCGCGCCAAGAGGCCGACATGGGACTCGCTTACGCAGTGTGACGCGAATCACTATTGTTAGGGTTATCGTTAGCAAATATATGATTTGCTTGAACTTTTAAATACCTTATCTATACTCTCAGGAAAGCTGAGAGTATAGCTATGTACGTCTATACTTCACTAAAACCGTAACTGCTTGATCGCATTATCTAAACTAGATTAAACATTAGCATTACTGTAGAAAAGGTGACGTTATGAAAGGTGATACAAAAGTTCTTGAGCATCTCAATAAAGCGCTCGGCAACGAATTGGTTGCGATCAATCAGTACTTTTTACATGCCAAAATGTACAAAGATTGGGGCTTAAAAGCGCTGGCCAAATGGGAATACGATGAATCCATTGAAGAGATGCAGCACGCTGACAAGATCATCGAGCGCATTTTATTCTTGGAAGGTATCCCCAATCTGCAAGATTTGGGCAAGCTTCACATTGGTGAAAACGTTAAAGAGATGCTCGAAAGCGATCTGAAAATCGAGCACGATGGCCGTAATGACTATATCGAAGCCATCACCTACTGCGAAAGCGTTAAAGATTACGTGACTCGCGATATGCTGCGCGATTTGCTCGCTGACGAAGAGGGTCATATCGACCACATCGAAACTGAGCTTAAATTGATCGAGCAAGTGGGTATTCAGAATTACCTGCAGCGCCAAATGCAGATGGCTGGCGAAGAGTAAGCTCTCCCGCGACGTGTTTAAGCTAGCGTTTAGCTACGCTTATTACGCAAAGCAAAACGGGCAGCCCATTGGCTGCCCGTTTTTTTATTGCTACTGTCACTTACTGGTAATAAACAACTAGCATTTGTTTTAAGAACTAGTGACCAGCTGATCGTCTGTATTATTACCTGTTGTTAGCACCGGTTCGGCTGGCTCATCAACGGCGAACGTTGTGCGGCTCAAGCGGCGAACACGCTTCATAAACAGCGCGATACACACTAGCGTTCCCAGCGCAGCCACCACATAGCTTAAGTGCATCGGCAGGCCAAAACCAATCGGTGCGTAGGCTAAGTAGGTGAACGTTGCCATGGTCATAAAGGTAGCGGGGATCGACGTGATCCAGTGCGGCTTGCGCGATAGCACCAAATACATGGTACCTACCCACAGCGCAATAACGGCAGTGGTTTGATTCGCCCAGGAGAAGTAGCGCCACAACAGCGTGAAGTCCATATGGGTGAGGGCGTAGGAGACCACAAACAGCGGCAGAGCAACCATGATGCGCTTAACGATCGGCTTCTGATCGATCTTGATGTAGTCGGCAATTATCATCCGCGCACTACGGAAAGCGGTATCGCCAGAGGTGATCGGCAGCACAATACAT
>JAMCZP010000025.1 GCA_023485185.1 Gammaproteobacteria bacterium
TGCTAGCAATCCATAGGCGTCGGGCGCTCGAATATCGCCAAGCCCGGATTTACGCAGTTGCTTAAGCACTAAATCGAGGCGCTCAGGACACTCAAATGGAGTCACCAATGTGCCATCATGTAGCTCTGTGCGCGCTTGGCGTAAGTGGCTGTCCTCTGAGAAAAACGTCAGCATTCCGGCTCCTTCATCTAAGCCCAAAAACAGTAGCGGATATGGGGGTCTTTCTAGTTAGTTTCTAAACGAAAAGGCCACTGCTTGGCCCATAGACGTTTATGGCTAGGGGTTTGTTGCTTTAGCTGGTATTCAGCCCGGCTAGCGGCGGCTCGATCTTCAAACGGCTGGGCACCTAGCAGTGCAACCGGTGGATTAGCGCGCGTGTAGCGCGCGCCCTTCCCCGTTAGATGGGTTTGGTAACGCTTAGTCACATTGTTGGTAATACCAACGTACGTACCCCGCTGGCACTCCAGCAGATAAACATACCAGATATTTGTAGCTAGCTGGCTAGCACTCGGCAGGGTCGTCACGTGTTCGCCTCTGAATGGGGAATAGAATTGGTTGATAGTGAGGTAATAAATACTTTTAAGGCCTCAATTGGCATTGGCTTCGCTAGCCCAAAACCTTGAAACATATCGCATTGATAGGCCATTAGACGTAGATGCTGCTCCTCACTCTCTACCCCTTCCGCCACTACCTTTAGCCCAAGGTGGTGCGCCATGGAGATAATGCCCTGCACGATAGCGGCATCATCACTGCTATGGGTTAGCTCGTGAATAAAGCTACGATCGATTTTTATCGTGCTGATCGGCAGGAGTTTTAAATAGCTTAAGCTTGAAAATCCGGTGCCGAAATCATCAATTGATACGCTTATCTGCATACTGCGTAGCGCGTGAAGGGTATCAATCGCCGCTTCGGTATTATCCATCAAGATTCCTTCGGTCAGCTCTAAGGATAACTGTTCCGGTGCTAGCCCAGTGTCTAACAGCGTTTGTCGCAGCGTGGTTAGAAAGCTAGACCGATGGAACTGAAGAGGAGACAGGTTAACGGCGACTCGCACGGGACCCAGCCCGTCTAGCGTTAATGCCTGCATATCTAAACAAGCACGTTTAAGTACCCACTCGCTAATCGGTATAATCTGGCCGGTGGCTTCGGCGAGCGGTATAAATCGTGCCGGTGAAATCCAACCTTTATCAGTGTGTGGCCAGCGTATCAAAGCCTCAACGCCGGCCAACTGACCACGCTGGTCGATCAATGGCTGATAATGTAGCTCGAAGGCATCCTGCTCGATAGCTTCTTGCAGGTCATTGCGTAATACCATCCGCTCGCTGACCGAGTCGGTAAAAGCTTGGGTAAACCACTCGTAGGCGTTGCGCCCCTGCTGCTTGGCTTTGTACATCGCCATATCTGCCTGCTGAATTAGCGTTTGCGGCTGTAGGGTAGTGTCTTGACTGAGCGCAATCCCAATACTCGCAGTGAGGTAAAGCTCTTGTCCGTCGAGGCAATAAGGCCGCGCCAATATGGTTAGCATGCACTCTACGCGCTCTACGACCTGTACTTCTTCTTCGATATCGGCAAGTAAAATCACAAACTCATCACCACCTAGCCGCGCCACTGTATCGTTTGGCTCCAGGGTAGTTTGCAGGCGTCTAGCCACCTCGATTAATACCCGATCCCCCACGGCATGGCCGAGATTATCGTTTATCGGTTTGAAATCATCTAAGTCAACAAACAGCACCGCTAACCGCTGTTCGCCTTGCTGTAAAAGAGTAAATTGCGCCAACAGCTTTTCTTCAAACAGCGCACGATTGGGTAACCGCGTTAAGTCGTCATGACTTGCGTGATAAGCCAGCCGCGCTTCATACGCTTTATGTTTAGAGATATCGTGCTGAACGCCCACAAAATGGGTAACGTGCCCCTCTTGATCACGCACTGGAGAAATATATAAATCGTTCCAAAACGGCGTACCATCTTTACGATAGTTGCACAGGGTCACGTGCACATCACGCTGTTCAGCTATGTGACGACGAATTTTCGCCACACTTGCGGGATCGCTACCACTGCCCTGCAGAAACCGGCAGTTTTGACCAATAACATCCTCCTGCGTATAGCCCGTCATGGTGGTAAACGCTCTATTTGCATACAGGATCGGCATATTGGGCAGCTTGGCGTCAGCGATCAGCACTCCATTAACACTGGCTTCAACACTACGTTCTAAGGTCCGTAATTGTGTTTGCTGTGCGCGGCTGGTAGTGACGTCTTGGGCAATACCATAGATGCCTGCAACGTTGTTATTGATGCTAATCGGCAAGGCAATCAAATCTAAAAGATGGGGCACCCCATTGCGATCACGAACAGAGAGTTCAAAACGAGTAATGTTTCCCTGTATGGCAGTTTGAAAATGCTGACCTACACGCTCTATGTCGTCAGCATTAATAAAATGCGAAAAATGTCGGTTTAGAATTTCGCTATGCGTATAACCGGTGATAGTAACGCAGCTAGCGTTAGCGGTAACAAAGTGGCCCTCGCTATCGAGTGAAAACACCGCGTCAGGGTGATGCGTAAAAAGCGAGCGATAACGTTGTTCGCTTTCTGCCAATGAAAGCTGCGCCGCTGATAATTCTCGTGCACGTGCAATACCCACCCCCACCAAACCTAAACTGAATGCCAATAGCCAGCTGAGTAGCAGCCCTCCCATGGCAACGGTGACCGGCATAAAGCTCATCATATACCAGTTATAGTGAGCACCTGGATAGGCGTATAATGTGAGGTTCACCCCGCCTGGCAAACCAGCGTGCCGCAATGCCAACGCCATATCTGGCGTTAAAACGGGATCAGCATTAAACCCTGGCGTGTGCAGGATGAGCAGCGGCTCTGTGCCACGATTAATGCTGACTTGGAATGGCCCGAGCGCCATTCTCAGCTCATTATTAAATAACTCTGCCATATCAAACGTCGCAAGCAATTGCTGACCGCTATTCTCGTTAGAAATCGCCAGCAATACCCGCTGAGGCTGGCTCTCATCAGGAACCATCAGGCGTGGTTGACTAAGTGGAACGTTCAACCAGTTATTTACTCGCGGCTTGGTTATTTGCTGTTGGAACCACGTTTCCTCATCCGTGGCGCGGGTGGTTGACCACAAGGGCTGCCGCTCTTCATTGAGTAGCATTATGGCTTTTAAGCTGGGCATATCGCGCAGATAGTTCTGTGCATCTGGAGCCAACCAGGCCGCATCAACATCACCTTCCGCTGCGTTCAATCGCTCAGCCATACGCTGCATCTGATGTAAACGGGCACGCATTGCCTGCTCAGCATTAAGCTGCACATTATCCAGTAGATACATAGCTTGCTGATGCGTCGCCGCATGCTGTTGCATGCTGAGTAGTAGCCACGCCAAGCTACTGATCGCTACGCCTATCAACGCCGCAATAATGGCCCACCGCCCTGGATTAAGACATTCTTGTTGTTTACGCCCCCCAATGGCAACCAACGCACTTCCCAGCAGCACGGCGAAAACTACCACTGCCACGGGTGAAGATGAAAAAAACGGCCTCGCTGCTTCAACGCCACTCCATAAACGCGTAATGATGAAGCCTGCAAAGAGCCATAAAACAAGACCCGCCACCAGCCATATACAACGGCGACGAAAGGTAGCAAATCCAATAAATAAACAGAGCGCTACCGCTAGTAGCATCACAGCGGCTATCGATGTAATGCGTAGCTGACCGGTTAACCATGAGCCTTCCTCTCCCCCCGCCCATTGGTTGTGCACCAGGGTATACACCAGCATTGCCATCAATAAACATGCGCTGAGACGGCGTAGCCACAACCAATGTTGCAACGCTGCCAACAGCCCTATACCTAATAGCAAGGTTGCCACAGCAGCATCCGGCACCAGGGTAACCGCGAACAACGGGTACTGCGCGCCAATGCCAAATATTAGTCCTGCCAAGCCCATGAAGAGTAGCGCGGCAGCGACCATTAAGAGCAGCGTTTCCAACACTAGATCACGGGTATTAATCGGCATGTGCTACGGAACTCCTACTTAGCACGACACTGATGGCTAACGTTCAAACGCGACGCTTTCCGACAGCGACTTTAACAGCGTGTACTGATGGTTAAGATAATCGGCATAGTTGTTAAGCGGACGATAGTCGATTAAGGAGCCATGGCTATGCTCAATAGTGCGCGCCAGCTTTGGCTGCGTAAGTGCTTGCTCAAAGGCATTGGCCAGTATCGCTAATCTTTCGGGGGAAGTGTTAAACGGTGCAAAAACACCCCTATCAGTGGTATTCACCAGTTCGATACCCTGCTCTAGTAGCGTGGGCACTGCTGGCAAGCCCGTTAATCTAGCTTCCCCTGCCACACCCAGCGGCGTGAGTGCATTAGTGGCGAATAACTGGCTCGCAGAAGGTAAGTTGAGCATCGCAAAATCGATCTCACCGGCAAGTAGTGCTGCCACTTGGGCCCCCGTGTCGGGGTAATGAATAAACGCTATATCCTGGGGATTAATACCCGTTTGATGGAAGAAATGTAACCAGAAAAAATGATCGGTAGAACTGGGGATAATGCCAAACATCAGCGGCTCAACCTGCTCTGCGACTAACACCGGAATATCACTGGCAAGTTGAGCAGTGTGGCCTGAATAAGTAGCGGGTATATTCACTGTTCGCGTGAGTAGTGCGACAGGCGCAAAGGCCTGATGAGAATAAGCCGACAGCCCCGCAAAGTAAGCAAGATCGATGGTTTGGTGACTGCCAAGCAGTGTATGACCATCGGCCTCTGCGTCTTTGACAGTTTGTGATCCACGCGTCGCACCACTACCCGCAATATTAACGATATTAATCGAGGTATCTAGATAGGTCTGCGCTTCCGCAGATATGTCACGAAACAGTACATCGGTGGCGCCCCCAGGACCAAAGGGGACGACTAGCGTAATGTCGGTATCGGGAAAGGGCTTATCTGCCAGCGTGGTGAAGCTCCACATGCAGAGCCACGTTCCCACCCACACTGTAAGCGCCATTTTTAAGCGTTTATTCAAGCCACTCTTTCCCCGGTGATGTCTTAACGCTAACCCCTTTTTTGGGCTCATTATTTTGCCTCATTTTTATTAGCGCTTCGCACTTACTCACCACAACATACCTTTAATTTATGCCCGCTACCACATAAGCACGGGTCATTGCGGCCGGGTTTTAGGCGGGTAAGCGTGGGGGCACCCTTCACATACCACCAGCGCTGTTGCTCATGCACGAAGCGGGACACCTCTTCCAGCACATGCCAGCGTTTTCGCCCACGCCCTCGTTCAAAGAAAAATGCCTGAAAATGCACCTGTCCCCTCTCCTCAAGCGCTGGTTCGGCATTAAGAATGACCAGTCTCTTCCACTCGGTTTCGGGGTCAGGAGCAAGCACCGCTGGGCGTGTGGAGGAGTGCCAAGTTGCCAACAGGTAGTCACTAAGCCCCAGCACAAAGGCTGAATATCGCGAGCGCATTAGTGCTTCCGGCGTTGGCGCGTC
>JAMCZP010000317.1 GCA_023485185.1 Gammaproteobacteria bacterium
GGCGTCTTCGCCATCGCAACCAAGCCTTTTTTTAGCAGTTCTTCTTTTAGCTCCGGCCACCAAATAGCGAGAGCATCACAGCGTTTTAAGGTCGTAAAATAGACCTCTGGACTTGGCTCGCCAAGCGCCTTTTCGGTCTCTACCCACACCCGTTCGGCGGCCAAGTGTTCAAGCTCACCGCTGTGGCTTACCTCTCTCATCAGCGCCAGGGTCTCTGGCGCAATCGTGAACCCCAGCGACGCGTAGCGGGCCAGAAAACGTGCGGTACGCAAAACCCGCAGCGGGTCTTCGCTAAAGGCTGATGAGGTATGCCGCAGCACGCGTTGCTCAATATCTCCCCGTCCACCAAACGGATCGGTTAAGGCACCCTCGGTGCTCTCGGCAATGGCGTTGATGGTCAAATCACGCCGCAGCAGATCCTCTTCCAGCGTTACATCGGGACTTGCGTGGACCTCGAACCCCGCATAACCGTGGCCGGACTTACGTTCTGTGCGAGCCAAGGCATACTCTTCGGCCGTTTCAGGGTGCAGAAAAACCGGAAAGTCGCGGCCCACCGGTTTAAAACCACGCTTGCGCATATCATCTGGCGTGGCGCCCACCACCACCCAGTCGTTATCGTAGACGGGGCAACCTAGTAAAGCGTCGCGCACTGCGCCTCCCACACGATAGACCTTAAGGCCCGCTAAGCGAGAATCAGCGCGTGTTTCTGTGGCACTCTTTTCCATGGTGTTCTCTATTTCCCCTACTGCTAGTTTACCTGCTGGCTGGGCACACTTATACGCTCGCCGTTAGCAAGGTTGAGTGCCGTTAAACGCCCACCCCATACGCAGCCAGTGTCTAACGCCTCGACGGTCACGCGTGCCTGCGGGACTTTACCTTCCAGTGCTGCCCAGTGGCCAAACAACAGGTGAGCATCATCGGTACGAGGATATTGAAACCAGGGCAGAAAGCCTTCCGGAACGCTTTCCAGCCCCTCTTTTGCGGCAAACTCCAAACGCCCCTGGGCATCAATGAAACGCATCCGAGTGAAGACATTGACAATCAACCTCAGTCGTTCCATACCGTCTAAATCGTCTTGCCAGATATCTGGCTGATTGCCAAATAGCCGAGTTAAGAACTGGCCGGACGTTTCACTGGCAAGCGCCTCCTGCACTTCCCGGCCTAAGGCTTCGGCTTGTGCCACACTCCACTGGGGAAGCAGCCCAGCGTGAGTCATTAATGTATTGCCTTCACGAACGCTTAGCGGCAGGCTCTGCAGCCAATCCAGCAGCCCCTCTCGATCAGGAGCTTTAAGAATATCACTCAGCGTATCGTTTTTTTTCAGTTTGCCGCCGCCTCGAGCGACCACTAACAAATGAAAATCGTGGTTACCCAACACCGTGCGCGCGGCGCTGCCCAGTGCCTTTACTTCTCGCAGGCACTCAAGTGAAGCTGGCCCACGGTTGATCAAATCGCCCACTAGCCAAAGGGTATCTCGCGAGGGGTTGAAGCTAAGCTGGTCAAGTAGCGCTACAAATTCGTCGTGACAGCCGTGTAAATCGCCGATTGCGTAGGTACTCATGCAAGGGCCTTTCATTAGATGAGTTTGCTAAATAGTAACATCCCATGCTTGTCTGCCGCCCACCGCGAGGGGCTAGTGCTTAATGTGACAATTGAACTGGTGCAAACAGCTAACCTGCGCCACTATAAACAACTGCCAAAAAACCAACGCCCCTCAGCGAAGCCTCTGCCTCGCCGCTGTTAAGGAAAACGATACGACGATGACAATGGATCATACCCGACGTGGGCTACTGAAAGTCGCAACACTCGCAGGCATCGGTGCGTTACTACTGCCCGGCACTGCCTTACTGCCTGTCGCTCAGGCCAACGCCGCTAAGGCATCTAAACCACCCGCTGCCGTTATGGTAAATGGCTGGCTGCTGAATGCCAGTGACCGCTGATGTATATCGATTTCGAGGATATCAGCGAACATAGCAACAACGCGGATGTATGCATTATTGGCGGCGGTGCTGCAGGCATTTCCATGGCGATTACGTTGAGCAAGCAGGGGCACCGCGTACTTCTCTGTGAGGGCGGCGACGCCGACTATAGTGAACGCTCTCAAGACAGCTACCGAGGGGAAACCGTCGGCGATGCTTATATTCCACTGTATGGTGCTCGGCTGCGCTATTTAGGCGGGTCGACCAATCATTGGGGAGGCGTTTGTCGCCCTTTGGATCGCTACGACTTTAGCGCAAAAACAGCTGCCAGTGAGACAGCTTGGCCAATCGGACGCGACGCCCTGGCGCCGTACTACCGTGCAGCCGCGAGCATCCTCGACTTAACGCCTACCCCCGCCGATCAGCCAATCCCAGGGTCAGGTCTAAAACGCATCTATTTTTCACTGGGTAACCCGACGCGCTTAAAAGATAAATATGCCGCTACGCTTAGCGAGTCGACCACACTTGAATGCTGCCTGACAGCCAACTTATTCGCGCTAGAAACACAAAACGGCAAGGTAACCCGCGCCACGTTCAGAAACTATCAAGGCGACCTTCGTCAGGTGCAGGCACGCTATTTTGTGCTGGCCTGCGGCGGCATTGACAACTCTCGCCTGCTGCTATGGTGCAATCAACAAACCCAAGGGCAGCTTATTCCCCAGCATGACACCCTTGGTCGCTATTGGATGGAGCACCCTCACGCCACGATAGGTAAAGCGCTGCTTTTCAATCCGGCAGCACTCGGCCTGGACGATGAGTACAACGTGTTTCTCTCCCCCACGGCTAACACTATCGCCTCACGTCAAATTCTTAACTGCGGGCTGCGCTTGCATCGTATGAATCCAGAGGCCACTCAGGAACTGACTGACGAACTCGCCGAGCAAGCACCAACACTGGCTGGGCGGCTGAGCACCTGGCAAGCTCAAGGCCAGGTTATTCACGGCGCAGTATTGAGAGCTGCTTGGGAGCAAGAGCCCCATTATGACAACCGTGTCGAGTTGAGCGAGGAGCTAGACGAGCTGGGCGTTCCCCGTAGCCGGTTGGTATGGCGGCAATCCGAACTGGATCGTCACACCATTCGCGAAAGCATGCTTGCGCTTGGCGAGTACTTGCGTGCTTATGATCTAGGGCGTCTGCAGCTGGCTGGCTGGCTCGCAGATACCCCTGTGCAACTACCTACCGATGGCGAGCTAGCGGGCCGTCACCATATGGGCGGCACGCGCATGAGCCTTAATGCCGAGGAAGGCATTGTTAACCCCGACTGCCGTCTATTTGCTCAGGATAACTTCTACGTAGCGGGCTCCAGCGTATTTGCCAGCGGAGGCCATGCTAACCCCACTTTAACCCTGGTGCAGTTGGCCCTACGCCTCTGTGACCACTTGGGGAGCCGATTAGCGCAAAGTGACCAGCCCGCTACTGTTTAATGAAGTGTTTAGTGAAGCTGCAGCGGGGCAGCCAGTCGGAAGGGGGAAATCACTACTTCAAAAACACGTTGGGTCGAGGTGTCTAACAGCGTGTAGGCACCTTCCATTACCCCTACTGGCGTCTGAAGAATCGCACGGCTGATATAGCGAAAGCTTTGACCGGGGCCAATCAGTGGCTGCTGCCCCACCACGCCTTTGCCGCGCACTTCCTGGCAGTCTCCGCTGCCCTGGGTAATCTTCCAATAGCGCGCCATAAGCTGGACGCTATGGGGGCTTTTATTATGCACAGTCACGGTGTAGCTAAACACGTAGCGCGACTCCACATCGTTCGATTCATCAATGCGGTAGCTGGGTGTAACACTGACCTCAATGGCTAGGCCACTCACGCTGGAGTACCCCTCTCGCTGCTCGCCTGTTCGTCGGCGGCAACGCGATTGGCAATCGCTACATACTCCGCCACGCTCAAGGTTTGCGGTCGGCGGATCGGATCAATACCCAGGTCTTCCAACGTGTCTGGGCTCACGCGCCCTTTAAAGTTATTGCGCAGCGTTTTACGCCGCTGACCAAACGCCAGCTTAACCAACTCAAACAGTAACGCTGGGTCATCTGCGACATGCGGCAGCGTCTCATGAGGCGTTAAGCGCACAATCGCGGAGTCGACTTTAGGCCTTGGCACAAAGGCTTCCGGCGGTACGATAAACAGTTGCTCGACATGACAATAGTACTGGGCCATCACCGAGAGACGCCCCCAATCTGTCCCGCCGGGCTCTGCCGCTAAGCGTTCTACCACCTCTTTTTGCAGCATAAAATGCATGTCTTCCACCGCATCACCCGCTGCTAGCAGGTGAACAATCAGCGGGGTAGATATGTTATAGGGCAGATTCCCCACGACACGCAGCGCTGGCCCATCGCCTTTTAGGGCCGCGAAATCAAACTTCAGCGCATCCCCTTCATGGATTACAAAGTCAGGGTAGTTAAAAAACTGAACGCGCAGACCGGGAATCAGGTCACGGTCAAGCTCAATCACTTCTAAATGGCCTGCCGCTTCCAGCAGCGGCTCGGTCAATGCCCCTTGGCCTGGGCCGATTTCGACAAGACGGTCTGTCGAACGCGGGCCAACAGCGCGAACGATCCGCGAAATAATGCCAAGGTCACGTAAAAAGTTTTGACCAAAGCGTTTACGAGCGCGGTGCTGGGGCACAGTAGACATCAAACGGTATTCCTTGGAGTGCAGATTCAATCGGGAGTATGTTGCAGCAAACGCTGCGTGGCCAAACGGCGCGCAAGCGTCATGGCTACCTTTAAGCTGCCAGGATCAGCTAAGCCTTTACCAGCCAGATCCAGAGCAGTGCCATGGTCGACCGAGGTGCGCACCAGCGGTAGACCCAAGGTTATATTGGCAGCCTGACCAAAGCCTGCGTATTTTAACACCGCCAAGCCTTGATCATGGTACATCGCCAGTACGGCATCGACACCCGTTAAGTGCCGGGGGGTGAACAGCGTATCCGCAGGCAGCGGACCAAGAATATCCATTCCTTCGCCGCGTAATGCATCAAGTGCAGGAATGATGATATCCAACTCTTCGCGTCCCAGGTGCCCATCTTCCCCGGCATGAGGGTTTAAACCACATACTGCGATGCGTGGTTTGGCAATCCCAAACTGGCGCTGCAAATCGGCCGCCAGTAAGCGACTGATGCGAGTCACGCGGTCATAAGTAATCGCCTCTGCCACATTGCGCAGCGGCAGATGGGTCGTCACCAGGGCGACACGTAAATCGCCGCTACCTTGCCAACTGGGTGCAGTCGCATGCAGGGCCGCATCGGTGGCAAGCAACATCACGACTTCCTCGACACCACAGGCATCGCGCAGCCATTCGGTATGGCCAGTAAAACCTGGATGGCCGCCCTCAATGATCACACCTTTGTGCAGTGGCGCGGTGACCATGGCGGAAGCGTGACCGTTTTGGCACGCTTCAATCGCCAGCGCCAAGATGGCTAACACATAGTCAGCATTGGCGGGGTTAAGGCATCCGGGCGTAGCAGGTGCGTTAAGCGCAACAGGCCAAACAGGCAAAAGAGTAGCGCCATGGGGCAGTTCACCGCCGGGTGAGCACTCCACGACGGTAACGTTTAACTGAAGTTCTGCTGCTCGCTCACGCAGCATAGAAGGGTCACCAATCGCCACCGTATTGGCCGGCCACTGACTCTGCGCTGCTAGTATCAGCGTGAGCTCTGGACCTATACCCGCTGGCTCACCGGTAGTAACCACTACCGGCAAAGGGCTGTCTATCAACAAAGCACTACCTTCTGCCAAAGCACTAGCGACCATTAGAGACGAATATCGACAAAGGCTTGCGAGCGGATCTCTTGCTGCCAGCTCTCTAGCTCTTCATTGGCACGACGCTGAAAAATGGCTTGGCGAACCTGTTCGCGCTGGCTCTCCTGGGTAACGTCCTGACGCCGACGATCCAGCACTTCAATAACGTGATAGCCGAACTGAGAGCGTACCGGCTGAGATACCTGGTTAACCTCTAGCGCGCGCATCGCCTCTTCAAAGGGGGCAACGGTCTGACCTGGGCGCACCCAGTCAAGCTCTCCACCGTTAAGCGCAGTACCGCTATCATCACTAAACTCTCGCGCCACCGATGCAAAATCTGAGCCTTGAGATAACCGCTGGCGGACCTCTTCTGCCCGCGCTCGCGCCTGATCCTCGTCACGGTTGGGCGTTAACGCAATGAGCACGTGCCGGGCACGAGTCTCTTCAATAAAGTTCTGTTCGCCTGACTGGCCCTGCTGGCTTAAAAAGCGCTCAACGTCTCGCTCACTGACCGACACGCGATTACTGATTTGACGCTGCTGCACCTGACGCATCAGCATTTCACGACGAATATCGTCGCGTACGCTGGCCAGCGTCATACCGTCTGCTTCCACTGCATCAGCAAATTCATCCAAGGTCATGCCGTTGGATTCAGCGATAGTGCGCACTTGGCGATTCAGTTCAGTATCATCAATGCTGAGATTAGCATCGCGTGCCATCTGCAGTTGAATCTCTTCCATCACCATGCGCTCAAGCATCTGGGGGGCTATTTGGGAACGCGGAGGCAGTGTACCGCCCTGGGCCTGGGCCTGCTGCTCAATTTGGGCAATGCGGTCGTCTAACTCGCTGCGCATAATCACACCGTTATTAACCACGGCTACTACGCTATCTAGTGCCTGACGCTGGGTGGTTTGGAAGTTTTGCGCATGTAACGTAAGCGGTGAAAGGGCAATGCCCGCACCAACGCATAGGGCTAGCAGGCTACCTGCAGAGAGCTGTTGCATACGGGCTAGCAGGGGCTTTCTCATTTTCATAACACGTCTCTTTTCAGTCGCCATTCTATGGATGTCGTTATAGGGCAGTTGGGCGATAGCCAGGAATGGTCTGTTCAAAATAGCTGTCCGCTTCTTGACCAACGCCGCCTAAGCCGCGGAATACAAAACGCAAAAACAACCCTCGATCATTAAAGTCATCATCGATACGAGCGGTATCGGAATCATCAATCCACTCCCGCCATACTAGCTGCAGGCCGTAACAGCAATTATTCCACTGCACACCCGCTAGTTGCTCCAGCGAACGATCATTAGACTGATCGTGCAGGTAGCGGCCAATCAAATCAATGCTGGTACTGGCTTTCCATGCAAACGACAAGTCCCACTCCTCGCGATTGTAATCGCGAAAGCCATCGTCGCCAGGTATGACGCTTGGATCAAACCCTTCGATCTCCCAACGGTAGCCAAGGTTCACTACATGGCCTTCAGGATGACGATAACGCACATCAACGCTTGAACGCTCGGTCTGTTGGCGTTGATCATCGTAGAGCCACTCGTAGCCACTGCTCCAACGTTCATTAATCTGCCAATCAAGGCGAGAAACTATCGGCGAACGGTCACGAGTAGCTTGGTAAAAGCTTTCGGGGTTAACGTTCGGATTATCTTCTGGGCGGTCTGGGAGTGTGTCGGGATCACCATCGCTATCGATTCGACGATCATCAAAATAAGCGCTTTGCCCTACTCCGAAAGTCAGCCGATCACGACCCGAGGCATCTTCCATCAAGCGTGACTGTACACCATAGGAGAGCCGGTTTAGGTCGCCCACACGGTCAGCGCCGGAAAAGCGATGCGCTGACCATAGCTGATCCCAGGAGAAGGCACGCTCGCGGCTATCAAACTCAGGCAGTTCGCTTTGATCCGTGCGGGGCACATAGGCGTAGTTAAGGCGCGGTTCCAGCGTTTGCCGATAACCACGGCCAGCCAGCTCCAACTCACGCTCAAATATTAATCCACTATCAATTGAGCTAATCGCGGTGCTGCGTGTGGGTGAATCATCACGATCGGTGACTCGTTCGCCATAATCCAGCTGATAGGCCGTATTCCAAAGCTCGGTACGTGGCTCCACATAGCCCCAAGGCTGCTCGTAGCGCCAGCCAAAGGCGGGGGTTAGATGTATCCGACTACCGGTGGCAGCTTCACGCTCTGGCACTAGTCTTTCATCAACATCGCGCCAGAAGTAGGTAGCATTCGAGCGCCACTCGCTATACAGGCCGTTGCCCAGGTTCCAGTTAGAGTTCGCCGTTAGGCTTGGCAGCCGGTAAAAAGGCTTATCGGGATCGCTCAACGGATCTTCAAGGCGCTGATACCCTTGGGCACGGGCATCTAATTGCCAGCGCTCGCCACGGTAATCAAGCTGCGCCAAACGCTCCATACTGGTGCGGTCATTGTTGCCAAACTCGCCACCAAAATCATCGAAGTAGCGACCATCGCTGGCTGCGCCATAACGCAATTGATAGTTGCTACGCTCACTTACCCGCCCGGCATGCTGAGCATCAATATACCAACGATCATCGCCCTCAAAACGATTCGCATCGCCGCCGGAGCCACCATCATCACTGCTCAAATAGCCGCCTTCAATGATGCCTTCGCTTTCAGAAAATAAGTAGCGATACTCACCATTCATTAGCAAACCGCGGTCAGTCATCCAACGCGGTGTAATCGTGGCATCATGGTTAGGGGCAATATTCCAATAAAATGGCTGAGCATAATCGAGCCCATCTGCGGAGAAACCTATAGAAGGCGACAGCAGCCCAGTGTGACGGCGATCGTCAATAGGAAAGCGCAGCCATGGCCAGTAAAACACGGGGATATCTTTCACATGCAGGCGCGCATGTCGCGCGGTACCAAAACCTGATGCTTGATCCAGCTGGATATCGCTACTCACTAGCTGCCAGCTGTTGGCGCCAGGATCGCAGGTGGTAAAACTGGCATCTTGTAAACGGTACTGAGATTCGCCGGTTTGTTCCAACTGACCCGCTTGGCCACGCAGATGTTGCTCATAGAGCACAAATTGGCTATTCCCCAGTGTGGCGCGATCTTCATTGAGCCTGAGCATGGCCTGATCGCCGCGAATCAGAGACAACCCATCGCGCAGCGCGATATTGCCTTCAGCATCGACCTGCTGACGGTCAGCGGGTAGAAATATCCGTTCTGCTTCCAGCTCTTCATTGCCTCGCCGCAAGACGACATCGCCACGTAAGAGCGCTTCACCATCTGCCGCATAGTCGACATCGCTGGCTTCCAGCGAGAGCGCTTCAGGGTTATCTGCGGGGGGCAAACGGTAACTGGGCATGACATACCGCCCGCGGCATAATTGACCAGCCGCTTCAGCTTGTTCCCAGGCCTGCCAATCTAACGCTTCCGCGGACATGACCTGGCCTTGAGCCACTGCCGTAAACGAGGCACTTGCGAGCAAACTGCCCACTAATGTATGCGCAACCGGCAATGTGCGCGAAAATCGCTTGCCCATGTTCGTTATCCTTGGCATCCAGAATCGGTATTATACAGCCAGCATGATGCCCGACCAGCCAGGAGCTTGCATGTCTTCATATCGGATTAACGCCCTAACTTCGTGGGCGGCACAACAAAACGGCCTTTCCGAGGCTGATATTTCGCTTTCATCCGCCGTTGGCGATGCAAGTTTTCGCCGCTATTTTCGCCTAACACTGCCTAATGGCACCACTCAGGTGGTCATGGACGCCCCCCCCGAACAGGAAGACTCACAGCCATTCGTGACCATCGCCAAACGCTGGCATAGTGCCGGGCTGCCGGTCCCCAAGGTGCATGCCGCCAACTTAGCGGACGGTTTTCTTTTATTAGAAGATTTAGGGTGCACGCCACTACAAACGCTGTTTAGCGATGATGTTACCACCCAGGCCTATCATACACAGGCACTAACACTCATCGCTGACCTGCAGAACCGCGCAGGCCCCACCGAATTACCCAACTATGATGCAGCGTTGCTCAGCCGCGAGCTGGACCTGTTCCCTGAATGGTGTCTTAACGCTTGGTTAAAGCTGCCGACGCCAGAAAGCTGGCAACCCCTCCGTGAACAGCTTATTCAGCAAGCCTTGGCACAGCCGGTAGTCACCGTCCATCGCGATTTCGACGCCATGAACCTGATGGTGCACGACCAGCGTCTGTTTATGATCGACTTTCAAGACGCCGTGGCCGGCCCGCTCAGCTATGACGTTATCTCACTATTGCGAGGTCGTTACTGCCGCTTTACCAGCGAACAGTTTAGTGACTTGGTCAACACGTTTTATCAGCAGGCCCGTCTCGATGGCAGGCTTCCCAAGAGCGTGGACGCCGCTGCATTTTTAGCTCAATGTCACGCCATGGCTGCTCAACGCTCGCTAAAAGTGCTGGGGATTTTCTGCCGCTTAACACTGCGTGATCAAAAAAGCGGCTACCTTGAGCGCCTGCCACACTTTTTGGATCACTTGGAAGACAGCCTGTTAGCGCTAACCTTCTCCAATGAACCAGCGCTGGCTGAGTTTACCCAGTGGGTGCATACAACGCTGCGGCCTGCGATAACGCAACGCTTAGCGGACACTCTTTAATCAAATGGAAATTGCGCCATGAAAGCGATGATACTGGCCGCGGGGCTTGGCAAGCGAATGCGTCCGCTCACCAACCACTGCCCAAAGCCGCTGTTACCCGTCGCTGGTAAGCCACTTATCGTGCACCACTTGGAGCGCCTTCGCGATGCAGGCATTCATGAAGTCGTCATCAATGTCAGCTACCGTGCTGATCAGATTATCGACGCCCTAGGCGATGGCAGCGCTTATGGCGTACGCATTCACTGGAGTCATGAAACAACGCCTCTGGAAACGGGCGGTGGTATTCAAAAAGCCCTGCCACTGCTTGGCGAAGCACCGTTCTTACTGATCAATGGTGACGTGTGGTGCGATGCCCTACCCGCGCTTCAGACGCTAAAGACAACCGATTTGGCTCATTTGGTGCTGGTGGATAACCCACTCCATCACCCCGATGGCGACTTTGGCTTTAATGCAGGCCGTGTCAATCAAACCGGCACCCCACGTTTAACCTTTGCTGGCATTAGCGTGATTCACCCTCAGCTATTAGAAGGGCAACCTGAAGGCGCTTTTGCCCTAGCGCCCCTGCTGCGCGCCGCCATGGATGATAACCGGGTAAGCGGTGAGTATTTCACGGGTTACTGGGTAGATGTGGGCACACCGGAACGACTGGCCGCGTTGGAAAGCCAGCTGTATTAAATGACACCTTATAGGTGAGGGAATCAGGGAAGAGAGGCGCGCAGGCCAAGAGATGTTATGCTGCGCGACCTACCTTGCGTCATCTAGATGAGGAGAGCAACGTGAAAGCACGGGTAAAATGGACTGACGGTCGTCAATTTGTGGCGGAATCTGGCAGTGGTCATAGCGTTGTCATAGATGGCCCACCCAACCTGGGTGGCCGTAATACCGGCCCACGCCCCATGGAAATGCTGCTAATGGGTATGGGCAGTTGCACCGCTTTTGATGTGCTTAACATCCTTGATAAGGCACGTGCGGATGTCACCGATTGCGTAGCAGAGCTGGATGCCGAACGCGCTGATGAAGTGCCCTCGGTATTTACCAAGATTCACGTACATTTTGTCGTCACAGGTCGCGCGCTTAAAGAGAAGCAAGTTCAGCGCGCCGTTGAGCTCTCTGCCGAAAAATACTGCAGTGCATCAATCATGCTAGTGAAAGGCGGCGTTGATATCACTCACTCTTTCGAGATTATCGAGGCTTGAGCCGCGCTTGGCGCATCCAGCGCTCACTGACCGTATCCAGCGTTTTTGATGATTGTTGGCGCGCATTAAACTGGACCACCGTAAAAAAGATGGCTTGGCCGGATGCAACCCGTCGCCAGGGCGGGCATAATACGCCCGCTTGTTTCACCTTCCTATTTAAGTACGGTGACAATGTCTTATCGGTTCCGACGCTGGCTCGTCGGGGTGTCTTCATCTGCCACAAGGAGGTTCGGACGTGACAGACAATCTCCGACTCCACGGGTTTAACAACCTGACTAGCTCGCTGAGCTTCAACATTTACGACATCTGTTATGCCAAAACTGAAGAGCAGCGTGCGGCTTATATCGACTATATCGATGAGCTATACAATGCCGAACGTTTGACTCAGATACTCAAAGACGTCACCAATATTATTGGCGCTCATGTGCTCAATATCGCGCGCCAGGATTACGAACCCCACGGCGCCAGTGTGACCATTTTGATTGCTGAGCATGAACTGGATGACGCGGCTCCTGAGCAGATTCAACCAGGCCCTGGCCCGCTGCCTGAAACAGTAGTCGGCCATTTGGACAAAAGCCATGTCACTGTGCACAGCTATCCTGAGTCGCACCCTGACAATGGCATTAGCACCTTTCGTCTGGATATCGATGTCTCTACCTGTGGACATATTAGCCCGCTGAAAGCGCTAAACTATCTGATCCACAGCTTTGATTCTGACATTGTTACGATGGACTACCGTGTACGCGGCTTTACCCGCGATGTAGACGGTAAAAAACTGTTTATTGATCATGACATTACATCGATTCAGGACTATTTGGCAGAAGATACCAAGCAGGCCTACCAAATGATTGATGTCAATGTGTATCAAGAGAACATGTTTCATACCAAAATGCTGCTCAAAGACTTTGAGTTAGATAACTATCTGTTCGGCACGTCGCGCCGCGATATTACTTTTGAAGAAGCGCGGGATATCGAAAGTCGTTTACGCAAAGAGATGTTGGAAATCTTCTACTCGCGTAATTTGGATTGATATCAGTCAATGAATATCAAAAGCCGGCTATATGCCGGCTTTTTTTATTTTAAAACAAGGCAGTGGGAGCGGAGCAAGTTAGCCAACACCTTAGTAAACACTCGGCTCACCTTCGGGTCGCGTCTTAAACCGCCGATGCAACCATAGGTACTGTTCTGGATGCTTGCGGATAGCCAGCTCAATAAATTGGTTCACCCTTGCCGCGTCGGCTTGTTCATCACCGCTGGGAAAACCATCGAATGCTGGTAAGCACTCGATGGTATAGGTGCGATTGTCAGGGTTGCGATGGAACATCAGCGGCACCACAGGTGCACCGGTCATACGGGCAATTTTGGCAGTTAAACGAATGGTAGAGGCCTGCTGGCCAAACAGCGGCGCAAACACGCTCACATCACGACCAAAGTCCTGGTCAGGTGAATACCAGACGATATGACCCGCCTTGATTCGCCTTACCACACCTCGCAGGTCATGACGATCAATCGCCTGACCAAATATCCGTGAGCGCGCACGGGTCATAAAGCGTTCAAACAGCGGGTTATTATGAGGGCGATAGACCACATCAGCAGGAAAGAATAGCGAGTGCAGCGCACCACCTAGATCCAGCGTTGAGAAATGAATTCCTACCACCAGCACACCCTTGCCCTGAGCTTTTGCATGGGCAAGATGCTCCTGGCCATGATACGCCACCCGATGGCGAAAGCCTTCAGCATCTCTACACCAACCCGTTGCAGTTTCGATTAGCCCAATACCATTAGCAATAAAGGTATCTTTGACCAATTGCTGCTGTTGATCGGCACTTTTTTCTGGGAAACACAGCGCAATATTGGTACGCGTAATATGGCGGCGGCGCTTGGCAAAGCGCCACGCGAGGAGCCCGATACCTTTACCTATCAGGATTTTCAATCGCCATGGCAGCCAGGCAGCCACATACATTGCCCCTATCGCTAACCAAGTAGGCCAATAGCGAGGGTGAACAAACGAACGCGGATAACGAGATTTAAGCATAAAAACAACCAATTAAGCAGAACCGCCATGATAACGCCGTGGCGCCCGTGGCAACACTCCTGTGAGTAACGTATAGCTGATCGTATCGCAGTACTGCGCCACTTCATCTACGCTGAGAATGGCACCATTGCTGGCACTTCCCCAAAGCACTACCTCGCTACCAAGCGAGGCATCAGGTATATCGGTCACATCGATAGTGAGCATGTCCATCGATACTTTGCCAGCAATAGCGCAGCGCTGACCATTGACCAGCACTGGCGTACCGTCCCTGGCATGGCGGTCGTAGCCGTCGCCATAGCCACAGGCAACCACTGCGATGCGCGAAGGCCGCGGAGCACGCCAACGCCCGCTATAGCCAACAGGCTCGCCCTCCTCTAGCTGACGTAATGCAATAATTTCAGAGCGCAGCGTCATTACCGGCTTCAACTGCTGGCTAACCTCATTGGCCATTTCCAATGGGTCACTGCCATACAGCATTACGCCTGGCCGATTCCAATCACCGTGCGCCACTGGATATGCCAGAGTGGCCGGTGAGTTAGCCAAACTTAATGGTGCTTTCAACTCCAGAGCTAGCGCTTGAAGTTGCGCCATTTGCTGGCTGAAATAGTGATTATCCTGGGCATCAGCTGTGGCGAAGTGACTCATTAGATGCAGCGCCGTCACATTAGGCGCAGCTTGCAACTGCCGCCATATGTCAGCCGCTTCATTGGGCGAAAAACCCAAGCGGTGCATTCCTGAGTCAACTTTTAACCATACCGAGATTGGCCGCCGTGGCGTTGCTGCTAGCAGCGCATCAACCTGCCATTGGCTGTGGACCGCGATCCAAAAGCCTTGAGCATCCACCAGGGTCAACTCATCCTCGCTAAAGATGCCTTCGAGCAGCACAATCGGCTTAGCAATACCAGCGTGGCGTAGTGTCATCGCTTCTTCGATACACGCTACGGCAAACGCCGGTACTTGGCTTTCGAGCGCTTTGGCGCAGGCAACAGCGCCGTGACCATAGGCATCGGCTTTGATCACTGCTACAGAGAGGCTTTGCGGGGCGCAACGACACGCCAATTGATAGTTATGACGCAGGGCGTCCAGGTCAATATGGGCCTCTAGCGGGCGCATGCATGGTCTCGCTTCTGTTTGCTTACGTACCGCTTAGGTGTGCACTTAAGTTTCAAAGAGCGCTTCCAGAGAGAGGCCCTGTTTTTCCAGTGAACGACGTAGCTTTTTGAGCGCTTCCACTTGAATCTGACGAACACGCTCGCGGGTTAAGCCAATTTCTGCGCCCACCTCCTCAAGGGTGGCGGACTCATGGCCACGCAATCCAAAGCGGCGAACGACGACTTCACGCTGCTTTTCACTCAACTCATCCAGCCACAGATCAACGTGCTCTTTAACGTCACCATCGACTAAGCGCGCTTCTGGGCCTTGCACTTCATCGTCAGCCAAGGTGTCAATCAATGGCTTATCACTCTCGCCCCCCATGGGGTAGTCCACCGATGATACCCGTTCATTCAGGCCAAGCATCTTCTTGACGACCTCTACCGGTTTATCAAGATGTTCAGCAATTTCCTCAGCGGTGGCTTCATGGTCAAACTTTTGCGTTAATTCACGTGCTGCACGTAGATAAATATTGAGCTCTTTCACCACGTGGATCGGCAGACGAATAGTACGCGTTTGGTTCATTAGCGCACGCTCAATGGTCTGACGAATCCACCACGTGGCATAGGTCGAAAAGCGAAAGCCTCGTTCAGGGTCAAATTTCTCAACCGCTCGAATCAAGCCAAGGTTGCCCTCTTCAATCAAATCCAGCAGCGTTAAACCGCGGTTTAAATAGCGGCGAGCAATCTTCACCACCAGCCGCAGGTTGGATTCAATCATACGCGAGCGACCCATAGGATCGCCTTTGCGGGCCAAGCGCCCGTAATAAACTTCTTCTTCCGGCGTTAAAAGTGGCGAAAAACCGATTTCGTTGAGGTAGATTTGCGTAGCATCCAAGCTTTGGTTCGATTGACGATCCTCACGCCCTAGTGCTTTTTCAAAGGCGTCTTCTTCTACCGTAACGTCATCATCATCGGTATCGTCAAGCGCCTCTTCAACAGCATCCAGGTCAACCTCCTGTAGATCCTTCTCCAACATACTCATGGTCTTACCCCTCGTTATGTCGCCTACCCGCCATTTGTAAAGTCAAAGGCATGCAAAGTAAAACGCATACCATATTATTATGTGACAATTGTTATATGACGCTCGAATGCAGCCATTCGGGCAACTTCCAAGTAAAACGGCACTGCTTTAACCAACTCTCCCCCCTTACACCCTTAGGTCAGGTTAGCGGGGAGGTAAAAAGTCTAAGGGGTTTTGAGGCTGGCCGTCACGACGCACTTCGAAATGCAACCTGACATCCTCGGCATCACTATCACCCATCGTGGCAATCACCTCACCTGCTTCAACAACATCGTTTTCTTTAACACGCAGGCTGTCGTTGTGGGCATAAGCACTTAGATATTGGTCGTTATGTTTGAGCAGGATGAGGTTGCCATAGCCCCTTACACCACTCCCTGCATAGACCACAATACCTGGACCTGCGGCTTTCACAGGTTGCCCCTTTTGCCCAGTGATATCAATCCCGGCAGTAATGCTCTGCCCCTGACCAAACTCCCCTGCTACGGTACCGTCTGTAGGCCATTGCCAATTTACTGTATCAACAGGCGTGTAGGTGCGTGATGAACGGTCTACGCTAGCTGTTTGGCTGGCGGGAGCGGCTTCAGGTTCTGGTTCTGGCTCCGGTTCTGGCTGGGGAGCGGGCTGCTGAGCAGGCTCAGGCGTTGGCTCAGGCTCTGAAACAGCTGCAACTACTTCGGGTTCAGGTTCTGACACCGCCGCTGGCGCGCTGCTACTAATAGTCGCTTCGGCCACCTGCTCAGCGGCATCTACAGCTTCGCGCTCAGCAGTGAGACGCTGGTTACGCTGAATGGCGGATTCATCCGGCAATAGCCAATCCAGCTCTTGCTCTTCACTTGCCACTGAGGCCGTCTGCGGACGAAGCCCCGTCGCAACAGCACCGCGGCTACCTGAGGTAGAAGCAGTAGCCGTCGGCTGACTGCTGGCGGCTGAGGGGGCGCCTTCGCGCAGCGCGATCGCCTGCCCAGGGCGAATTTGATAAGGGGCTTCAATATTATTGATTGCCGCTAATTGGCGATAATCCAGATTGTGCTCCCACGCAATGCCATAAAGGGTATCACCTGCTTTCACCGTATATTGAGGTGAGCTCTCTACCGCTTGCCGTGCATCGCTTAGATCACGCACTTGGGGAGAACCGCCTTGTTGGTTAGCGCAGCCAGCGATTGCCAATGCCAGCGCCGACATCATAAAAATTTTACGCATATGCAGTTGCATATAAAGCTACTCCTTTTCAGCGCTAGGTTGAGGCTCAGTTGGCCGACGAACGGCATGCCGGTTAAGAAGCACAACAATCAGTGCCCCCAAAGCCATGAGCATGATCACTCCAGCCACTTGTGCTGAGGCACCGGTTAATGATGCGTAGTCAGCGGGCAACAAATAGCGGTGCTCAAGAGGGATCATTTGCCCTTCGGGCCCAACTTGATAGCGTAGTAATTCCCGCCATGGCCATAGAACCGGTAGCGAGCCGACTATAAAGCCTAATAGTAGCTGCATGGTGGCGGTGTGATGACGTTGCAATAGCCATGATAAAAACCGTGAAAAAAGCGCGAGGCCCACGACACAGCCCATGCCGAAAAGCACAATAATTACCATATCAAAACTACGAATGGCACCCATAATGGTGCCGTAGAGTCCCATTGTCAGCAATAGAAAGCTACCTGATACGCCAGGCAATAGCATGGCACTTATTGCTATACAGCCTGCCACCATGACAACCACTGCTTCATTGCCGATTAACAGCACTAGCGGCATCATGCCTGGCAATGCCTGAGCCAACAACAAGCCCACGATTAGCGGTACTAGATACCATAATTTCCATCGGCTACTCGCCTGACCAACCACTAACCCCGACGCCGCCACAAGACCAAAAAAGAAGCCATCCAACAACAGCGGGTGCGCCTCCATTAGCCAAAGCGCCAAATGCGCTACGCTAAACAAGCTGATACCAACACCTGCTAACAGCGGCACCAGAAAAGCAAGGTTCAAATGCACACTTAGGGCTCGCCAGCCCCCCTGGCGCCAAACGCCAATCGCACTTGGGCCAAACTGTTTGATGGTGTTAATCAGCTCTTCATAAATACCGCTAATAAAGGCAATAGTGCCCCCCGACACGCCAGGTACCGCGTCGGCGGCGCCCATCCCAGCGCCACGTAAAAATATCCCCAAGGGTCGCCGCTTCAATCCACTACTCCTTGCAGTAAAGGTACAAAACGTACGGGCTCAAGCCGACGTTTCTCAAAGGCACTACCAATGCGCTTTACCTGGGTAAGCCATTGGCTACCACCAGGCTCTTCCAGAGGGGCAATGAGCACCCCATCTTGACTTAACTGCTCTAACAATGCTGTAGGCAATGTCTGGGCGCAGGCGGTCAGCAAAATAACATCAAACGGTGCAACTTCAGACCAACCATAGCCGCCGTCAGCTACCGCAAGCGTGGCTGGTGCTGAAAGCCGACGTAAACGCTCAACGGCACGCTCATGCAAGGCACCAATACGCTCAATGGAGTAAAGTTCCTCTACCAGCCGTGACAGAATCAACGTTTGATAGCCTGACCCCGTGCCCAGTTCCAATACCCGCTGTGGCGAGGCGCGTAAGACAAGCTCTGTCATACGCGCCACGATGAATGGCTGCGATATTGTTTGTCCAAAACCGATAGGTAACGCGGTATCTTCGTAGGCGCGGTGGGCCAGCGCCTCATCAACAAATAGATGACGAGGCTCGCAGGCCATTACTTCCAGCACCCGTGCATCGTTAATGCCTTGCTGTTGTAAGCGCTCAACCATACGGTCACGGGTACGCTGAGAGGTCATTCCTCGACCGCGCAGCTCACCTGGAGATAGATCAGGCGAATACATCCAGCCAATCCTGTACATCGTTAAGCGCCGGGTGGCGCGTAAGATCTGTTTGTAGCGGCGTAATAGACACATAGCCCGCTTCAACGGCCGCAAAGTCGGTGTCTTCACCGTCATCAGCATTCGCCGCGACGGGCGCAATCCAGTAGCGCGTACGCCCACGCGGATCCTGAACCGCTAACGGTTTCTCGGCCGGGCCGCGATAGCCAAGACGTGTCACCTTAACGCCCTTGATCTCCTCCCAGGGCACGTCCGGTACATTAACATTCAACAGCGTCCGCGGCGGTAGTGAAAGCTGGTCAGCGGCGCCAATCAAGGTGGCCGCAACCCTTGCCGCGGTGTCGAAATGGCGCTCGCCACACAGCGACATAGCAATGGCGGTCATGCCTAAATTGCGCCCCTCCATGGCCGCTGCTACCGTTCCAGAGTAGAGCACGTCATCGCCAAGGTTACTGCCGTGATTAATGCCCGATATGACCAGGTCAGGTTTTTCGTCCCACACTCCATGGACTCCCAGATAAACACAATCAGCGGGTGTGCCATCAACGCTGTAAAAGCCGTTATCAAGCGACGTTAAGGAGAGCGGCCGCGACAAGGTAAGCGAATTACTGGCGCCGCTACGGTCTCGATCAGGGGCAACAACGCGGATATTGGCATGAGCCAATAACGCATCGTAAAGCGCCCGAAGTCCAGGTGCGTGCACTCCATCATCATTTGAAAGCAGCAGTCGCCGCATAGCAGGTCTCCATCCTTAATCATTCCGGCGCTGATAGCTGAGTCAGTTCACACCGTTCAGTTCACTAACATCAGCTCGTTAAGCACGGCCGTAGCAAAGCTGCCGCGTGGTAGTGCAAATGAGAGCTGCACGGTATCAGTCTCCCATGCAAGCTGAGGTTCAAGCAGTCGCATTCGCAGTGCTCGGCGTGCTTGCTTTACCCCACTACGCTCTAAACCACCACATAACACAGGGTGCTGTTTTAACAGTTGAGCGTCATAAGCGGCCGCATCACCTTGACTAGACTCACCAACCCCCCACAGCACCCCGGTCGGGTGAACATCCAGTTCGGCAGCACGCGCTAACAACGTTGCATCAGGGGCATCGACATTAAATACACTTTGCGTGCCGTCAAGCATCAAGGTATCGCCCGATAGTGGCTGACGCCAGGTGCCATCCGCTAAACGAGCACTCAATAGCTCATTAAATAAAAAACTGCGCGCCGTAGAGAGCATCATACCTTGCCGGTCGTCACGTTTACGCCAACCTCGGTTAAGTATTGCCTCTGCACGCTGAAGGTTTCGCCCCTCATGGCCAAAACGTTGGGGGCCAAAATAATTAGGCACACCTTGCTGGCAGAGCATCTCCCAGCGCTGGGTAAAATCTTCACTGTTAATTGCGGCACCGCTAATACGTAACACAAACCGATTTGTACGATGTACGCCACGCTTGAGTTTACGGGGGTGGCGCACCTGTTCAACGACGGTAATGCCTAGTTCATTCAGCGATTGTTCAAGCCCTGCCGGTGCATCTTTGCCAGGTAAATGTATGCTTAACCACTGGCGTGTTACGGCGATGCGATCTTTCATGCCGGAATAACCAATATCACGGGGCGTCACGTCACAAATCCGGCTTAATATCTTTACCACATCCAAGGTAGTTTGGTTACGCTTTTCAACCCGTAACCATAAGTGCTCCCCATGTTTTTCAGGGGTAAAATCGAGCTGCTCGTCTACCCAGAAATCCTCCGGCTGGGCACGATACTGGCCTGGCTTGGGCGGGCCAAAGTGAGCATCTAGGCTGCGTTGCCAATCAGGCAGGTTAATCATTCAGTGCCTGCGCGATTAAGCAGCACAACGGCTTCAGCGGCAATGCCCTCTCCGCGCCCGGTAAAGCCCAGTCGCTCGGTGGTAGTCGCTTTAACGTTCACTTGACCAAGCTCAACATTTACGTCAGCAGCAATAATAGCCCGCATCTTTTCAATATGAGGTGCCATTTTTGGCGCCTGCGCCATAAGCGTGGCATCGAGATTAACCACTTCATAACCTTGTGCACGGACAAGGCTCACCACATGGCGCAGTAGCTCTCGGCTGTCAGCCCCCGCCCACGCCTGATCTGTATCGGGAAAGTGATGGCCAATATCACCCAGCGCACAGGCTCCCAAGAGCGCATCGCTAATGGCATGCAACAACACATCGCCATCGGAATGGGCGATAAAGCCATGTTCAAACGGCAGCTTTACGCCACCGATCATAAGGTGGTCGCCGGGGCCGAAGCGGTGTACATCAAATCCATGGCCAATACGCATTATAAGCTCCTAATTAACAAGACCGTTCAGGCGTATGAGCGGCTTGCGACGCCATAATCGCGGCAGCCAACGCTAAGTCATCTGGGTGGGTCACTTTCACGTTATCACGACGACCGCTTACCAATTGCGGGCATTTCCCCAATGCCTCCACCGCCGACGCTTCGTCCGTTACCAGCGTGTCTTGCTGGCGAGCGGTTTCCAGGGCACGGCGTAACAGTGCGTAGCGAAAACCTTGGGGCGTTAGCGCGTGCCATAGGCCATCTCGGGGCTCCGTTCGCACACTTAGGCGCTGTGCATCACCACGTTTCATGGTATCTGCCACTGGCATCGCCAACAGAGCGCCCGCCGGGTGACTTGAGGCGGCTTGATAAAGTGCCTGCAGGTCGCCCGGTGTAATACACGGGCGGGCCACATCATGCACCATGACGATATCGTCCGCCTGAGCCGCCATCGCATGCAGGGCATTTAATACGCTGTCCATGCGCTCACGGCCACCCGGCACCCGCTGCCAGTCAGTGAAAGGAACCCAGCCAGGTGAAAACCATTGGTCATCGTCATCTAAACAAAGCACTAAGCGAGCACTAGGAAAGGCACTGTGCAAGCGCGTCAGCGTATGCGCCAGTATGGGCTGGTCATCGAATAGGGTTAAATACTGTTTAGGCTTGTCTGCCCCCATGCGGCGGCCCCGGCCGGCTGCAGGCACAATCAACCACGGTTGACTCACTGGCGAGGCTCCTGGGTTATCAAGCCCGCATTAATACCCATCAGCTCCGTTTCGATGGCCACGCCTGGCACCCAGAAGAACTGCTCGTCGGTACGCACCATGCCCATATCACTACGTGCGCGCTCTTCAATGGCATCTAAGCCGGTTTTTAAATCCATTACTTCTGCCGCTAGCCGAGCATTACGCTCGCGCATGGGCACATTGGCTGCCTCTTGAACGGCCACGCGCTGCTCTACATTTTGCAAATCTCTCCAGCCGCCGTTACCCAGCCACAACTCGTACTGAAGCAGTGCCAGCACTGCGAGCAACGTTATCACTAGCCATTTGCGCATTGCAGCTCTCCTGGTCACTATCGGCTGAAATTAATTTGCATCGTCGCGCTTACCGGCGCGCATTATGCCATCTAGGAGCAACACCAGCGAGCTAGGTTTATTCAGTTAGTTTATTAACCCGGTTTATTTAAATGGCAGTGCGTCAAACGCCGCTTCACGATAGGCGCTGACATGGAGGCTCTCTTCCTGGCAAAACTGGGCGACACCGGCAGCAAGCCCTGGGTGGCGAATATAGTGCAACGAGCGCACTCGCTGGGGAGCAAAACCGCGCACTAATTTGTGTTCCCCCTGCGTGCCTGGGTCAAACAGGATCAAACCATTTTCCAGGCAGTAATCAATCCCCTGGTAGTAACACGCCTCAAAGTGCAAGCAGTCAGCGACTATCTCACTCCCCCAGTAGCGCCCATACAGCGTATCGGTGCCCCGAAAATAGAGCGCGGCCGCCACCGGGCGCTTATCCAGAAACGCTTGTACCAGCACCAGCGCTTCCGGCATGCTTTGACGAAGCCGCTCAAAAAAATCATGGTTCAAGTACGGCGGGCGGCCACGTTCGTGGTACGTAATCGTATAACAACGATAAAAGTGTGCCATATCCGCTGCAGTGATGGCCTCACCCTCCAGACGCGATACTGTTAAACCTTGGTCGTCGACCAGGCGCCGTTCGCGCTTGATCATTTTGCGCCGCTTCGAGGTAAGGCTTGCTAAAAAGCCATCGAAATCGCCGAAACCACGGTCGCGCCACTGAAACTGCACGCCCTCGCGAGTGATCAGCTCGGGGCACTGCGCTTGCCAGGCGGTTATATCCTCTTCATTTGCAAACAGAAGATGCCAGCTAGAAAGCGCCTGGCTAACACACTGTTCACGCCACGCCTCGGCCAACAACGTTCGCACTGCATCTGCATCGGCGTGCTTTGCGATTAGCGTGCGCACCCCGGGAACCGGCGTGAACGGCACGGCACTGAGTGCTTTAGGATAGTAGCGGCCGCCAGCACGCTCTAAGGCTTCTGCCCAGCCCCAATCAAATACATACTCCCCGTAGGAGTGTTGCTTACGGTACATCGTCATTGCTGCGACCAATTGCTCCCCTTGCCATACACTTAAATGACATGGCTCCCAGCCAGTGGCTGCGCTGACCGAACCACTGGCCTCTAGGGCGTGTAAAAAGGCATGACGCAAAAAAGGCTGATCGTTATCTACCAGCGCATCCCACTGGTTTGCCGTTACGGCACCAATGGCAGGTAGAATGGATAACGACAAGGGGCTTAACGGCATAGCACCTCCAACATAGCACCTCCAAGGGAGTGCAGAGCTAATAGTGGGCATAAGCGTGACAGCAAGCGCAGGATTAACGCGATGTAAAATTGTCTGCGTCACTTTACACTAACTAGTCACACTAACTAGTCACACCAACAACTCATACAAACCATTTACTTGAATGTTTTGCATAAATAGTTTGTATAAACAGCTTGTATAAATTGCCATATTGCTAAACGCCGGTAGCGGCACACAAGGAGAGGTCATGACGCGCGACATAATGGGAGACTTCCAAACGCAGCGCCAAGCTGCCAGCCAGATGCCCTACCCATCGCTGAAGGTTCGCCGCGACCGTTTGGCCCGTTTAGCGCGCATGACCCAACACCATCAGCTTGAGATTATACGCGCCATTCAGACGGACTTTGGTCAGCGCAGTGACGTTGAAATACGCATGGCTGAAATCAGTGCGGTAATTCACGCTATCCGCCATGCAAGACGTCATTTATGGCACTGGATGCGCCCCGTGTCCGCCACTATGCCATTGCGGCTCATGCCTGCCCGTGCCCGAATCGCACCTCAGCCACTGGGCGTGGTAGGCGTGATGTCACCCTGGAATTACCCCTGGAGCTTGGCGCTAATGCCCACGGTGGATGCCTTTGCCGCAGGCAATGTCGTTATGCTAAAGCCTAGCGAGCACTCCCCAGCTACCAGCGCACTGCTAAAACGACTGGTGCCACAATACTTTACCCCGGAAGAGCTCCACGTGGTGGAAGGCGGTGTAGAGGTAGCGCAGCACTTTAGCCACTTGCCGTTTGATCACTTAGTGTTTACCGGCTCTACGGCGGTAGGCCGTCAGGTCGCGCAGGCGGCTGCAGCCAATTTAACGCCTACTACGTTGGAGCTTGGCGGCAAGTCCCCCGCTATCGTCGCGGGCGATGCGAACCTGGACGAAGCTGCTGCAGCGATTATTTTCGGTAAAGCCATGAACGGCGGACAAACCTGCATCGCCCCGGATTACGTGCTGGTCGAAAGCCGCCGTATTAGCGACTTGGTTAAAGCGTTAAGCCACGCCATTCAACAGCAGCGCCCCGACGACAAAGCGTCGACCCAGCCGATTAACGCCATACACCAACATCGGCTGAATGCCATGCTGGCTGAAGCTGCTGATCATGGCTGCAGGGTCATCGATCAAGGCAGCCATGCTCCAGCGTTAATTATCGACCCTCATCAAGACCTGCAGGTAATGCGTGAAGAAATTTTTGGCCGCTGCCTGCCAGTGATTGGCGTAAGCGATATGCAGGCTGCCATAGACTACGTCAATGCACGCCCGCATCCGTTGGCACTTTATGCGTTTACTTATGATAAAGGCTTACAGCAACAGCTACTTCATGAAACGCACTCCGGTGCACTGGTATTTAATGCCACGCTACTTCACCACGCGGAGCTCTTCCGGGGTAA
>JAMCZP010000027.1 GCA_023485185.1 Gammaproteobacteria bacterium
CGCGCGTGGGCACGCTCCGCTTCGAACGCTTTGTGCCTCAACTCGGACACATCTCGGAGCGCTTCGGCCTTCTGATGTTGATCTTGCTGGGTGAAGGCTTCTTTAAACTGGTGGTCACGCTGGCCGACAAGGGCGTCTACAGCGTCAGCGCGGGTACGCTGTTCAATGTGACCATGGGCGGCTTGTCCCTCTTCGCGCTGGCCTGGACTTATTTCGACTGCGCCGGCAATGAAAAACCGAAGAGCCGCACCAGTGCCGTACTGCTGAGATACTGGTTTGCTCACATCGTGATTTTGTGGAGTGCGGTGACGATTGGCGTTGCGCTGGCCGGACAAGTCTACGTCGGCCTGTGGGAGCCTTATCCGCCCGGCTACGCCGCGCTTGGCTCGGTCGGCCTAGCGGTGTTTTTAGCTTCGCTATGGGCGCTGCGTCGAACCGTGACTGATGCCACCGACAAATACCACAGCGGCGGTCTGAGGCTGTTCGGCATTGTCATGGCACTGGTTGTGCTAGCCGTTCATCCCCTCGTACCGTCGATTGTCAGCAACGGGCTTTGGGTCCTGGCGCTGTTCTCGCAGATTGGTGTGCCGATTTTTCTGGCGCTAAGAGATGCGCGCCGGTCTGATAAAATGCTGTGATGGAACATGGCTACGCCCATGCAATTTGACAGATAGCCGCCAGGGATTGATGGGTTCTTCTTATGCTCATGCGCTGGCGCTCCGCAAAGCTATGACGTTGTCAGGGCAATCTTACTTGTAACGACATGTGTTAGGTGACAAATTTCGTTTTGAAGATGGCGAAGCGTATGAAGTCGAAGTGGGGGACTACCACCGAGTGAGAAGAAGACGATTGAGAGTTCTATCCGATTAGAGATACCGGGGACCGCAAAAGGCTTGCACGCACTTGTAATCATGTGATTGCAGAAATTCTGAGTCTGCACGTGGCTTGGAGAATTTTCCCGAAAATGCCATCACGATTGCCGGCAATGGGCTTGGTGATCAGAACCCTAATGAACAGCAGCGTGCTTTGCGGGTGCTTAGCTCACTGCTTGCGCCGGGTGGGCTTATGGTAATCACCTGCCGTGAAGGCCCGGATAGCAATGAGCGTCAGTTTCATTCGGTCAACATGAGCATGTTGGATAGCTGGGCTCGTGATCTGGCGTTACTCCCCGTGCAGGCAAGTCATAGCGACGACCAACTTGGGCGCCAGGGTGTTGCTTGGCATCTACGTGTTTTCAGGCTACCTGATGATGGCACTGGGGCACTGCCTTCCCTTCGGCATATTATCGTTAATGATGACAAGGCATCTTCTTACAAGCTCGGTTTGCTACGCACGCTGACACGCCTTGCCGATAGCGCACCTGGCATAGTGATTTCACGAACAGAAGAATGGGTGACGGTACCTCTGGGAGCAGTAGGTCTCTTCTGGATAAAACTGTACCGTCCCTTATTGATAGAGCGTGATTTGCGCCAATCTCCTGGCGAGAAGGGGTATGGTTTCGCTAAGGATGATTTCTATCGCTTAAAGCAACTATCGCCACATGATCTGCGCATTGGCTCAGCCTTTTATGATCCTCAATGTGCTGCCACCGTCATGCGAGCAATCCGCGATGCCTGCCAAACAGTTCTAAAGATGCCTGCTCACTTCACCACCTGGCCCGGCAGCCAGCGGCCTGTATTTGATGGAAGTTATCAAGGGCTACGCATCCGCGAACAGGCCGTTCGACTTGATAGCGCCACGCTGGCTTCTTTCGGAACATTTCGTATCCCTACCTCACTATGGGACTCTATGAGCCGCTACGCCTGCTGGATCGAGCCCGCCATTGTTCATGAGTGGGCTCAGTTAATGCAGCGGTATGACGCCACTTACGATATCGGCACATTGCATCTCGCCTTGCAGTGGCAAGAAAGTCGCCGTGACACACAGCAGGCGCGTCAACTGGTCACTCAACGTTTACATGAACCGGCTCCACTGCCTTGCGTCTGGTCACAAAATGATCTTCACAGGCAAAATTACGCTATCGACCACTGCTTTCCCTGGTCACGCTGGAACAACAATGATCTATGGAATTTGCTGCCAGCGACAGAAAAAGCCAATCAATCCAAATCGGATCGACTGCCTGCAGCTCAAGTGATGCAAAAGGCTAAACAGGACATTTTGCACTGGTGGCAATATCTCGATGCCAGTACGGTCTGTCAGCAATTTCGTGATGAAGCTGCCGTAGCACTGCCGCTTGCTACGCCAACGTCTTCTCTGGATGGAATTTTTAACAGCGCATTACTACAACGCCAAAGATTGAAGGCGAATCAGCAACTTGCGGAATGGATGGGAGTGCGCTGATAAGCTTGTGCCACACCTTGTGTCAGGTAAGAGCTAAAGGTCATTAGATTGATAACAGGTATTAGCTCAAATGTTAACGAGCTTGGCACACTGATGACACAGATTTGACACACGCAAAACAAAAGGGCCTACGCGTTAACGTAAGCCCTTGAAATGATGGCGCGCCCGGCAGGATTTGAACCTGCGACCCTCGGCTTCGGAGGCCGATACTCTATCCAACTGAGCTACGGGCGCTTGTGGGTGCGTATCGTAACCGTGCAGGCGCGCTGTGTCCAGCCGGCAAGCGGTTTTGCGGGCTTGTTCGATTGACCGTTTTCCCTGCTGTAGTGCATGCTTTGGGAGCACTTCTGCACCTTAGTCCATTGGGAACACAATAAAATGAAAACATTTGCACGTAGCACGCTGGCACTGGGCATCTCACTGGCGCTGGTCAGCGCCGCGAACGCCGTTGATTTTGCTGATATGGATCCCGTTACTCTGCGCCTGGCTCACGTGGTCAATGAGCAGGATGGTTTCCATATCGCCGCCACTAAATTTGAAGAACTGGTGGAAACGCGCACCGACGGCAAAGTCACCATTGATATCTACCCCAACGCCTCACTGGGCGACGAGCGCACGCTGCTGGAAGGCATGCAGATCGGCACTGTCGATATGGGCGTAATCACCAACGGGCCTGTGGCAAACTTTGTGGAAGAGATGGCGGTATTTGAACTGCCGTTCTTATTCCCCTCCCCGGAAGCCGCTTACGAAGTATTGGATGGCCCCATCGGCCAGGAATTGCTCGATAAGCTGGCAGATGTAAACCTAAAGGGTATGGCTTACGCCGAGCGCGGTTTCCGCAACCTGACCAACAGCGAACGCGCCGTGAATACACCGGACGACCTGGATGGCCTGCGCATCCGCGTAATGGAGAACCCGGTTTACACCGATACCTTCCGTGAGTTGGGCGCCAACGCGATCCCTATGGCGTGGACTGAAGCTTTAACTGCCATGCAGCAGGGTACCATTGATGGCCAGGAAAACCCGGTGAACGTGATCCACTCGTTCAAGCTGGATGAAACCCAGAACTACATGACCTTGTCGCGCCACACCTATGCGCCAGCCATTTTTGTGATGGGTATGCCTGCCTGGAACCAGTTACCTGAACACGCCCAAGAGGTGCTATTAGAGGCCGCCCAGGAAGCCGCCGAGCATGAGCGCCAAGTGAATGCAGAAATGGAAGCTGAGCAACTAGCTGAACTGAGCGAGGCAGGCATGGAGATCAACGAAACCCCGGATATGGAAGCCTTCCAGGCTGCCGTGGCACCGGTTTATGAGAAGTACGGCGAGCAGTTTGGTGATTACCTGCCGCGCATTCAGGAGGCGCTTCAGTAAGTGACCACATCGACTCAACCGCTGTTAACGCTACTGCGGCGAATTGAGCGCGGGCTGGATGCGATCATCCAGCCCGTGGTCTTTGCGGGCATGGCGGCACTGATTGGGGTGATTACCCTGCAGATTGTCTCACGGGTGCTGTTCAGCGCAGTGGGCTGGACCGAAGAGGTCGCTCGCTTTCTGCTGGTGTGGATCACCTTTTTGGCAGGCACGCTGGCCTTTCAGCGCGGGCGGCATATTGCCGTGACCTTTGCGGTGGATGCCCTGCCCAGACGCCTGCGCCAGTTTGCACGTCTGTTAGCATTGGGGATTATGCTGGCCTTTTTGATCACGCTAATTGTGATTGGCTACCGCTATATGCAGGTGCAGAGCTTTCAGAAATCTGCCTCGCTACGGCTTTCCATGACCTACGTCTACGCGGTGATGCCAATCTGTGCGGCGATCATGGCGTGGTACGCGCTGGTCGATATCATTGAACTGCTGCTGGGCGACGAGACGACCCATGCTCAGGAGGAGCCGCTATGACGCTGCTGCTGTTTGGGCTTTTCTTCCTGTTTATGCTGCTGGGCGTGCCAATTGCTTTTGCGATTGGTGCCAGCACGCTATATGCCTTGCATCAATCCGGTGTGCCGCTGATGGTGGTGACCCAGCAGATGTTCCAGGGTATTAACTCCTTTGCGCTGGTGGCTATCCCGATGTTTATTCTGGCCGGGGATTTAATGGCCCAGGGTAAGGTGAGCGAAAAGCTGGTCAGCTTTGCTGATTCGTTAGTCGGCTTTATGCGCGGCGGGCTTTCGGTGGTGTCGGTAATGGCGGGTATGTTCTTTGCGGCCATTTCCGGTTCGGGCGCAGCCACCACGGCGGCGGTGGGTTCAAGCCTGGTGCCGGAGCTTAAACGCAAAGGTTACGACCCAGCTTCAGCGGCCAGCTTAATTGCTGCCAGCGGTACCATTGGGGTGGTGATCCCGCCCTCGGTGCCGATGATCATTTACGCGGTCATCGCCCAGCAATCGGTCTCTAAGCTATTTCTAAACGGCTTTTTGCCAGGATTGGCGATGGGGCTAGGGTTGATGGCCATTGCCATTACCCAAGCGTATAAGCGCCAGTACCCCAAGGGCACACCACTCTCGCTCACCACCATTTGGCATACCTTTAGAGATGCCAGTTGGGGATTGATGACACCGGTAATTATCCTTGGCGGTATCTTCTCAGGAATTTTTACGCCTTCGGAAGCGGCGGTAGTGGCGGTGAACTACGCCATGCTGGTGTCGCTGTTTATCTATCGAGACCTGACGCTACCGCAGGTATATAAACTGCTGATCCGCTCGGCGATGACTACCGCGGTGATTATGCTGGTGATTGCGATGTCGGCGGTGCTGAGTTGGACGCTGTCTAGCTGGCAGGTGCCGGGAGCGATTGCCCAGGCGGTGCTGTCACTCTCCACTAACCCCTATGTGATTATGCTGCTGATCGTGGGGATTATTCTGCTCACTGGGGTGTTTATCGAAACTGCCAGTGCGCTGATTATTCTTACGCCCGTGCTGCTGCCGCTGGTATTGCAGTTGGGGATTGACCCAATTCACTTTGGTTTGATTATTGTGGTGGGGCTCTCGATCGGCATGATAACGCCGCCGGTGGCGATTAATCTTTACGTAGCGTCATCCATCACGCAGTTACCACTTGAGCGCATTACTCGGGCGATTGTGCCTTATATGCTGGGGTTGATTGGTGTGTTGTTGTTAGTGGTCTACGTGCCGA
>JAMCZP010000230.1 GCA_023485185.1 Gammaproteobacteria bacterium
GTTGCAGGTACGCGCTGTACCCGGTGAGCACCGGATTCAAACTTCAGCTGTGCGTAAACACCATCGCCTTTGACCCGGGAAATAATCTCTTTATAGCCGCCCTGCTCGCCATGGCTGGCACTGACAACCTCAACTCGCCAGCCACGTTTTTCGGCGTAACGTGAGTACATGCGAAACAAGTCGCCGGCGAAAATCGCCGCTTCGTCGCCACCGGTGCCGGCACGCACTTCCAAAAACACCCCCCGGCCATCATCAGGGTCTTTGGGAACCAGCAGGCGTTTTAGCTCACTATCAAGCTCCGCTAATCGCTCACGGCCTTCGCTAAGCTCCATTTCCGCCAGCTCACGCATATCAGCATCGCTATCGCGGCTTAGCTGCTCGGCCTCTTGCATATTGGTTTCGACGTCACGATAGCGCTGCCAGGCGGCCACAAGCTCTTCTAACTCAGCATATTCCCGGGAGTAGTCACGAAAGCGCTGCTGGTTATTGATCACTTCAGGATCAGACAGCAGCATGGCAAGCTCTTCAAAGCGTTCCGTAAAGCTGTCTAAGCGTTGGCGCAGAGTCTCTTTCATGCTGGCGTATCATCCTTCTGGCGGTTAACCGTGGGCGCAGGTGTAGTTTCGAAAGCAGGTTTAACAGGTAATAGTAAGCGCGGAGCCGCATTCAACAATTCATGACGCTCTTCGGAAGCCGCATCGCGTATTGCTTGGGTAGGCTGATGGAGCAGCCGGTTCGTCAATTGATGTGCCAAGCGCTCGATGACTTTAGCAGGGTCTTCCCCGCGCGCTAATCGCTCTAAAGCTTGGTCGCGGGAAAGGTCGCGCAGCGCTTCGCCATGATGACGGTAGTCGCGGATCAGCTCACCGCCATTACGAATGCGCCGTTCATGCTGCCAACTGCCAACACCATGCTCAATCAATGACTCGGCTTGATCAGCGGCGACCTGACGGTGGCGGCGATTCTCTTGGATCACCTCTTCAAGATCATCCACGGTGTAGAGGAAGACATCGGCCAATTCGCCTACTTGGGGCTCAATATCCCGCGGCACCGCAATATCCACCATAAACACCGGCCGATGGCGGCGTTTTTTAAGCGCACGCTCAACCATCCCCTTACCCAAGATCGGCAACGGCGATGCGGTAGAGGAGATCACGATATCAGCATGTTCAAGCGCGTCTGGAATCTCTTGAAGCGTAATCGCCGTTCCCCCTAAAGGTCCGGCTACCAGTTCGGCTCGTTCACGGGTGCGGTTGGCAACGGTCAATTGGCGAACGCCAGCTTCGTGTAAATGGCGCGCAACTAACTCAATGGTTTCACCGGCACCAATCAATAGCGCACGGGAACGACCAAAATCATCAAAAATGCGGCTGGCCATGCTGACCGCCGCGTAGGCCACTGAGACGGGGTTTTTACCGATACCGGTTTCAGTGCGAACCTGCTTGGCCACCGCGAAGGTGTGCTGAAATAAGCGCTCTAACTCACCCCCTAAACCTTTTGATTGCCGCGCCTGCTGATAAGCGTCTTTCAATTGGCCTAGAATTTGCGGTTCGCCCAGCACCATAGAATCCAGGCCAACCGCGACGCGCATTAAATGGCGCGCTGCATCGTTGTCTAAATAATGGTAGGCACAGCGAGCCAGCTCGTCGACGCGTAAATTATGAAAGCGTCCGAGCCAGTTCAATACCGCCTGTTCGCCAGCCGCATCCGTGACACAGTAAAGCTCGGTACGGTTGCAGGTGGATAGCACCGCTGCTTCACTGATTTGTGGCAGGTTGCGCAATTCCGTCAACGCGGTTTCAAGCTGCGTTGGCGTAAAGGCGACCTGCTCACGCACGGCCACGCTGGCGGTACGATGATTTATTCCCAGGGCAAGAAGCGTCATGCGTTATGCGTCTTCGCTAGTGTGTCGGACTATTCGTCAACCACCAATATTTAAGCGGCTGCACCATCAATTAGGGCTTGCTAAAACAAGTCTTTTGCGTGGCCCAGGCGTTGCCTATAAATATGCATAAAGATTGCTGACCACTTTTTCAAGGAGGAACATTCTATCACAGCAGGCTATCATCTGGCTCACACCACTTTGCCGCAGGCAGGCAAGCCGCTATGCTGAGCATTCGGCCACCTAATTGAGAGACGCATGCGACCTCGCTCCATATTACTGGGTTCTACATTACTGGGTTCTTCATTACTGGGTTTTTCACGCTTGGGCGCAACCTTACGGAGTTCGGCTCTGTTAACCGTGGCCGCCTCTGCCTTTTTGCTAAGCGGCTGCCAAGCATCTCCCAACATGCAAGGTGGCCCGCTTAGCGCCTGGACCGATGACCCTATGCGCACGGCCCCTCCCATCACCCGCGGGCTTGATGCCGCAGGGCTTAGTACACTGCTTGGTGCTGAGCTGGCTGGCCAGCGCGGCGACTATCGCTCTGCAAGCAAAGGCTATCTTGAAGCGGCGCAGCGCTACAACGAACCCGCATTAGCCGAACGCGCTACCTTCGCGGCACGCTTTGGCAATGAAGTTTCATTAATTGAAGCCTCTGCGCTACGTTGGCGCGAGCTTGCTCCTCAAGCTGAGGTACCGAACCGCCTATTGGCAGCTTTTTCACTGCAGCGCGGTGACTGGCTCGACAGTCTTGAACAGCGCCTTGATATTGTGGAATCAGGTGGCCATGGCGACGTCGCTGCGTTTGCTGAAATTGCGGTAGCAGAAGAGGCACCACTCACGTTGATTTTGCAGCAATTACGCGACCACTTGGCACGCCCTGACGCCAATCAGTTGGAACACCACAGTGATGTGTTGCTAGCAACCGCATTAATTGAAGCAGCCCTTGGCGAAACAACGCTTGCCCAGCAGCGGCTTAATCAAGTCGAAGCACTAGATCCCGAATCAGCATCGTTATGGTTAGTCAAAGCACGTTTGGCGCTTGAGGTAGATGATTACACAGCAGCTCAGCGCGCGGCCCAACAGGGCCTTGATTTGGCACCTGACGATGTACGCTTTATTCTACTATTGGCACAGGCGGAAATTCGCCTCAATAATATCAGTGCTGCTGAGGTTCAAACCAACGCCCTACTGGAAAGCCATGGCGGTAACCAAGATCTGCGTTTGGCACTAGCCCAGCTGTACCTGGAAGAGGGCCACCCTAAGCCCGCGCAACGCTTGTTACAGCCGCTGATAGGCCAGCCCAATGTGCCTAATTTGGCCTACTACTTGCTCGGTGCAATTACCCAGTCTCAGGGCGACATTGACAATGCCCTGCTCTATTACCGCCAAGTCAGCGAGGGCAATGAATTTTTATCGGCCCGCGCAACAGCAGCGCAGATGCTGATTGAAGATGACCGATTGCTGGATGCCCGCGCGTTCCTGCGCATTGAGCGCATGCGCTTTGATCGTTACTTTAGCGAGCTCGTCATGCTTGAAGTACAACTGCTGAACGAAATGAATCAACAGCAGGACGCCAGTACGCTCCTGGATCGCGAGATTACGCGAACCCCTGATGACACCTCTCTGCTCTATATGCGCGCTATGCGCCGCTGGGAAATGGGCGACATTGCCGGTATGGAAAGTGATTTACAACAAGTGCTACGCACTGAGCCGGACAATGCCGAGGCGCTCAATGCGCTGGGTTACACGCTGGCTGATCTAAATCTACCCGGTCGTTTAGAAGAGGCTTTTGAACTTATTGAACGCGCCTACGAGCAGGCACCTAATAATCCCGCCGTACTCGATAGCATGGGCTGGGTGTACTTTCGCCTAGGCAAACCCGAAGAAGCATTGCCATGGCTGGAAAGCGCCTACGCTCAACTACCCGACCAGGAAGTGGCCGCCCACTTAGCCGAAGTACTGCAGGCATTGGGCCGCAGCGATGAAGCCCGCCAACTGCTTCAACGCTTCATGCAACGCGCAAACCAACATCCGCAAATTGATGACCTACTTGAGCGCCACCCTGAGCTAAGCCCAGAAGGAGTGTCACCAATAGATGCGCCTTATGAGTAACACCGAACATGATGTCTGGAACAGCCCAGGCATCGATAATGTTACCCTTACTTATTAATCGATAATGATCACTGAACATGGAGCCTGTTTATGCTGACAATGACGTCCTTTTCACCGCGCTGGTTATCTGCACGCCGCTCCTCGTATCGGCCTTCCCGCCTGCTGCTTGCGAGCATCGCGTTGCTGTTTCTTGCTAGCTGTGCGTCTCAAGCGCCTATGGATGAAAGCGGCCGCCAAGCAGGCCAGTGGGAGCGCCAACAGGCAGATGTTGAAGCCTTTGACACCTGGACAATGGTCGGTAAAGCGGGTTTGCGCACGCCTCAAGAGAATATCAGCGCTAACTTGGACTGGAACCAGCACCCCCACTACTTCCGTATGCTAATCAGCGGGCCATTTGGCGGTGGCCGCAACGTGCTAGAAGGCCGCGAAGGGCGGTTTTCGCTATCGAATAGCGATGGCCGCTTTGAGGCAGAAACCCCCGAAGCGTTGATGGAAGAGCAGCTTGGTTGGGCGCTGCCCGTCAGCGCAATGCCCGACTGGGTTCGTGGCTTACCGGGCGAGCATAATAGCTACCAGCTTGAAACCGACGAATTCGGCTTCCCGAGCCACTTGTCTCAAGACGGCTGGGAAATCGACTATCGCGACTGGGAGAGAGTTGAAGACCTGTGGCTGCCGCGCCGCATGGTCATGAACTACGAAGATGTACGCATTACGCTCGTCGTCAATCAATGGCAAGCTACCGGCGAGTAGCGCAAAGCGTGTTAGAGAAGATCTAAGAGAACCTGAATGACCGCACCGCTAACGCTTCCAGCTCCGGCTAAGCTAAACCGTATGTTGCATATTGTGGGCCGTCGACAAGACGGCTACCACACGCTGCAGACGCTGTTTCAGATCATTGATCTATGTGACTACCTCACCTTCGCTTCCCGAGATGACGGAATTATTCACTTAACCAGTGAGGTTAGCGGTGTCAGCCACGATGATAATTTAATTGTGCGTGCCGCCCGCTTATTGCAACGCGCTAGTGGCACTCACTTAGGCGCGACGCTATCGATTGAAAAACAGCTGCCCATGGGCGGCGGCCTGGGCGGTGGCAGCTCTAATGCGGCCACTGCACTGGTCGGCCTCACTCATCTCTGGCGACTCAACTTTTCGCTTGATGCGTTAGCCCAGCTAGCGCTAACGCTAGGGGCTGATGTCCCGGTCTTTGTACATGGCCATAGCGCCTGGGGCGAAGGCGTTGGCGAACAACTCACCCCGGTCAGCTTAGATACACCGTGGTTTGTGATTATCCACCCTGGCATTAGCGTTTCCACGCCTAGTCTCTTCCAAGACCCGCAATTGACACGTGACAGCCGCCCCATTACTATGGCGCGCGCACTGCAGGGGGGAGCGCCGGAGTGGCGTAACGACTGTGAGGCTGTGGTAAAGGAACGCTATCCGCCAATCGC
>JAMCZP010000339.1 GCA_023485185.1 Gammaproteobacteria bacterium
TGAAGGTGCTGACGCGCTCACCATCGGTGATCGTGCGACGATTTCCAATATGACGCCGGAGTATGGAGCGACGGCGGCGATGTTCTACATCGACGGCCAAACCGTTGACTACTTGAAGCTTACCGGTCGTGAAGATGAGCAGGTAGCCTTGGTCGAAACCTATGCCAAGCATACCGGGCTTTGGGCGGATAGCTTGAAGGGGGTTGAATACGAACGGGTGCTGACCTTTGATCTCAGCTCAGTCACCCGCACCTTAGCAGGGCCATCGAATCCCCACGCCCATTTGCCTACCTCAGAGCTTGCCCAGCGCGGTATTGCGGTGGGGCTTGAAGCCGCACGCGAAGAAGAAAAAGCCGGCAAAATGCCCAATGGGGCGGTTATTATTGCGGCCATCACTAGCTGCACCAATACCTCTAACCCGCGCAATATGGTGGCTGCAGGGCTAATCGCTCGCAACGCCAATCAGCTTGGGTTGCTGCGCAAACCGTGGGTGAAGTCGTCGCTGGCGCCGGGTTCAAAAACCGTCAAGATGTATCTGGAAGAAGCTGGCTTGATGAGCGAGCTGGAGAAACTCGGCTTCGGTGTGGTTGCCTACGCTTGCACCACCTGTAACGGCATGTCCGGTGCGTTAGAGCCAAAAATTGCCCAGGAAATAATTGACCGTGATCTCTACGCCACTGCGGTGCTTTCTGGAAACCGCAACTTCGATGGCCGTATCCATCCCCATGCGCAACAGGCCTTTTTGGCATCCCCGCCGCTGGTGGTTGCCTACGCCATTGCGGGCACCATACGGTTTGATATCGAAAAAGATGTGCTGGGTATCGATCAAGCGGGCAACCCCGTGACGCTGAAGGATATCTGGCCTGCCGATGAAGAGATTGATGCGATTGTGAAGTCATCGGTTAAACCGGAGCAGTTCCGCCAGACCTATATCCCGATGTTTGATCTGGATAAGAGTGCCCGTGCCCAGGTGAGCCCGCTGTATGAGTGGCGGCCACAGAGTACCTATATTCGTCGTCCGCCCTACTGGGAGGGCAATATGGCTAAAGTGCGCACATTGAAGGGCATGCGGCCACTGGCGATTCTTCCGGACAATATCACCACCGATCACCTGTCGCCTTCCAATGCTATTCAGTTGAACAGCGCCGCGGGGGAGTACTTGGCCAAAATGGGCGTGCCAGAGGAGGACTTCAACTCCTACGCCACCCACCGTGGCGATCATCTCACTGCTCAGCGGGCTACCTTCGCTAATCCCAAGCTATTTAATGAAATGGTACGCGATGCCGACGGCGTAGTGCAGCAAGGCTCGCTGGCGCGAGTTGAGCCCGAAGGTGAAGTGACCCGCATGTGGGAGGCGATTGAGACCTATATGGCGCGTAAGCAGCCGCTGATCATTATTGCCGGTGCGGATTACGGCCAGGGTTCCTCGCGAGACTGGGCGGCCAAAGGTGTTGCGCTAGCGGGGGTAGAAGCGATTGCCGCGGAGGGTTTTGAGCGGATTCACCGTACCAACCTGATTGGCATGGGGGTTATGCCGCTGGAGTTTGAACCTGGCACTACACGCCTGACGCTGGGTCTAGATGGCACGGAAACCTATGACGTGGAGGGAGCTGCTTCACCTGGTGCGGTATTAACGTTGGTGATCCATCGTCAAGATGGTGAAAGCCAGCGCGTTTCGGTTAAGTGCCGCCTGGATACCGCCGAAGAGGTGTCCATTTACACCGCCGGTGGCGTACTGCAGCGCTTTGCCCAGGACTTCCTTGAATCGACAGCAGCGTAGCCGGAGATGACGTTCATGCCTCATGTTCCCCAGATTAAAATTCCGGCCACCTACATGCGTGGCGGCACTAGTAAGGGCGTGTTTTTTAAACTCAGTGATCTACCTGATGCAGCTCAGCAGCCAGGAGGGGCACGGGATCAGCTACTACTGCGGGTGATGGGAAGTCCTGACCCGTATGAAAAACAGATTGATGGTATGGGAGCCGCGACCTCAAGTACCAGTAAAGCGGTTATCCTGTCTAAAAGTGAAGCAGCTGATCACGATGTGGATTACCTGTTTGGTCAGGTCTCCATCGACAAGCCTTTTGTGGATTGGAGCGGTAACTGCGGCAATCTCTCGGCGGCGGTTGGCCCCTTTGCGGTTAGCAATGGACTGGTGGATCCAGTACGGATTCCTGAAAATGGGGTAGTGGAGGTTCGAATCTGGCAGGTGAATATCCAGAAAACCATCGTATCCCAAGTGCCCATTGTTAATGGGGAAGTGCAAGAGACCGGTGATTTTGAGTTGGATGGCGTGACATTCCCTGCTGCCGAAATCCCGGTCGCCTTTATGGACCCGGCCGACGGCGAGGGAGCTATTTTCCCCACCGGTAATGTCATTGATAATCTTACCGTACCGGGTGTCGGCACACTGAAAGCGACCTTGATCAATGCGGGCATACCCACGGTGTTTATTAACGCCGCCGATATCGGCTACTCGGGCACTGAGCTTCAAGATGTCATCAACAGTGATAATCAAGCGCTGGCGATGTTTGAAACTATCCGTGCCTATGGCGCTGTACGCATGGGGCTGATCAGTGACATCAGTGAAGCCGCTCAGCGTCAACACACCCCCAAAGTAGCTTTCGTAGCGCCGCCGGTGGATTACGTTTCATCGAGTGGTAAAAAAGTGCAGGCGGCCGATATCGACCTGCTGGTGCGAGCGCTCTCCATGGGTAAGCTGCACCACGCCATGATGGGTACCGCGGCCGTTGCCATCGCTGCTGCTGCCGCTATCGAAGGCACAATAGTGAACCTAGCCGCGGGTGGCGGTAAACGAAACGAGGTCACTTTTGGGCATCCTTCAGGCAGCCTTCGGGTGGGCGCAGAAGCAAGCTTGATAGAAGGGCGCTGGCATATCGAGCAGGCGTTGATGAGCCGCAGCGCGCGAGTGTTGATGGAGGGGGTCGTTCGCATACCCGGCGACAGCTTTTAATAAACCCTCACTGGGCCATACTGAATGGATCGGTATACAACAGGAGCCGTGCTATGTCAGCCACATCCGAAACCAATCAGCGCCCTGATTACGATCCCGAATTACAGGCTATAGCCGACTACGTACTCAATTATCAGGTGGAATCTGATGAGGCTTTGGAAACGGCTCGCTACTGCCTGATGGACACGCTGGGGTGCGGGCTGTTAGCGCTGCGCTTTCCTGAGTGCACCAAGCATCTTGGGCCGATAGTGGAAGGCACTACGGTGCCGTTTGGGGCGCGAGTGCCTGGAACTTCGCTACGCCTTGATCCGGTTAAAGCAGCGTGGGATATCGGCTGTATCATCCGCTGGTTGGATTATAACGACACTTGGCTTGCCGCCGAGTGGGGCCACCCCTCCGATAATCTCGGTGGGATACTCGCCGTGGCTGACCATCTGTCTCAGCAACGAGTCGCTAAAGGCGAAGCACCCCTGGTGATGCGCGATGTGCTCAACGCTATGGTCATGGCCCATGAGATTCAGGGCATACTTGCACTGGAGAATAGCTTCAATCGTGTCGGACTTGATCACGTGGTGTTGGTGAAAGTCGCTTCTACGGCGGTCGCCGCTAAACTATTAGGCGCTAATCGTGATCAACTTCTCTCAGCGCTTTCTCACGCATGGGTGGATGGACAAAGCCTGCGTACCTATCGCCATGCGCCCAATGCAGGTTCGCGGAAAAGCTGGGCCGCAGGGGATGCTACCTCACGGGGTGTGCGCTTAGCAGATATCGCCTTGCGCGGTGAAATGGGCGTTCCTAGCGCGCTGTCGGCCGCCCAGTGGGGGTTCTACGATGTATTGTTCAGCCATGCCTGTAAAGATTTAAGCTTGAAGCCGGAGGCTGAACGCCGGCTACGCTTTCAGCGTGAATTTGGCAGTTACGTGATGGAGAATATTTTGTTTAAGATCTCTTTTCCCGCTGAGTTTCATGCTCAAACGGCTTGCGAAGCCGCTGTGCTGCTCCACCCGCAAGTGAAAGATCGCTTAGCCGAGATCGATAAGATTGTCCTCACCACCCACGACTCAGCGATTCGGATTATTTCCAAAACGGGTGCACTCGCCAATCCGGCGGATAGGGACCACTGCTTACAATACATGACCGCGGTGCCGCTTATCTTTGGTACGCTGATTGCCGAGCACTATGAAGACAGCTTTCATGCTGCTTATCCGCTGATAGATGAGTTGCGCAATAAAATGGTGGTGGAGGAAAGCAGTGAGTATTCGGCGGATTATCACGATCCTGAAAAGCGCTCAATTGCCAATGCAGTGCGGGTGTTTTTCAGCGACGGGAGTGCGACTGACCAAGTGGCAATCGAGTATCCGGTAGGCCATCGCCGTCGTCGACTAGAAGGGGTGCCGCTATTAGTCAATAAATTTGAGCGCCATTTAGCCACTCGGTTTCCATCAAGTCGCTGCCAAAAAATCGCGGAACTGTGCAGCCAGCAAAAAACGCTTGAGGCGGTGCCGGTACACAAATTTATGGATTTATGGATGATTTAAAGCGGTTATAGGCAACACCCAGTGCGCATAAGCACTACCGGGTGTTGCTGTGTTTACAGAAAGGTTCTTCACTGGTGTGACATTACTCCTGCCAACGTGTCTGCTTCTCCAGTGGAAGGTGGCTTTAGCGCGCAGCGATTGTCGCTTCTTACCTGATGTGCGAAAGGTAATTTTTCAAAACTGGCTATTCAAATGTTACTTGGTCGCGCATACGGTCCACAGTGGCATTCCCAATACCGCTAACTCTGGTGAGATCGTCAGCGTTTTCAAATGCGCCGTTGGTTTCCCGCTCTTCGATGATTGCTTCGGCTCTACTGGGGCCAATGCCCGGTAGTTCGGCTAACAGTTCAGCATCCGCGGTATTCACATTGATGGGAGCCATGTCCTGTGCCAGGACGCCACTGGAAAAACCTAAACTAACGCTAAGCAGTAGCGCAGCCAGCATTCCTTTAAGTGCCATTTTCATTTTCGAGATCCTTTAATGACGGTTGGAAATAAGGTTTAAATGCGCGAGTTCCAGCAGTGAGGAGCGCCATATGAGGCGTTGTGTCTGAGCAAAATGAACATCGCAGCACTGTTAACTTAACTTTATAACTAGAATGATTCTGTAAGTGATCTACGACAGTGTTTGTAAGTTTTTAACTATAGAGGTATAGCAAAAGGCTTACATGTTAAGGCAGCGATAACAGGGGGCAGACTGATATACTTGTCGAAAACGTATTTGGAGTACCGCTGTGGCAACTGAATCCCCTCTGATTATCGCGCTAGATTATCCTTCGCTGGATGCAGCACTCTGCATGGCGGATCAACTAGACCCTGCTCGATGCAGGGTTAAAGTGGGTAAAGAGTTGTTTACCCGTAGTGGACCAGCAGTGCTTGAAGCCCTTCATGGACGTGGGTTTGAGGTGTTTTTAG
>JAMCZP010000057.1 GCA_023485185.1 Gammaproteobacteria bacterium
TGGGGTCTTCCTGGGCCACCCGCGCCAGGGTCTTTTCCGCCTTTTTGACCGATGCTTTGGCAGCTGCATGGGCAATCCGCAGTCCGCGTAAATCGACAGTATCGCTGCTGGCCGCGGCACTGGTGGGCGTGCTGCGCTGTTGCGCTTGGCGTGCTTCACGGCGTGCCTGTTTTTCAGCCTCTTCCCGAGCAAGCCGTGCTTGACGGAACTCAAAGCGGTGTTTAGCGTACTCTGCCTTCGCTGCCTCAATGCGTTGCAAGCGTATCCGGCTTTTTGCTTCGCGGTAATCTACTACCAGTGGAATATGGCTGGGGCAGACGTAGCTGCAGGCGCCGCACTCGATGCAGTCAAACAGGTGGTAGCGCGCCAGTTTGGCATCGTCTTCGGCGCGGGCGTACCAGTGCAGCTGTTGCGGCAGCAGCGCTACTGGGCAAACGCTTTCGCACTCGCCACAGCGAATGCAGGGCGATTCCACTGGAGGTGGGGGGAGTTCATCAATAGTGGCGGCAATTAAACAATTGGTGAGTTTGGTCACCGGTGTGTCTAGCGTTAGCAGCGGTGTGCCCATCATTGGGCCGCCCTGAATAACCTGATGTAGCCCTGACGGGTTCAGCCCCGCTTGTTCCAGCAGCTCTTTTACAGAGGTGCCCAACCGCACCCAGCGATTGCCGGGCTGAGTAATCGCATCGCCAGTCAAGGTGACAATCCGGGAAATCAGCGGCTGACCATCGCGTACCGCCTGCAATATTGCCAGCAGGGTGCCAGGGTTATGGCATAGCACCCCTACATCCGCGGGTAGCCCACCACTGGGCACATCAAGGTCTAACAGTTTTTTAATCAGTTGACGCTCGCCACCGCTGGGGTAGCGGGTGGCAATGACGGCTAGCTCAACAGGCACGGGTTGGCTATTCGTTAGATCGTGTTGCAGCTCACGTTGCAGCGCTTCAATGGCCTCGGGTTTGTTATCCTCAATACCAATAACGATATGCGGCGCGCAGCACAGTTTGGCGATGATCTGCGCGCCTTCGAGCACCTCAGCAGGGTAGTGGCGCAGGGTAAGATCATCCGCTGTGATATAGGGCTCGCACTCGGCGGCGTTGATGACCAGTGTGTGAATAGCATGGCGCTCGACCACCCGCGCTTTAATATGCGAAGGGAAACCTGCACCACCCAGCCCAACAATGCCGCTCTCACTTAGGCGTGTGAGTAGTGCTTCGTGGGCAGCGCTTTGCCAATCAAGGTGAGGCAGCCGCTGCCACTCGTCTTGCCCATCACCTTCGATGGTAATGTGTGTGGCGCTAATCTCGCCTACCGTACCGCTAATAGTGGCGTGTAAGTCACTTGAGATCATGCCCTCACGTTTAGCTACCACACTGCCTACTTTTACCACGTCGCCCAACACAACGCAGGGGGTTGCGGGCTGGCCGCTGTGCTGCTGAAGCGGAAGAACTACTCGTTTGGGCAGTGGCGCTTCAATCAGCGCTGCTTGATTGGAGCGCTGTTTGCGCTGCGGTGGGTGAATGCCACCGGGGAAATCATAAGCGCTCGACATGAACACCCCCTGATGCACTAATACGGTCGCTGACAATCACATGGGGTGAAGGCATGATGGCCGGCTGCCACTGGGTTAGCGGTGTTGAGCGAGGCAGCATATCAATACAGTCAACCGGGCAGGGATCAAGGCAGAGATCGCAGCCGGTACACTCATCTTCAATAACGGTATGCATTAGCTTGGCGGCCCCAATAATTGCATCGACCGGGCAGGCCTGAATGCATTTCGTGCAGCCAATACACTCTGCTTCGCGAATAAACGCTACTTTGGCTTCGCTCTGAGCTTCACCATCAAGAGGTTCAGCTTCACGGCCGAGAAGATTGGCTAGGGCGTGAATCGTCGCTTCGCCGCCGGGTGGGCATTTATTCAGCGCATCGCCCTGATTGATGGCTTCGGCGTAAGGGCGGCAGCCTGGGTAGCCGCACTGACCGCACTGAGTTTGCGGCAGTAGCGCATCAATTTGCTCAACCAGCGGGTTATCTTCACGCTTGAAACGTTCGCTGACCACGCCCAGCAGGGCACCAAAGCCGATACCTAAGCCGGTTAATACCGCCACTGCGCTAATGATATTAATAGCACTGAACGTGTCACTCATTGTCTGCGGCCTTCATCCCTGTACTAACCCTGAAAACCCGAGGAACGCCAGCGACATGAGGCTAGCGGTGACCATGGCAATCGCAGCGCCCTGGAATGGCTTAGGAATATCCGCCCCTGCCAAGCGCTCACGCATGGCGGCAAATAGTACCAATATCAGCGAGAACCCAAGTGCTGCCCCCAACCCATATAGAGTGGTATGAAAAAAGCTGAGCTCACGGTTCAGTGATAGCAGCGCAACCCCCAGCACCGCACAGTTGGTGGTGATTAACGGCAGGAAAATGCCTAACACTTGGTGTAGCAGCGGACTCAACTGACGTACCATGATTTCGGTAAACTGCACGACGGCAGCAATCACAACAATAAAGCTAATAGTGCGCAGATAAGTAATATCTAGTGGCACCAGCAGACCATGATAAACCACGAAACTAGCCGCCGATGCCAACGTCAGCACAAAGGTGGTGGCCAGGGACATGCCCATGGCCGATTCTAGTTTATTGGAGACACCCATAAACGGGCACAGGCCCAAAAACTGAACCAGCACAAAATTGTTGACCAATGCAGTGCTGATCAAAATGATAAATAATTCACTCATGGCGGTGTACTGTAGGAAGAAATGGTGGTGTTGGCTAATTCAGGCGTATATGCCCTGGCGCAATCTCGTCCTGCTGCTTTGGCAGCATAAAGCGCTTGGTCTGCGGCCGTCATCAGTCCGCTTGGTGTGATAACGCCTTCGATACCCAATTGGCTAATACCAATGCTAACTGATACAGAGTGAGTTACTGGTGAGACTTGGTGGGGTATGGCGAGGCCTTTAATAGCATCACCAAGTACTTGGCTCTTCAATATTGCTTGATCTAAATCAGTGTTTGACAGTATTGCGCTGAACTCTTCACCCCCCGTGCGTGCGATAAAAAAGCCCTGGTCTTTTGCAACATCACTCATGGCTTGTGCTACCCATTGCAAACAGACATCGCCTTCTGGATGACCATAGTGGTCGTTGAATAATTTGAAGTGATCAATATCGATCATCATTACGGAAAGAGGGTGATGATGGATGCTTGTTTGATCAACCTCTTTGTTTAGTTGTTGATCAAATAGGCGGCGATTAGGTAAACCCGTTAATGGGTCATGGGTAGAAAGCTCGATTAACTCGGCATTGAGCTGTTGTTGACGCTTAAACTGTAATTGAAAAGCACGCGCTAGCATGCCTATTTCATCACTGCGCGTTAACATGTTGTTGGATAAATCCGCATTGCCACTCACGTGTTGGGTAAACTGAGTTAGGTTCCTGAGAGGTTTAAGCACGATTTTTTCCAATAATAGAAGCACAAGGCCAATCACCAAAAGCATTAAGCACGCAGTCCAAATAAGCACGTAGCGAAACGTTGCTAAGCTGGTCAAGTAATGGGTGCGTTCCAACTGCGTTCCCAGCGCTATCTGCTCATTAATCGGGTAGGAAGGCAAATAGCGTTGCGCTTGTATCGTGTTACCTATAATGGTCGTTACATCAGTATGATTAGCATCCCCATTAACCATCGATAGGGTAATGGGAAGCCCCGTAAATTCCTCCATTAGCGTTAGCCACTGCTCGCCTATAGGGCGCACTTTAAATAGCCAACCTTGAGGCGTACCGCTTTGATCGGTACGCAGAATAGGCGTCGAAGCTACCATCAACGGAGGTGTGCCTGAGTAGAGAACACTTTTTCCCTGCTGAGGATCTTCAGCGATAGATGCCTGCATCGCATGAATCAATGGTGTCGTCCAGCGGCATTCACGCTCACTGGTTTGGCAGGTTTGGTATTGATTAGTTACTGGATTAATGCCAGCTAAAAAATATACGTCGCCATTGGTATTAAAGAATGCCATCAACTGATAGCGCATCTCTTCAAACATTTGCTGACTAAAGTTGGTGTCGGTGTAACCAGGGTAGTCTCCCTGCACGAACTCGTAGGTATCGTCCCAATTCCCCCAGTCTCGCGCTTGAGCTAATAGTTGCTGCTGGCTCAGTTGAAGGCTCCGCTCTACTCGATCTAACTCTTGATCGACGCTCGCTCGTTCTTCCTCATGCAGTGCTGGAAATATTACCCACTTACTAAGAGCAAGCAACGATATTAGCGCAAGCAGCAACACACCACCCAAGGCAGCCAGAAAGCGAAAGCGAAATGATCGGGCAAAGCGTTGAGCCATAAAAGGTGCCTGAGCGAAGCGACAAAAATCCGTTAATCTAAAAAATAAAAGGGGCAAAGGCGGTTAGCCTCTGCCCCTTAGTTTTACGATATGCTGGCTAGGTAACCCGTTGGCCCGGTTCGGCGCCAGCATCTGGCGAGAGCAGATAAATGCCTGCTTCATTTGCTGAGGCTAGCACCATGCCTTCCGACATGCCAAAACGCATTTTACGAGGCACCAAGTTGGCGACCATCACTGTCAAACGACCTTCCAGCGCTTCCGGCGCGTAGGCGGAACGAATGCCGGAAAATACATTGCGGGTTTCGCCACCTAAATCGAGGGTTAGCTGCAATAGCTTATCAGCACCTTCGACATACTGGGCTTTGACGATTCGCGCAATGCGTAGGTCGACCTTGGCAAAGGCTGCAAAGTCGATCTCTTCAGCGATGGGCTCTTCTGCCAGAGGGCCTTTAGGCGCCTCTTTGAGTTTTTGCTCTTCCACTAAATCTTCCTTCGACGCTTCAATCATCGCGTCAATTTTATCACGCTCAACACGCGTCATCAGCGGTTTGAATTTGTTGATTGAGTGATTGGTCAGCACCGTTTGGCGCGTGTGCCAGTCAAGTGACTCAACGTTAAGAAACTGACGAGCCTCTTCAGCCATGGCGGGCACCACGGGCGCTAGATACACCATCAACTGGCGGAACAGATTAATACCGACCGAACATATCTCTAATACTTCGTTATCGCGGCCATCCTGCTTGGCCAGTGCCCAGGGCTCTTTATCGGCAATGTAGGTATTGGCTTCGTCCGCCAATTCCATAATTTTACGCATTGCTCGGCTAAATTCACGTGCTTCAAAGTCGTCGGCAATATCATCACCGGCAGCAATAAAACGCGCCACCATTTGCGGTTCAGCGCAATGTGCTGAAAGATTTCCACCACCAATTTTTTTAACAAAACCGGCACAACGGCTAGCAATATTAACCACTTTGCCAACCAGGTCTGAGTTTACACGCGCTGCAAAATCTTCCAGATTCAAATCCAGATCATCGACCTTGGAAGTCAGCTTGGCGGCAAAGTAGTAGCGCAAGTACTCTGGGT
>JAMCZP010000134.1:0-10647 GCA_023485185.1 Gammaproteobacteria bacterium
GCTGCCCACGGGTCTTCCTCTTCACTGGCAGCATCGGCACTGGATGTTGTTTCTTCTTGCTCAGACATGGCATCCGCCCAATCGTCTTCAGAGACGTTCTGATTAGGCTTATTGGGATCAGTCATGCTTTGGATTCCTTGGCTTTCTGTCGCGTAGACCCTTTGATAAAGTCCTTGGACGATACGTTATTCATCTCGGCATGGTCGATCATGTGAAGCACACGCAGAGCATGCTGTTGACGTTGACTGCCATACTCACACTGCATTACGGGTACCCCATCGACACGCGCTGTAATCGTGCTAGGGATATCTAGCGGTAGCACGTCGCCTTTTTTCAAACCCATGACATGGGCAATACGGCTAGGTATTTGAGCAAACTCGGCGACTAATTCGACTTCTGATTGACGTATTTCGCTCGCCATTCGCCGCGACCAGCTACCGTCTTGGTCATGATTGCTGTCATTGATCGGATTTGCTAGTAAGTCTCGTAATGGCTCAATCATCGCGTAAGACATGCATATCTGAAAATTGCTAGATAAATTACCCACTTCAATATTGAATTTGGTATTTACGACTATTTCATTGGGAGAATTGGTGATATTAGCAAATTTCGATTGTACTTCTGAACGCAAAAAGCTGACATCAAGCGGATAAACCACTTTCCAGGCTTCTTGATAGGCATCTAACGCTAAATTAAGCAGTCGTTGGATAATGCGTTGTTCAGTATTAGTAAATTCTCGCCCATCCGATTTTGTTACAAAGCGACCATCACCACCAAAAAGGTTGTCGACCACCATAAAAACGAGATTGGGTGGAAAAACAACCAGGGCTGATCCACGCAGAGGCTTCATTGAGACAATGTTTAGATTCGTGGGCACCGGCACATTACGAGAGAACTCGCTAAAGCTTTGATAGCGAACCGACTCTACAGTGATATCTGCGCTACGGCGTAACAGGTTAAATAGCCCATTACGAAAGTAACGAGCAAAACGCTCATTGATAAAGTCCAGGGCATGTAAGCGCTCACGAATCACTCGGTGCTGAGTGGCAGGATCGTAAGGCCGAACGCGCGACTCATTTTGCGCTTGAGAGGATGAGACCGATGGCTCATCGTCTCCACTAACGCCCTTCAACAGGGCATCAATTTCTTCCTGGGACAGTAGATCGTCCTGTGACATGAACGGCTCCAGTTCCCGAGGTTATTGCACAATGAATTCAGTGAATAAGACTTCACGCAAATCAAGCGGCGGCTGATTTTCAGTTAGCGGAACATTTAGCCGGCTGATGATCGCTTGAGCGAGCTCTTCTTTACCTTCAGGGGACGTGAGGTCACTTGCCTGTTTGCCAGAAAGTAGCATCAGTAAGCGGCTGCGAACCTGGGGCATATGCTCTTCTAAAATCTGCTGGCTTAAATCATTACCAACGCGCAGCGTCACGCCAGTGTATAGTAGACGCGAACCATAGCGGTCATCGGCAAGATTGACAGTGAAAGGCTCAATACGCATAAAAATAGGTGGTTGACGCGCAGCCATTTGCTGTGTCTCGCCTTCTACCGTATCGCCACCACGCTGGTCGATGACCATATAGATAGCCGCCGCCGCTCCCGCGGACGAGAGCAATACCAGTATAATCATTACCCAGAGCAGTTTTTTAGACCCGCCACTTGTTTCTGCCATTTGCGATTCCTGTAAACTCTATGCGCGCTACTAGCGAAGTATTATGCCTAAAGCGCATGCTGATGATGAAATGAACAGGCTCACTAGGTAAGCCTATCTTTTGGTTTAGTTGTTAAGCGTAAAGATCGACCCGCCCATCCAAAGAAACGGGATCGCCTCCTATACTTGAGACGGGGGCTTCATCTACCATCAAACCGCTATCGCCACTCTCTATCTCTGCCCCTTGCTGTCTGCCGGATTGGGCAAAGGCTTGTGCATTAGGATCGCGCTGCTCGCCAACGGAAGTCTCGCCTAGTGAAATACCTTGCTCCGCCAAAGCTTCTCTCAGTTGAGGCATTGCCTGTTCAAGCACTTGCCGTACCTGAGCACTGGCAGATAAGAAGTGCGCTTGAGCGCCTTGTTCACTAAATTTCAATGAGATAGAGAGCGGCCCCAATTCAGCGGGGTTTAATTGCATTTGAACATGCTGCTCGCCCCCGCGCTGTGAAAACTGGACGAGCTGCTGCCCTAACTGTTGAGGCCATGCGGTGCTGGAAACAGGCGCGCTTAATACGGCTTGTGTTGGCGATGCTGAAGGCGCAGTACCTGGCGCTGGTTGCGCCGAGGCTAAGGGGGGATGCTGATTGGCGTTTAATGCACTTAACGGAGAGCCCGGTAGTGAGAGTTCACCCGCTTGGCTAGATTTTGGCATGCCTTCCACTGTTAACAGCGAACCCATTAATGCCTCGCTGCTAACCTGCAGTGATGGGCCTCGGGCAATGGTATGGCCCAAAAAATTATCTGCCTGAGGTCGTTGCATCGCATTAAAATCTACGGGCAGGGGGCGAATGCTGGCTGGAGTTGCTTTATCAGTAAGCGAAGGCTGTACGCCTTGATGCTGCACGACCAATACACTTAAAGCAGAAACAAGCTGTGCGGCTTCAGTCAGGTTGATATCGAGATGTTCAGCGACAGCCTCTAGTGGAGCAGTTGAATCTGCTGGCAATGAGTGAGTCACATCTGAAAATGACGATATTAAGTTAAGACGAGCGGCAATTTCATCAAGGGGCGTTAACGCCTCTAGATCAGTGTTTGGCAGTCTTTCGGTCATTATTTCAGGGGCTGGCACGTTGAACTGCGCTAATAGCTCAGATAGCTCTTGCCCACTGACATTGATACCAAGCATTTCTAAGGCTGCGCCCAAACCTTCGTTGTGGCCTATTAAGCGCTCGACAAGCTGGGCTTGGAGAGAGACGGGGGCGGCAAAACCTGACCCATTCGAAGATGAGCTTTGAGAGCCAGAGGCGTTTAACAGTGCTTGCTTAAAATAGCTATTAGCTGAGCCTTGTTGGCTGAGACCGCCCTGCAACTGAGACGAACCTGGGGTAGCTGAAAGTAATTGGTGAATATTCATATTACGTTCCCTGGCACCGCTATTGCGGAGCGTCGTTGTGCTGACGAGCCAAGCGGCTGGTCACCAGATCATCGTTAGTTTTTTGCTCATGACGCTCACTGCGACGGTGCTCTTCTAAAAGCCGGCGCGACGCCAGTGTATCGTAGGAGGAGAGTTTGCGCTGCTCTTGTTGCCAGTTCTTTTGGCTCTGCCGAACGCTTGCCTGCTGTGCCGCCAATGCTTGGCGGGCACGGCTCAAGGCTGCATCTAAAGAGGCTAAAAATTGCTGATAATTGTACATGGTCGCTGGGTCAATACCCTCGCTCATGGCCTTCTGTAGGCGTTCGGCATACTCGGCTCGATAATTTACAAGCGACTGGAGCTGAGCAGTGGTTTGTTGCTCTGACTGTCGCTCTTGAGCGAGTACTTTACCTGCTTGGTCACGCGCTCCTCTCGCTAAATCCGTTAACATTTCTAGCTGTGACGTGCTCATGTGCGTCCTCCCACCAGTGCATGTAACGCTTGGCGTGACGTATCCAGCGTTGCACACTCATCAATATTTTGTTGTAGAAAACGCTCCAGCGATGGGAAGCGATTGACCGCCTCATCTAGCTGTGGGTCGTGACCAGGACTGTAGGCGCCTACGCTAATCAGGTCGCGGTTGCGCTGATAGCGTGAAAATAACTGCTTGAAAATACGTGCTTCATGCAATTGCTCAGGGGTAGTAATAGACGTCATCGCTCGGCTAATGGAGGCTTCGATATCAATCGCTGGATAATGGCCAGCTTCTGCTAATGTTCTCGAGAGGACGATATGTCCATCAAGAATGGCGCGCGCAGAATCAGCTATAGGATCCTGTTGATCATCACCTTCTGTCAGGACGGTATAAAAAGCTGTGATGGAACCACCGCCCCGCTCGGCATTGCCTGCACGCTCAACCAAGCTGGGTAGCTTGGCAAATACGGAAGGTGGGTAGCCTTTTGTTGCTGGCGGCTCCCCGATGGCTAGCGCTATTTCCCGTTGTGCCATGGCATAACGGGTAAGCGAATCCATAATCAGCAGGACGTTACGGCCCTCGTCGCGAAAGCCCTCTGCTAAGCGTGTTGCATAGGCGGCGCCTTGCAGTCGTTGGAGCGGCGAAGTGTCGGCAGGTGCTGCCACCACGACGGCTCGGCTTCGTCCTTCAGGGCCTAAAATGTTGTCGATAAAATCCTGTACTTCACGGCCCCGCTCGCCAATCAAACCCACCACAATGACATCTGCCTTGGTGTAGCGTGCCATCATGCCTAACAGTACTGATTTACCCACCCCCGAGCCGGCAAACAACCCCATACGCTGGCCTCGACCTACGCTTAGCAGTGCGTTAATAGCACGAATGCCGACATCAATTTGGGCCTCAATGGGCGCGCGCGAAAGTGGGTTTAGAGGGGGCGAGCTAAGGGTGACTCTGGGAATTTCTTCAATACTTTCTCTATCGTCAAGCGGGTTACCATTGCCATCGAGTACGCGGCCTAACAGCCCTTCACCCATAGGGAAGCGACGTGCGCTACTGCCATTGCCTTCGTCTAGAGGAGAGACACGCGCCCCTGGCATTAGTCCGGAGACCTCTTCAAGTGGCATAAGAAACAGCTTGTCACCAGAAAAGCCGACCACTTCAGCCTCAGCATGCTTATCGCTGTCGGCTAAGCGACCATCGCTCCCCGGCAGCTCAATGCGGCATGCACTGCCGACGGCGACCCGAAGACCCACCACCTCAATCACCATCCCGGTCGCGCGTATCACCCGACCGCTATTGCGGTAGCGAGGCAAATGGCTAATACGCTGCTGTGTGCGGCGTAAGGCCTTGTGCCAGCGATGTCGATGGGGACAGGTGGTATCTGCCATAGCGTATCTGCCTACGATGATGAAGCATTAGTGGGCGGTTGAGAATTAACCCCCCTTTTGCGTGACTGGGCTTGAATGGTGTGCCAGCGACTTTCAAAAGTGGCATCAATTTCGCCTTGCGCACTGGTTATCCGGCAGCCACCACGCGCAAGCTGGTCATCCGGTTGTAGTTTCCAATTGGCCGCCCGTAGCTCATTGCCCAAGTGTTCCTCAACCAAAGCGTGATCATTGGGATTGAGCCAAAGACGCTGCTGGCCTACCAAGGGTGGCTCGGTATGCAGTAGCTCGCGCACAACAGCTAAAATTTGCTCGGGTGTTTCCTGCAACGCATCCGAAGCCAACTGCTTGCCAGTAGCTAAGGCTAATTCAACTAAGTCGTGGGCAATGGTGTCATCGATGCGCTCAAGCGCGTCAGAAAACTGTTTTGCTAGGGTATTCAACGGCGTTACCGAAAGCCGGATATGCTCTTTAAGCTCTTCTTTAGCCTGGGCATTACCATCGTCTAAGCCCTTGATAAAGCCTTCTTGCTGACCCTTTTCAAAGCCTGCTTTATAGCCTTCTTCTTCGGCCTGCTGACGAATCCGCTTGTGAAGCTCTTGTCGCTCACTCTCTTCACGCTCGCGAGCAAGCTCTGCGGCGCGCTGTGCTGCTTGAACTTTGCGCTGTTGTACCGTCGGCACGTTGCTGTCACTGGAGTGACTGCTTGAGGTGGCCAGTTCATCCATCTTCCAGCGGCGCCAATCCCCATGGGGATCAAATGTGGGTGAGTGAGTATTAGACATACTCATCATCTCCACCCGCTAGTACGATTTCGCCTGAGTCCGCTAAACGCCGCACAACCTGTAGGATAGTTTTTTGTTCTGTCTCAACTTGAGAGACGCGGATTGGCCCGCGGGCTTCCATATCTTCGCGAACTAGATCTGCGGCGCGTTGCGACATGTTGCGCAAGAATTTATCCACCAGGGCATCTTGAGCACCTTTAAGTGCCACCACCAGCGAGTTAGTGTCGACTTCCTGCAATACCATTTGAATGGCGCGATTGTCGAGGTCGAGCAAGTTCTCGAACAGGAACATTTCATCGATAATTTTCTGTGCTAGATCATCGCTATGCGCACGGACGGTTTCAATGGCAGTTTCCTCTTGCGAGGAGTTCATCAGGTTGAGAATCTCGGCCGCTGTTCTTACGCCGCCCATTTTGCTGCGCTTGAGGTTCTGGCCGTCCAACATGCTGGTTAGCACTTCGGTCAGTTCTTGCAGAGCCGCTGGCTGAACGCCGCTAAACGTAGCAATACGGAGAACCACGTCATTACGCAGTTTTTCTTCAAATAACTCAAGAATATCAGCAGCTTGATGGCGCTCCAGATGGACCAGAATTGTCGCAATGATCTGCGGGTGCTCGTCGCGTATCAACTCGGACACCATAGAGGCTTCCATAAGGTTGAGAGCGTCGATACCGGAGTTGCCACCTGTTGTTTCGAGAATGTCTTCGATCAAGCTGGTGGCGCGTTCGCTGCCCAGCGCTTTGGTCAGCACCGAACGAATGTGGTCGCTGGAGTTAAGGTTCAGTGCTACAAACTCTTCGGTCTCTTTATGGAACGCTTCCAGCACCGCTTTCATGTCGTCATGGGAGACCTGATTTAGCCGGGCCATCTCCATGCTGATCTCTTGCACTTCACTGGCGCCGAGGTATTTAAAGACCTCGGCTGCACTATCCTCGTCGAGTGCAAGTAATAAGATAGCGCTCTTACGGGCGCCGCTCATTTCAGCAATTGAACTACTCATGGGTATTCATCCAGCTACGAATGATCATCGAGACCATGCGGGGGTCTTCCTGAGCCATTTCACGCAGATCGTTGAGGTTATGCTCATAGAGTGACGTTTTGCGCCGACGCTTAGGTTTGGCGTAAGTCTCGTCGTCCTCGTCGAAGGCTCCTTCACTTTCGCCCTCATCTTCACTTCCAACCCGCGTCTCTAGTGTGCTACCCGGCATTGCTGCTGCCATCATCGGTGGCTGCGTGTAGCGCTTGATAAGAGGGCGAAGAATTAGTAGATAAAGCAATAAAATGGCAAGCGCTACCAGCAGGTAACGACCTACATTACCTGCGATTGAGAGCGTATTGGGGTCTTGCCACCATTCAGCTTCAGTCGTCTCATCGACACTGCGTGCGAAGGGTGTATTGACGACTTCTACTTCATCGCCACGTAGTTGAGAAAACCCCATTGCCTGGCGGACTAACCGCTCGATTTGAGCGACTTCATTGTCGGTTAGAGCAACGTCGATCCACTCGCCTTCTTCATTCATTTCTGAGCGGAAGTTAACCACCACTGCGGCGGAGAGACGCTCAATCTGCCCAAGGCGGTGCTGTATATGCTCAATGCTACGATCAACTTCATAATTGACGACATCGTCTTGGCGCAGGTTACGCAACGCTTCGGGGGGGAGGTCCTCTTCTTGCCCATCTACTTCTACTTCACCTTCTGGCAGGTCAATGGGGGAAGGTAAGGTGCCGGGGGGAGTGTTGCTAAGCGCCCCGGGTATACCGGTCGCTAAAGGGTTTTCCCCATCATAAGCAAGGCTAAGCTGGCGACTGCGCACCGCTGCTTCATTAGGGGGCTGATTGGGCCCATAGCGTTCAGAGGTTTGCTCGCGTCGCGAAAAATCTATCTGCGCGGCCACTTGAGCGCGTACGTTATTGCTGCCCAAAATAGGCGTCAGAATATGCTCAATGCGTTGCTGGTAGGAGCGTTCAACTTCGGCAATGTACTCGAGCTGTGTGCCATCAAGATCATTACCCCTGCGTGTTTCTGCAGACAGTAAACGACCATCCTGATTGACCACGGTAACATCTTCAGCGGCCAGTTCAGGAACGCTGCCGGAGACCATATGAACAATGGCGCTGACCTGACCTTCACCCAGAACGCGACCGGGTAAAAGGGTCAACACAACAGAGGCTTTGGCTGGCTCGCGATCACGAATAAAAATCGATGGTTTTGCCATTGAGAGATGAACTCGCACTCCTTCAACGGGACCAAGCGACTGAATTGATCGCGCGAGTTCGCCTTCAAGGCCACGCTGATAGTTAATCTGCTCGGCAAACTGACTGATGCCAAAGGCTTGGCTATCCATCAGTTCCAAACCAAGGTTGCCGCCGCGGGGCAGTCCCTGTTCCGCTAGCTGAAGACGTAACGTATGGACCTGATTGCTAGGAACCATTAGCGCTTGGCCGCTATCGCTGAACCGGTAGGGTATACCTCGTGTATCAAGTTCAGTGATGATGCTACCACCATCTGCTTCGCTTAAATTGCTGTAGAGCACACGATATTCGGGGCTACTTGCCCACATGAAAAGTGCTGCCACGATAGCAATAGAAGCAGCACCGGCAATCAGCAGGCCAACAAGGGGGTTACCTCGCAATTGTTTCAGCGTGCGATCAATGGTCGAGCCGCCTGCGTTATCGCGCTCTGTATTGGCACTGCCTGAGTTTCCACTGCCGATGTTTCCACTGCCGATGTTTCCACTGCGGGGAGCGGTTTGAGTCGTGCTATTTTGACGGCCTGCCGTTGCACCGGTTTCGCTCATGCGTCCCTCCATAGGGGCAGGCAAAACTGGCGTCGGCCCAGGCGCATCACCAAAGAAGGCATAGGCTATATCCGTCAATCGCGGTTATCCGCCAAAAAGATGAGGCGGAATTGTGATGAACGCCATTATCCGGTGACTAGTCGAGCCTAAAGGAAAGATAAGCTTGGCTTTTTACGCGTATTTGTCCGTATGAGTCATTGCTCTTCAATGGTAGGCTTTCGGCATTAGGTTTTTTTTGCGAATTTGAGGTGGGCGTATGAGCACTCCCGCAATACAGTCTGCATTGCAGCAGATGCAAGGTATGGCAACTCAGGCGGCTTCCGCGCAATCCCTTAGTGGCGTTCAGGCGTCTGCGGCGGTGGGGCAGGGGGGGTTTGGTAGTGAGTTGCAGGCTTCAATTCAGCGTATTAATCGTCTTCAGCAGACAGCTAACACTCAGGCCATGGCTTTTCAGGCAGGTGATCCTAATTTAGAGCTCAATGACGTCATGGTTGATATGCAGAAAGCCAGCGTTGCGTTTCAGATGGGGCTTCAGGTGCGCAATCGCTTAGTGTCTGCATATCGGGATGTTATGAACATGCAAGTATAACGTGGCTTAAAGTAGGCAGCTCAGCGTAGACAGCCCAAGGCAGACGCTGAGCAGTTGTTTCTGTAGCAAGGTCTGGATGCTTTAGGCTTCCAATGAGATTATTTGTCCCTGCATTTCTTCCAGTCGTTCAGCAATTTTTAATACTTCTTCTACTGGAATTTCTCGAATTACTTCACCGGACTCCCGGTCTATCACGCGGGTAATGATGCGTGATGTTGCTTCGCTTAACTCAAACTCTAAGCCTCGCGGGCGCATTGCGTCATTAATGCGTTGGATAGGTTCAATAAGTTCGTTGGCAGTAACTACTCTATTATCCGTTTCCGTTTTTGCTAATTGCCCTTCTGCAGGCGCTAGTTGGTCAAGGGTGCTCTCAAGCTGTTGTCTAGGGGTTAAGTCGGGAAGGGCTGATGGCAAAAGCGTTATGGCTGCTTCGATTGGCAGTGAACTCATTGGGTTTGCTCCTCTTAAGGTTCAGCTCCGGCAGCCAGTTGGATACAGCAGCTAGACGGCAGCCACAGCTCGATTTTTATTACTTTTTTGCTTGCTCTTCTAAAAGCCTTATCGGCAGTGTGCAGAAAAACTTTATGCTATTCGCTGTGATTTTCGAATGCTGCCCAGTAATGCTTAAGTAAGGCATTTTTCTGCCTTGGGTCTTTCACTACCATCGCTTCATTAAGCAGTAATTTGGCGGCTTATTATGCATACGTCATGCTGATGGCATCTGATATGATTCTTTGCTTTGCGATCAGCTAACTAACGCATTTGAGCAAGTGAGGCGAGAATGGTGGCGCAGCGGGATGAGTATCAAACGCTAGCAAATACAACAGTAATTGAGTCTCTGCTAAACACGCTGATCGAAACGGGTGGCGTGTTGCTTTGCCTTAATAAACCCGATGCGCGTCCGGAACCTATTGTGTTGATGGAGCAGCATGTAGGGCAAGCGCTGATGATGGATCTCTCGTCTGTTGACTATTTGCTTCGCTATCTTCAAGAGGGTGCTACTTTTTATTTGCAAGGACATGCGCAAGGCAAAGTGGTGCGCACACCGCAACTGCATTTAACAGAAACACGTCATGCGGGGGGGCGTTTTTTATGTTGCAGTAATTACCCCTCGACCTTGGATGTGCTTCAGCGTCGTGAATCCTTTCGCGCCGAGCTGCGGATGGGAATGGTGGTGCTTGCCAGCTTGCATGGTGGTGATACTACTATAGAAGGCGAATTACGTGATCTTTCTAAGGATGGCTGCCAGCTTGAGCTGCCAATGGCCGCCAGTGGTGTGTTGTCAGAAGCCTCAGGCCCTTTAAAGCTGGCTTTCACTTTCCCCGATGGCTCCCATTTTGAGGTGCTGGGGCATGCTCGTCACCGCAAAACAGACGCTGAGCGTCACTTGCTGCGTGTGGGCTTTAACTTCGTTGAGGGTGGGGCGGAGCAAGAGCGGCAAATTTGGTATTTTGTATGTGAAATAGAGCGTGAAGCTGCTCGTTATAAAAAAGAAGATCAAAGTGATCGCCAGCCCTCTCCTTTGTTTGCGCTGCCCAGTAAGCGTG
>JAMCZP010000134.1:11048-24436 GCA_023485185.1 Gammaproteobacteria bacterium
CGTGATGCGATCAGTGAGCATGTTCAATTGCTACTTGACCGCCTGAATAACTGCCAGTGGCTATCAGCCAATATTGCTCAAGCCGTCATTGGCGGTATCAACGAGCGTCTTGATGGCAGTGGCTATCCAGGTGGCCTTAGTGGGGCCGATCTTAATGAATTGTCGAAAGCGAGCGCCGTTGTTGATGTGGTTGAGGCGATGCGCCGTGATCGCCCTGACCGGCCAGCGAAGACCGTGCAGCAAATTTATCGCCATTTACTGCAACATCCTAACCAATTCGATATGCGCTGGATTAAGCGCTATATCGAGCACTTTAAGGGGCTGCCGGTGGGTTCGCTGGCGCGCTTTTCAAGTCAGCAGCAGGGCTGGATCCTACGCTTAGACGCAAGAGGTAACCCTACCGAAGTGCTGCTTGCGCCTCAGGCAGAGCCGCCTATGCGAGACAACATTGGGGCTATCGTACGGGGTAATGTTACTGAGCGTCTTGGGCGAACCGTTGGCGAAGTTGCTATCTCAACCTGAGTCAACCAAGCACCACGGTGTTGGGGAAAGGCTGGCATGCCTTAACGGAAATACGTTTTGTGCTTAAAAGCGGCATAGGGCGTTAAAGTCTGCCCAGCTTGCGCCGATAAGGTAAATAGCTGAGTACAATTCGCACTCATTTTGACACATTTAATATTCGTGGTTTCCCTACTTCAGGGAAAAACACAGCCACGTATAGGAGTTCCGCTTATGACTTACTCTCGCGGTAGCGCCGCCTATGGCCGAGGAGCAAACGCTTATGCGCGCGTCGGCGTAGAAAGCGGAGTGATGTCGGCAGACCCTCATCAGCTTATTGTGATGTTGTTTGACGGGGCTCAGGCCGCTATTCGCGCTGCACGCATTCATATGCAAGCAGGCAATACGTCAGAGAAGGGTAAGTCGATATCGAAAGCGCTGGATATCATAAACAACGGCCTTGCGGCTGCTCTGGATCATGAAAAAGGTGGTGAAATCGCTGATCGCCTCGCTTCACTTTATGATTATATCGTTCGGTTATTGTTGGCAGCTAACTTGCGCAACGATGAAGAGAGCTTGAATCAGGCTGAGCGCTTGCTTGAAGATGTAGCTTCTGCATGGCGCGATATTGGGCAACAGCAGAGTGCGTGAGGCAATAATGTCAGCTTTTATACCCGCTGGTGGCGAAAGAGCTCAACAAACGTTGCTAGAAAGCTACGCAACGCTGCTGGCTAGCGTTGAATATATGCATGAACTTGCCAATACCGAGCAGTGGGCAGAGTTGATTGATCAGCGTACAAACTATGTAGTACAGGTTGAGAAGCTGCGTGAGTTAGATGCTACTGTCGTGCTTGATACGGCTAGTCAACGCCGTAAGGCAGAGCTGCTGGAAAGTATTCTTGAGCATGATGTCGATATTCGGCGTCGTTTGGTGGCTCGCCGTGATGAGTTAGGTAAGCTCATCGGCGTAACGCAAAAACAGCGCGACTTACATCGCGCTTACGCTCCTCAGCAAGGTGCAGCGGTGCCCTTTTCCGCGGATGATACTGATCCAACGAGGTCGTCGTGAGTGGGATTAATCCCCTTATTGATACGCTCTTACATCAGGTGCTAGGGCGCCAAAGTGATGCGTCGTTGCAGCGGGCTTTTAACCAGCCTGTAAAGCCAATTCCACCAGGAGAAGGGCCGCGAGCCATACTTGGTGATGCTAATTTGGATGGGCGTGCATCGACCGCACCATTAGGCGACTTAAAGAGATTGCCGTTGCCACTAGATGGCGGCAGGCCGTCACCGCGAGGCGAAGCATTACCCACGCCCCCTGGATCAACTCAAACACACTTTAGCCCAGCGGCACGGACGATCGCAGATGTGCTGCTACGTTTTCCCGCTCCACCCTCGGTGATGCGGCCCCCGGCTCCCCTTATTAGTAGTCAAGAAACGCCAGGAGTGAGTGCCGTAGCGTCGCGTTTAGAGGCAAGTATTCGCGACAGTGGGCTTTTTTATGAATCACATTTAAAGCGCTGGTTTCAAGGTCATAGTCCACGTCAGCAGCTACTCAATGAACCTCAAATGCAACCTGGGCCTCGTCCGCTGGCTCCTCTAATGCCTAGTGGCATGGGAGCGGTTTCTTCGCTTTCCGGGTTGGCCCCTTTAGTGGCACCGCCAGGATCACAGCCTAGTAGCCAAGTAAACATGGCTATTCTGCCGAATATGCCATTAGTCCCAATCACTAGCGATAAAGGGTTGGATAGACCGGCTGGGTTGGTAACGACTTCAACTCCTAGCCTGTTGAGTACTACTCCTCCGGCAGTGGCGGAGGGGCGTGAAATGAGCCAAGCGCGCGTGGAAGTAAGCCAAGCAAGAGAAATGGCGGAACTGAGCGTTAGCCGCCCCGCCCGTGATATCGTTCACGAGAGTTTGCAAAGCCTAGTACGCCAGCAGTTAGAAATGCTGGTGACGCCTACTATTCGCTGGGAAGGCGATGTTTGGGCAGGCATTTTTATGGCGCTGGTGATTAATTTGCCTGTCCGAGAGAAAGGGCCAGAAGAGCAGCAGCAAGAGGCAGGAGCGGAGGGAGGCTGGCGCTCTGAAATACAGTTAGATGTTCCTAATTTAGGTGCTTTTAGTGCTTCTATGTGGCTTTATCGAAATGTGTTAAGTATTGATTTTACGACAGAAAATGAACAGGCATATCAACGCCTAGATGCTGGATTGCCTGTGTTAGAGAAGCGTCTGAGCGCGCTAGACTTACAAAAAGTGCAGTTACGCGCACGCTATATTAAGGCAGATGAAACACATGCCTACGCCGGGTGAGCGTCGTCGCCAAGCGGTTGCTTTGGCATATCAAGAAAATGATCGTGCCCCTCGTGTAGTGGCGAAGGGCTATGGTGATTTAGCCGAACGGATTATGCTTGAGGCTAAGCGCCAAGGTATTTATGTTCACGATGCACCTGAGCTCGTTGCGCTCTTAATGCAGCTAGATCTGGACGCTGAAATCCCGCCCGGCCTCTATCAAATTGTCGCAGAGCTGCTGGTATGGGTGTTTGAACTTTCGGATGAAGAGCTCAAGCATCGTGAAATGCCTGAGTAGCCATTTACAGACATTGTATGCAACCATGAGGACAGGTAATAAAAAGTCATTAATGGCGCCAGTATAATAGTCGCAATAACGCGCCTGAGTCGTTCAATGGGACATCATGAGTCAAACCAACTTTCTCGACGAAATTCAGGAAATAAACTTAGCGTATCTGCTTCTGGCACAGCGCTTGCTCGATGAAGACCGCGAGGCTGCCATGTTTCGCTTAAAAATAGGCAGCGATGTTGCCGAGCTGATTGTGTCGCTTAATGCTCGACAGCTGACGAAATTGGCCCGTACGAGCCAGTTGCTTTGCCGATTTAGTCAAACGAGCGCTGAACGCCTTCGTCAGCTCACTGATAATCCTCGTGACCAAGGGTTGGCAGGTTTGCATGCTTCGCTGTTGCTTGCCTGTGAACCGTTTGAGCCAATGCCGTCAGGAGAGGAGAAGTGAGCCAGAAAAGCTTGGTCGATGAGATGCACCAAGTGCAGCTGGCTATAGAGTTGATTGAGCTAGGTGCGCGATTGCAGGTGCTCGAAACAGAAACTGAATTGAGTCGCACACGTTTAATTAAGCTGTATAAGGAAGTGCGTGGCATGTCGCCGCCAAAAGGTATGCTGCCATTCTCCACCGATTGGTTCATTACTTGGCTGCCCAATGTTCATTCGTCACTGTTTTACAACATCTATGTAAGCCTGAAAGATGCAGCTAGCTGTGAGCGTATTGATGCATTCGTAAAAGCATATCGTCTTTATGATGAGCAAATGTCGCTTGAAAATGTGGAGCCAGTACTTGGGTTAACGCGTGCTTGGACATTGGTGCGCTTTTTTGAGAGTGACCTGCTTCAGCTTAATCGATGCACGCGCTGTAGCGGTAAGTTCGTTGCGCATGCACATAGCCCAGCTCAGCACTATGTGTGTGGTATATGCCAACCACCTTCGCGGGCGGGTAAAACGCGTAAATCACAGCAACACGATGGTGAAAAAATATGACATCAACGATAAGAACACTACCTGCGGCGGGAATTAAGGTATAAGACATAGTGATGGACGACTGGCAATAAAACATCATTGCATCGACGTAGATAGCTATAAAACCGATTGATACTTTTTCATTAAAAAGCACTCACGCCCTAGTATGATGGAGCTAGTTTGTGCTTGGCAGGGAACAGCTCTTAAATATCAGACTAGCTGGCTAAGCGTTGGTTCCCTTACTTAATACTAAATACCGCAAGGATCCTGCTTGTGCTGATACCTTTAGGCTATGTAATCGTATTGCTATCCGTGTTCGGTGGCTATGTGCTGGCAGGGGGCAGCTTAGGCCCTTTGTACCAACCATTTGAGCTACTTATTATTGGCGGGGCTGGTGTTGGTGCATTTATTGCTGCTAACAACATCAAAGCGATCAAAGCAACATTTAAGGTGCTGCCTAGGCTTAAGCGAACAAAGAAATACAACAAAGCCCTTTACATGGAGCTAATGGCACTTCAGTACAAGCTGCTGTCCAAAATTCGCCGCGAAGGGATGCTTGGTATCGAACGCGATATTGATAATCCGCAAGAAAGCCCGCTATTCCAAGAACATCCTGACGTATTAGCAGACCCTCATATCATGAATTTCCTCACCGATTACTTGCGCTTAATGGTAAGCGGCGGTATGGAGCCCATGGAGATTGATGAGCTGATGCTGCATGAGATTGAGGTGTTTGAACAGGAGGCCTACATTCCCATTGATGCCATTGCCAAAGTCGGTGATGCCATGCCTGCCTTCGGTATTGTAGCGGCGGTAATGGGTGTGGTTAAAACGCTAACCTATGCCGACGCTAGCCCAGATCAAATGGGTGAAATGATTGCTCACGCTTTAGTAGGAACATTCCTGGGTATATTGCTGGGTTATGGTTTTATCAACCCAATTGCTAGCTATGCCCAACGACAGGCTAAAGAAGCTGAAAAGATGCTGCAATGCATTCGGATTACATTGCTGGCGAGCTTGCATGGTTACGCACCACAGTTAGCCGTTGAATTTGGCCGTAAAGCACTCTTTACCGCTGAGCGTCCCAGCTTTACAGAGCTTGAAGAGTACGTTAGGGATGTAAAAAAGGCCGGTAACGCATGAGTAAGGGGGGTGACAAGCGTCCGATTGTCATACGACGCAAAAAAGTCGTTCATGCTCACCACGGCGGCGCATGGAAAATTGCATTAGCGGACTTTATGACCGCTTTGATGGCCTTTTTCTTAGTGCTATGGATTTTAAGTATTGCCAGTGAGGAGGAGCGACAAGGCGTAGCTGAGTACTTTAGCACTCCACTTGTTACCGCTATTACGGGCGGAGAGCGTTCCGGTAGTACACGCGTGATCCCAGGCGGCGGAGCAGACCCGACGCATAGCGAAGGTGAGCGGGCGCGTATTGATACCCTCCAGCGTACCCGCCCAAGCATGCAGGAAAGGCGTTTCTTTATGGAGGTTCAAGAGCGTATTGAGCGGGCTATTGAGCTTGACCCCGAGCTACGTCAATTACGTTCGCAAATGCGTTTTGACTTGACCCATGAAGGGCTGCGTATCCAGCTGTTTGATACTGAACAGCGACCCATGTTTGAGCTCGGCAGCGACCAAGTCGCACCCTATATGCGCAGTTTGCTACGCACCATAGCGCCATTACTCAATGAGCTGCCTAATGAGTTAAGCATAAGTGGCCACACGGATAGCGTTCCTTACGCTGGCGGCTACCGTGGGTACAGTAATTGGGAGCTTTCAAATGATCGCGCTAATGCCTCGCGCCGCGAGCTTATTGCTGGCGGGTTTGACCCAGGTCAATTGCTGCGCGTATCAGGCTTTGCGGATCGAGTGCTGTTACCTGAGACTGAGCCCACAGACCCTGTAAATCGGCGTATTGAGCTGGTGGTGCTACTGCCGGAAATTGCCGACGCTATTCGCAACCCAGCCGTTATGGGCGCAAATGCTTCATTACCGGCTACCTCAGCTGAAGCGCCAGCAGAAACACAACAAGACGAGCCTCTGGCACCAGACGCAGAGTGACCTGAGCCTTTCATAAAAGCGACGTTAAGGGTGGAGCGGTGAATGGATATAGCAGATTTTTTTGACACCTTTTTTGAAGAGGCTGAAGAGCTGCTGTCGGATATGGAGCAGCACCTGTTGGAACTGGATGTTGATGACCCCGACAGCGAACAGCTGAATGCTATTTTCCGCGCCGCCCATTCTATCAAGGGGGGCGCGGGAACCTTTGGTTTTACCGTATTACAAAAAACCACGCACATTCTGGAAAACCTTCTCGATTACGCACGTAAAGGCGAATTAACGCTGCGGGCAGACCTCGTAGACACCTTTTTAGAGGCTAAAGACATCATGCATGAGCAACTCGATGCCTACCGTAGCGAAGAGGAGCCTAATCAAGAAGCCTTCGAGCGAATTTGCCAAACGCTGCAGCAAATTGCCCTGGATGAGATTGGCGAGCAGTTAGATGCGCCCGTTGTGTCGGCTGCTCAAATAAAGGCTCCTTCAGCGCCATCTACTAGTGCTGAGAGGGACGCTGAAGAGTCAGATGAAGGTACGCATCTCCTGGTCGCACTACTTAATGTCAACGAAAAAGACCGCATCTTGCTGGTCGAAGAGCTAGAACAGTTGGGTGACGTGCTGGCGCAATCTGGGGATGAGAAACGCTATGAGGTAACGCTCAAAAGCAGCGACAGTGCCGACGATATTGAAGCAGTCATGTGCTTTATTATCGAGCCTGATCAGATATCAATTACCGCCGTCGAAAGCGCTGCAAAACCAGGCGCAGCAAAACCAAATGCTCCTCAGGCGGATGCTCCTGCAACCCTGGCTGAAAAGCCAGCAGCGCCAGCTCCTAAAGCGTCGCCTCAGGCGAATCCTGCCAAAAGCAGCGCTAAAGAAAAGCCTAAAAAAGCCGCCGCCGAGTCCTCATCAATTCGTGTATCGGTTGATAAGGTTGATCAAATTATCAACTTGGTAGGCGAGTTAATTATTACCCAGTCGATGCTTGATCAAACGGTCAGCGATTTGGAGGACCAGTCAGTGGGTAATAGCTCGCTGCAAAATGGTATGAGCCTATTGCAGCGTAATGCTCGCGACCTCCAAGAAGCGGTTATGTCGATTCGTATGATCCCCATGGAATTCGTTTTCAGTCGCTTCCCCCGAGTTGTGCGCGACACGGCCGGAAAGCTTGGCAAAGAGATTGAGCTGATTACCGAAGGTAAGTCGACCGAACTGGATAAAAGCTTGGTTGAGCGAATCACTGATCCGTTGACACACCTTGTGCGCAATAGCCTAGACCATGGGGTGGAAATGCCTGATGTGCGAGAAGCCATCGGCAAACCGCGCGTGGGTAAACTAACGCTTTCGGCGCGTCATCAGGGCGGCAATATTTTGATTGAAGTCCGTGATGATGGTGCTGGGATGGATCGTGATCGTCTGCTCGCCAAAGCACGTGAAAATGGGATCAGTGTGTCTGACACCATGTCAGATGAAGAAGTCTTCCAGCTTATTTTCGCCCCCGGTTTTTCAACCGCCAAAGAAGTAACTGATGTATCGGGTCGTGGGGTCGGCATGGATGTGGTTAAGCGTAATATTCAGAGCATGGGGGGGCGTGTCGAAATTCAATCGAAGCTGGGCGAAGGCACCAATACGCGTATCGTATTGCCGCTTACGCTAGCGATTTTGGATGGCATGTCCATCAGGGTCGGCGGTGAGACGTTTATCCTGCCTCTCTCCACCGTACTTGAATCGCTGCAGCCTTCAAAAGATGAGATGTACGCCATGGCTGGCGATGATGTGGTGATCAAGGTGCGCGATGAATACCTTCCGGTCATTGCTATTCATGAAGTGCTGGATGTTGAAAATGCAATCACCGATCCGACCAAAAGCATTGCCGTCATTGTACAAGGCGAAGGACGACGCTACGCCATGTTGGTGGATGAATTGGTTGGGCAGCAGCAGGTAGTGGTTAAAAACTTGGAAGATAATTATCGCAAAGTGCCTGGCATCTCGGCCGCTACGATTTTAGGCGACGGTAGCGTTGCGCTAATCCTAGATATTACTGGTTTACATCGCTTAAGTCGGTACAAAAAAGAAGCAGGCAAAAAAGCAACCAACCATCACAATTATGCGTTTTATAAGGAGGCGGAGCCGTCATGAGTCAGGCCAATAGTGGGGCGGTATTAGCCGCAGAAGCCGAAAACCGTGAATTTCTGGTGTTCTCATTGGGAGATGAAGAGTACGCCATTGATATCCTGAAAGTGCAGGAAATCCGTGGTTACGAAAACGTCACTCGTATTGCCAATGCGCCTGATTTTATCAAAGGGGTCACCAATCTGCGTGGCGTCATTGTGCCTATCGTCGATCTGCGTATTAAGTTTCACCTAGAGAACGTCGAATACGGTGGCCAAACGGTGGTGATCGTGGTCAATGTCGCCGACCGGGTCGTGGGTATCGTCGTTGATGGCGTGTCCGATGTGATGACGCTAACCCCTGATCAGATTAAACCTGCACCGGAATTTGGCGTGACGCTCTCTTCTGACTTTTTGAGTGGTTTAGGCAGCTTAGATGACCGTATGTTGGTACTTGTGGATATCGATAAGCTACTGACCAGCGAAGAAATGGCGTTGGTTGAGAGTACTAGCAGCCACTAATTTCATCAGTGCCTTGGCACAAGGAAGTGTGCTGAAAATTCTTAAAAAATGCATTCTCGCGCTAAGGAAAGTGCACGGGAGTGCTGGTTGTGTGGAGAGCAGGGCGTGACACAGCGAATGCGGCAATTGATGAATAATATGACGGTGCGTCTTAGTTGGGGGCTAGTGCTAGCAACGCTTTCGATACTTGTACTGATTGCCTGTGGTGTCGGTCTTTATGCGTTGCATCATGGCGCGGCCATTGTACAAGCATCTAACGATATGCAAACCCAGCAAGCAGCCTTCAGTGATTTTGCCGCGACGATTCGTTGGATGCTGCTAGGCATTGTGTTTATGACAGTCGCCACGGTGATTGTGGTTATCTGGGGAGTGACGGCCAATGTGCTGCGCCCGCTGGATCGTTTAGTAGGCCATTTTGAGCGTATGGCCCAGGGCGACTTAAGCCAACGGATTACCTCGCCGGGTAACAATGAAATAGGGCGCCTCTACACTGCTATGGCACATATGCAGGGTTCTCTTTCGCAAACAGTTGGCGTAGTGCGCACCAGCGGAACGTCTATTTATGAGCGCTCTCAACAAATAGCCAGCGGTAATAACGACCTCTCTTCACGTACGGAACAACAGGCTTCTTCTTTGGAAGAGACCGCGTCCAGCATGGAGCAGTTGGCGTCGACGGTAGGGCATAACGCCAATAATGCTCGCCAAGCCAGCCAGTTGGCTGGTAGCGCTACCGTGATGGCGCGGCGCAGCGGGGAAGAAGTTGGTGATATTGTTAATACCATGCAGGATATCAGTGCAAGTTCTCATCAAGTCGCTGATATCATTACTGTTATTGATAATATCGCTTTTCAGACCAATATCTTGGCGCTAAATGCCTCGGTGGAAGCTGCTCGCGCCGGTGAGCATGGCCGAGGGTTTGCGGTGGTGGCTCAGGAAGTCCGCAGTTTGGCTAGTCGCAGCGCCACTGCCGCAAAAGAGATTCGCACGCTGATTAATGCCTCGCTCAGTAAGGTGGATACCGGCACTGAGCGCGTCAATCAGGCGGGCCAAACGATGCAAGACTTAGTGGCTGCCGTGCAGCGCGTCAGCGATATCATGGATGAAATCGCCGCGGCGTCAGAGCAGCAGAGCAGCGGTATTGGTCAAGTCAATCAGGCCGTGGCGCAAATGGATCAAGTGGTGCAACAAAATGCCCAGTTGGTTCAACAGGCAGCGCGCAGTGCCAACGAATTAGAAAGCGAAGCAGCGCGTTTACGCGAGGCGGTAGAGCGTTTTCGTGTAGCCGAGCAGTCCGCTATCCCTTCTTCACCTGCCTTACTCCCGGCAACGCAACGCCCAACGCTGACACACAAACAATCAGCGAGACAGACTGAAGAGTGGGAGTCGTTTTAATTTGCCTGGTAGGGCAGGCACGCTCTTTTTGAACAATAAAACATTAATAAAGGCAGACCATGCGCAATAACCAGCCAGTCACTCAACGTGAAATCCAGTTAAAAGAGAACGACTTCTTAGTCTCGCGTACCGATACCAAAGGGCGCATTACGTATGCCAATCCTGCATTTATCGATATTAGCGGTTTTGAACACGCAGAGCTGATAGGTGCGCCGCATAATTTAGTCCGTCACCCCGATATGCCGCCTGTGGCCTTCGAGAACCTATGGAAAACCGTGCAGACGGGAGATACGTGGCGCGGGCTGGTTAAAAATCGCTGCAAAAATGGTGACCACTACTGGGTGGATGCCAGTGTGACGCCGATTGTCGAAAACGAACAAGTCGTTGGTTATGCCTCGGTACGCGTTCAGGCCACGCGAGTAGCCATTGAGCAGGCAGAGCGTGCTTACGCTGAGATACGTGGAGGGCGCAATAAGGGGCTCTATTTAGATAAAGGCCGTTTACGTCAGAAAGGCGTTTTTAATCGCTTAGCGCGGGTGCGTTTCAATACTATTCGTGCCAAGTTAGCGGGCATGATTGTACTGGCAGGGTTACTGCTGCTGGTGAGCGGTGGTTTAGGCCTGTATGGCTTGAATGTCTCTGGTGAGCGCTTGGGTCAGTTGAATAATGATGGCTTACGTGACGTTATTCGCTTGCAACAGATTGATCAGGCCATTGCTCAGACGCGACAAGCAATGATTGAGCCCGAACGCATGGAACTTATTAACCAGCGCTTTGAAATGGGCGAAAGCATTGAGACTAGCGCTGAACAGGTCGCGGCAGTTTGGCAGGAGTACTACTCCCGTGACGTCAATGCGACGGCACTCGCGACAGAATTTGATGAGCAATTGCAGGCATTTCTGGAAAACGGTATGGGTCAAGCCGCCAGCGTCCTTCAGGCGGAAGAAACCTACCAAGCGTTTACCGGCCTGGATGCCGTGATCAGTGTAATGACCCGCGATGGCCGCGCGCTATCCAGCATGGTCAATCAACTGATTGCGCAAAAGCAGCAGGCGGCTGAAGTGATGGCTGGAGATGCGGAGCAAGGCCAAACCGTCATGGTAGGCGCTCAAGCGCTGGTGCTGGGCATTGGCTTGCTGCTGTTGATTTTAATCGGTGTGGTGACCCTGCGCGCTATTGTACGACCATTAAATAGTGCCGCCCGGTTTACGCTGCAAATTGCGGGCGGCAACCTAGCCGCTAAGGTGCCTGCCCGGCGGCGAGATGAAGTGGGCCAGTTGATGGACTCCCTGGACACCATGCGTAAAAGCCTCAGCAGTATCATTGCCGATGTCAAAGGGGGGATCGATGTTGTGACCCCTGCCGCGCAAGACATCGCCAGCGGAAACGAAGAGCTATCGTCGCGTACCGAGCAGCAGGCAGCATCTTTACAGCAAACAGCTTCCAGTATGGAAGAGATGACCGCGACGGTAAAACAAAACAGCGATAACGCTCAAGAAGCACGCCAGTTAGCCGATAAAAATGCCATACAAGTCACCAATACTGGCGAGTTGATGACACAGCTGGTCGACAACATGCAGCGAATTACTCAAAGCTCGCAGCAGATGAGCGACATCATTAATGTGATCGACTCCATTGCATTTCAAACCAATATTTTGGCGCTAAACGCGTCGGTGGAAGCGGCCCGTGCCGGTGAGCATGGTCGTGGCTTCGCTGTGGTGGCCGAAGAGGTACGCAAACTGGCAAGCCGTAGTGCTGGCGCTGCTCAAGAAATTCGCGGTTTGATTGACGGTTCTAACCGAGAGGTGGGGGCCGGTGCTGGGCTGGTGAAAAAAGCCGAAGCGGCGATTGCCGAAGTGGCTGAAGCGGCCCGTAATGTTACGCAAATTATGCATGAAATCTCGGCAGCGTCTGAAGAGCAGAGCAGCGGTATCGCCCAGGTCAATCAAGCCGTCGCAGAAATGGATCAAGCCACTCAGCGTAATGCCGTGCGGGTTCAAGAAACCGCGCGAGCGGCGGTCTCTCTAGAGCAACAGGCGGGGCTATTAGCACTTTCGGTGGAAGCATTCAGGTTAGATAGCAAGGGCGCGCTACGTTCGCCTGGGAATGCAGGCTCAACACCCGTTGCGCAACTGCCCAATAGGCTTGCTGCTCAGCATAAGGCTACATCGGCGAATTTGCCTGTGAAACGGCAAAACGCCTCAGTAGAGGAGTGGGAAGCGTTTTGACCGAACAACGTGAACGGGTTGTCGATGGGCAGTGGGCATCTAGCAATCAGATTGAGCGTGATCTGATCCTTACCGATGCCGATTTTTCACGTATTCGCGAGTTGATTTATCAACGGGCGGGTATTGTGCTGGCTGAGCATAAACGCGAGATGGTTTACAGCCGCTTAGCAAAGCGCTTGCGGCACCACGGCATGACGCGATTTACCGATTATTTAGCACGGTTAGAGCGCCAGCCGGATGCGAAAGAGTGGGAGGCGTTTACCAATGCGCTGACCACCAATCTCACCGCCTTTTTCCGCGAAGCGCACCATTTTCCGCTGCTGGCTGAGCATATTAAAAACAAGCAAGAACCGGTCACTATTTGGTGTTCGGCAGCGTCCACGGGTGAGGAACCTTACTCCCTCGCCATGACACTACTGGAAACGTTAGGTGCTAAAGCGCCACAAGCCAAGGTAATTGCCACGGATATTGATACCGATGCTTTAGCGAAAGCGCGAGCGGGGGTCTACCCCCTTGAACAGGTGCGAAAGCTTGATGAAGCGCGGATAAAACGTTTTTTTCAGAAAGGTACCGGCAACCATGCGGGTTTTGCACGGGTGCGACCAGAAGTGTCGGCCCTTGTTGAGTTTCTGCCGCTGAATCTGCTGGCACCACAATGGCCTATTAAAGGCCCGTTTGATGCCATTTTCTGTCGCAATATTATGATTTATTTCGATAAAGAGACTCAGTCAAAAATTCTTAAGCGGTTTGCACCATTGATGAAACACGATGGTTTACTGTTTGCGGGGCATTCAGAAAACTTCTCGTACATTAGTGACGCATTCAAACTGCGTGGTCAGACCGTCTATACCCTGGCAAAAAAATGAATAATTGTCGTGTCTTTATGATCGTTTCAGGCGCGCAGGCGCAGGCGGTTGCAATCACACATCAGGCGTCTATAGCAAGAGGAGGCGTGCTTTGAGCGCAGCCAAGATCAAAGTACTGTGCGTCGATGATTCGGCGCTAATTCGCGATTTATTAACCGAAATTA
>JAMCZP010000032.1 GCA_023485185.1 Gammaproteobacteria bacterium
TGCGCCTTCGACGCCGTGTATAGCTTTCAATGCCGCTTCTACACGGCCGACACACGATGCGCACGTCATGCCTTCGATCGGCAGGCTCAGGCGAGTGCCAAAGGGCATCGCTGACTGGGTATCATGTGGGTCTGTGACGGAATCCATGGCACTACTCCAATAATGTGTATGTGGAGTAAAGAGCTTGGGCCTTCCAACGATGGGAAGGTCAAGAATCGTGCGAATTTATTTTGTGAAGCACTAGTTTGGGCTTCCGCCTGCTTCACCACTGTCGTGATCTGTATGCCCGCAAATCTCCCAGCAACCGTCCAGCGCCTTGTAAATGCTGAAAATCACAAGCCAGTGGTTGGTGTGGACGACTGGTGGTGCGCGCCTGCTTACAAAGTCGGAGCCTTCGGCTTTGTACGCATCCAGGTAAACGACCTCACCCTCTAAAACCACACCATTGCAAGATAAGCCGCCTCACGATTTGCTGCTGACTCAAGCGAACGCAGCCCAAGCGTGCTCGGAGGATCTTATGCCAGCGTCATCAGTTGCATTGGGCTTCCTTTTAACGGGGCATTGGTAGGCTATTGAACGGCACGTTTTAAGAGCGATGTGCGGAGCTTGTCGAAGTCATTTTGGGGCACACCACGCTGAACTATGTCTGTGTGCTCGCAGGTTACTGGCTGATCATGTGTTGGGTCTGTCCCGCCTGAAAGGGTGCCACTAGCTTGATGCTCGCTTTGCTACTGCCCATGTCTTTATCTTGCTGGCCGCGAGTGGTTATGTTGAGCAGTGCGGAAAGTATCTAGCGATTGCCTTAGCTGATGGAGGAACCAAGCGCCTACTCAGAATTCTTTTTACCGCTTATATCGGCGAGTAGTGGCATCGTGTTTACAAGGCATGGGCATTAGCAACACTTCTATGCAATACAAAGCAATTCTAGGTGTGGGTTCATAGGAGTGATGTAGGTCTGTAATTTTTAGCGTTGACTTTTAAATGGTTGCTTCGCTAGTCCTCTTTACTGAAACTGTTCATACATACAGCAAAAAGGAGAAGCCTTTTATGTCATTAAGCGTTTCACTGCTGGGCCGGGCAGATGCCGTGGCCTCGTCACACTCTTTACCGCTCTATTCCACCGCTGTGCGTGCCGGATTTCCTTCGCCCGCCGATGATCACCTGGATACCGAGCTAGATCTGCACCGCTACGTCGTTAAACGCCCAGCCTCGACCTATTTTGCGCGTGCGGAAGGCTATTCGATGATCGGGGATAGTATCCACCCAGGGGCCTTATTAGTGGTGGATCGCAGTCTGGAAGCGCTGCCAGGTCGGATTGTGGTGATCTGCGTCGATGGCGAGATGACCGTTAAGCGCCTGGAGCGGGTAGGCCAGCGTACCTACCTCAAAGCAAGTAACCCTAATTTCAAGCCAATACCCCTTGATGGACGCGAATCCCAAGTATGGGGTGTAGTGACCGACGTGATTCACAATCTGCTGAGGGCACTGCCGTGATTGCGCTTGTTGACTGCAACAACTTTTATGTCAGTTGCGAGCGCGTTTTTGATCCAATGCTGGAAGGGCGTCCGGTAGGGGTGCTGTCGAATAACGATGGTTGCGTCGTTGCCCGTAGCAACGAACTCAAAGCCCTGGGGGTTGAGATGGGAACGGCCATGCACCTATTACCGCCTGGAATACGCCGTCAAGCCTTACTGTTGTCCAGCAACTATGCTTTGTATGGCGATATGTCCCAGCGGGTGACCGAGGTGCTAGGCGAGTTTTCACCCCATGTGGAGGTGTATTCCATTGATGAAAGTTTTGTCGGGTTTCAGGGCTTTGACCCAGAGACGCAGGAAGCTCGGGGCCAAGCCATGCGCGATACCGTTCGGCAGTGGACGGGGATTCCCGTATGCGTGGGGTTTGCACCGACCCGCGTATTAGCCAAAGTGGCGAACCAAGCGGCTAAAAAACATTCCGCCTACAAGCAGCACGGGGTGTGTAAGCTGACCGCCGATAGTGAAGCGACCAAGGCCTTGCTAAAGCAATTGCCAGTGACAGAGCTGTGGGGGGTGGCACGCCGCACCGGTGAACGTTTAAGAGTGATGGGTATTGAGACCGCATGGGATCTACGCGAGGCAGACCCTAAGCGTATCAGGGGGAGATTTAGTGTGGTGCAGGAACGCATCGTATGGGAGCTACGCGGGCAGTCCGCCATCCAGCTTGATGACATGAGTTTACCCAAGCAACAGATCATGGTGTCACGCTCGTTCGGTAGGCTAACCAACAATCCCCACGACTTGCGAGAAGCCTTAAGACAGCATGCTGCTAGGGCGGCCGAAAGGCTGCGTAAACAGCAAAGTGTAACCAGTGCAGTGATGGTGTTTGTGCGTACCAACCCATTCCGTACTGACTTACCGCAATATCAACAACGTGTGGTTATCTCTCTAGAGAGGCCCACCGATGATAGCCGCGATATTATCGCCGCAGCGGTACAAGGCCTACGCCGTCTCTGGCGTAAGGGTTACAGCTACCATAAAGCAGGTCTGATGCTGCTCGACCTTTCACCCAAGGCAAATCGACAGCTCACCCTCACCGAAACCCCGCAAACCGATGAAGAAGCTAAGCGCAGCAAACGCCTGATGGCGACGATGGATAAGCTCAATCGTGAGCTAGGTAAAGGAACGGTACAGCTGGGTCTACCCCGTAAAGGCAACGCCTGGTCGCTACGCAGTGAGCGGCGAACACCACGCTATACCACGCATTGGAATGAGCTGCTAAATGTCAGGTAGGTTGATCAAGGTGATGAACCCCGGGCCTTTTGAGCACGACGTCACGACATTGAAAATTGAAGTTTTTGTAAAAGCGAAGCTTATGCAGCCAATATGTGGGAGTTTTGATGTTCAATGTCGTCATAGCATTGAAATTCATTGCTGACTACGCCGATGTCTTCCCGTACTTGAATAGCATTAAGCTTTGAATAGAATCCCTATCCAGTACCTGACCGATTAAAAAACATGGCGTAGGGTGGCGGATTATTAACCCCAATAGGGGTAGATACATGGAACTTTACCCTGGCGGTAGTGGCGTAGTACAAGCCTTGGCTTGCAGGGATAATGAGTGGGTATTAGCCAACCTAACAGCGGGAGCTAGACTCCCTTAAGCGGGGGTGTCGTCGTCATGACAAGAGTGGCCTTAGCGGGAACGGTTTACCAGCAACGCTTTAGATACAGTAGAGGAGCTAATGAAAGGAAAGGGCATGCTTGCTACCGTGTATGCCTGAGGCATTAAAGAGAAGCTCTTCAGGCAGATTGCCCACGGTAACGACATGATAAGAAGTGTTGTGCCAATGAAAAATTTGGGCTCGTTGAATTAGAATTTAGAGCCATTCTCCTAAATCCTCCCAACCTCGATGCTGGGGGCCGATTACCCAATGCCGATTAGAGCCACGTTTACCGTTGCTATAACAGGTAATTCCCTGTGCTTCTAATAGAGGCGCAGCACGTTTAAACGCCGCCCCAAGCCCACGTGGTTCACGCGGCCATTTGCTTTCACTACCCCAAGCGGGTTTGTATTTTTCCAAAATGGCAAGCCAAGCTCCCGCTGATTTTTCAGTAGTTTCCTTAATACTGTTAATTTCTATGTATTTGACGATTGCCTGGGCGACGGGTTCTTCTTCGGTGATTTCAGAGAGCCGCTCTTTGCGATATGCCTCGTACTGTAGCCAGAAACCCTTGTCACTCTTGGTAAGTGCTATGGAGACAATTACTCCAATTTCGCAGAAATCCAACCATGGAGTAGGCACTTCACGCTGTATGCTTACCTGGTGAAGTTTTGCATGGACCTTGCCAAGTAATAAAAGTAGCGCGTTGAAAATTGGTGCCTGTTGTCTCTCAGTCAAATCCAGCCGTTTATTAGCTCTATTCCCCGGCATGCCTTGCTGAACATTAGAAACATAAGGCATTTCCAAGCTTAATGTATGCTCTGATAAAGCATCATGAGTGACGACCGGTTCTGAACTGCTCAAAATACAGGGGCGTGAAACCGTGAGTGTGGAAGTATCCTCATGACAACCGACTGCTTTCCACTCAAGCTGGGTTCCACGGAGATATTCAACGACCCGACGCTGCACCACTGCGCCGAGAGGCCCTTCAATATCTTCCAGGCTGATAACATGATGTCGCCAAGCGTAACGATCGGCCTCTTTGATGGTCTTAGGAGTATCGCGTAAGGCCGTTTCCTTTATTACGGGATCAACCAAGTTTTTGATCAGACGTTGGAGCTTCGACATTTGACTGCCGTGCTCTCCGGTAAGCTCCAGCGCTAACTGCTGTCGATCTGGCATTAGGCACAGCACCAAATAGGTATAAATCAGTAGTTCCCGATCCTTCGGCAAGCCTATGCAATCCTCTATGGTTTTTAGATCTGTAACAGCTCCTTGCATGGGTGGCGCGCGAAAGGAACGGCTATTGCTGGGATGCCAGTATGAACTGAACTGCTGTGGCTGCATCATGATTTCCTGACCTGTTGGAAACATCATCACTGTGCCGTCCAGTTCAATATAGCGCTCCCGGTTTTGCCCTAACCAAGTTCGTCCGTTACCGATAGTCCGTAAGTCAGCTGGTTCCCTGCGGATCACATCTAATGCGTTTTGTATGCTTCGGTCAGAAACGTCACGTTGACTGTTATCAGCAGCGATTTTTTTGATGATTGGTGCAATCATCTCTGACTCCAGCATCAGAACAGGGCCTCCCTTAACTGGCATGAGGAAATGAACCCCGTCGGAATCCACCACATGTCGATAAAACGCGTTAATAATTCCTCTAACTAAATTAATATTAGATAATTTCGTATTTCGACCAGCATTGGGTTGTGGGGAAGATGAAAAGTTCGTTGCGATATTGGGGCTGGCAGTAATTGGATACTGGCAGTTAGGTGATAAGGGATGGTTATCACCATGAGATGGAGGGCATGAAAGGGACATTCCATAACTCATATATTACTCCTTTAATATTGCTGGCAGGGGTAATTAGTCCCTGTAAATATAGCAAGCCTGATTTTTCTAGCTTGCTTAATAACAAACCATAGCAGACATTGATAATTTGTTGCTGAATTTTTTTCTTTTTAATCAAAGGGTTGGTGAGCAATAAAAGATGTCTTTGAACTTTATTGAGCATAATTGGACAATTGATTATTATGAAAATAATTCATGTTGCTTTCAATTTTTGAAAAAAAGAATTAGCGGCAATGGTTGTGTGTGCACTTTCGATATGAGACGGGAGTAGATAACAAATACTGGCTATCGTCATTATCTGTAAGCGCCAATAAATCGACACACTTGACCTAGCTGTGTTCTGTCACTTTTTTTCGACGGGCGCCAGGTTCACATTCCAGGGCAGCAGCGT
>JAMCZP010000012.1 GCA_023485185.1 Gammaproteobacteria bacterium
TCAAGCTTTGCGCCGGAGAGTGGTTAGATGTGCGTATCGATCCCGCAATGCCTGAGCGCCAGCCGCTGCCGCGTGCGGATCTGCGTCAGCGACACATTGCGCTCGGCCCTGTGGGGGTGTTCGGTGCCAGCAATTTCCCGCTCGCTTTCTCGGTTGCTGGCGGCGACACTGCCTCAGCCTTAGCTGCTGGCTGTCCAGTCATTGTTAAGGGCCACTCCGCCCACCCCGGAACCTCTGAGCTGGTAGGGCAGGCAATCCAGAAAGCCGTTAAAGCCTGCAACTTACCGGAAGGTGTGTTCTCGCTGCTGTTTGGTGCTGGTAATGAGATTGGTCAGGCATTGGTTGATGATCCACGCATTCAAGCCGTTGGTTTCACCGGTTCGCGCAGCGGTGGTATGGCGCTGATGAAAACCGCCCAGGCTCGACCACAGCCGATTCCGGTCTACGCTGAGATGAGCAGCATTAATCCTGTCTTCTTGTTGCCGGAGGCCCTTAAAGCGCGTGGTAAAGCGCTCGGCGAAGCCTTTGTCGCCTCACTTAATATGGGCGCGGGACAGTTCTGCACCAACCCCGGTCTGGTTATCGCGGTAAAGGGTCCTGAGCTTGATGCCTTTATTGAAGCGGCACGTGGGGCGGTGGAAGCTAGCGGCGCGCAGACCATGCTAACGCCAGGTATCCACCGTGCCTATCAAGAGGGCGTTGCCAGTCTGAGCAGTGCAGCCCAGGTGCGTGAAATCGGCCGTGGTCAAACGGGTAGTGATTACCAGTGCCAGACCAGCCTGTTTGCCGCTTCAGCAAGCCACTTTCTCGCATCAAAAGCGCTGCAAGCAGAAGTGTTTGGCGCCAGTTCGCTAGTAATTGAGTGTGCTGATGCGGCGGAAGTTAAGCATGTTGCTGAGCAGCTAGAAGGTCAGCTCACCGCAACGCTACATATGGACGATGCTGACCTTGATGCCGCCAAAGCATTACTGCCTACCCTTGAGCGTAAAGCCGGGCGTATTCTCGCCAATGGCTGGCCGACAGGTGTGGAAGTTTGCCATGCCATGGTACACGGCGGCCCGTTCCCGGCTACCTCTGATTCACGCACGACGTCGGTGGGTTCAGCGGCTATTCATCGTTTCCTGCGGCCGGTCTGTTATCAGTCATTGCCAGATGGCTTGCTACCGGATGCTTTAAAAGATACTAACCCACTCAATGTCTCACGTTTGGTTGACGGCAAGCGCGAACTCTAATGCTTATAGCCTAAAATTATAATATGTCTTTCTCTGAGCGGCCTTCGGGCTGCTTTTTTTTAACTTTAAAACGAAAATATTGTACTAGATTTGCTGTTTGTCTAAGTTTTTCCTACGCTTATAAGCACAGTTATATAGTTTACATTTAAATAACCTTTGCAAGGAGCAATGCATGACACCCCAAGGACGCCCTTTCCCTAGCCGTAAAACACCTCTTTCAACGTATGTAGCAGGCGCGATGTTGATGGGGGCGGTGGGTATTGCCAATGCCAGCGTCAGTGCTGAAGAAGATAGCATCGAAACAGGCTACGAAACCGAAGAAACCAATTTAACCATTACTAAAGTCGTCGGCGGGTTAGAGCATCCATGGGCGGTCGCATGGCTGCCTGATGGCCGTATGTTAGTGACAGAGCGCCCAGGGCGACTACATCTCATTGATGGTGATGAGGTGGTTGAACTGAGTAATTTGCCAAAAATTGATACCGATGAAGACCAGCTATCTGCGCCAGAGGGTGGCAACCAAGGTGGCTTATTAGATGTAGCTGTTAACCCGGATTATGAGGAGAACGGCTGGATATACTTCACCTTTTCCAGCCCCGGTGATCCTCGCGCGTTTAGCACCTATGAGCCGGACTATGGTACTGGCCTTGCCGTAGGGCGTGCTCGCATTGATGCAGACAACGGCGAGCTTACGGACGTCGAGACTATTTATGGACAGGTGCCTAGAACGCAACCTGGCGCGCATTATGGATCGCGGATTATTTTCCCCGGTGATGGAGAAATCATTTTTTCCATTGGGGATCGTAACGTTCAGAATTTGCCCCAAGATCTAACCAACCCCGGCGGCAAGATGATCCGTCTGCTGGAAGATGGCGGCGCGCATCCGGATAACCCTTTTATTGGCGTTGAGCCAGGCAACCTGCGCCCGGAAATTTACTCGTTTGGTCATCGCAACAACCAGGGTCTGACCATTCACCCTGACACGGGCGATGTGTGGGCCGTTGATCACGGGCCGAATGGTGGCGACCTACTTTATCGCGTAGAGGAAGGCGCCAATTACGGTTGGCCGATGGTCGCCCATGGCACTGAGTACACCACTGAAGCGCATATTGGACTTGGCACTGAGGCCCCTGGGGTGATGGAACCCACGCACGTATGGGAGGATTCATTAGCCCCTTCCGGAATGGTCTTTTATACCGGTGATAATGTCAGCGAATGGCAGAACAGCCTCTTTGTAGGCTCGCTATACCGTGAGCAGTTGCACCGCTTAGTGTTGGATGAAAATAATGAAGTTGCCCACGAAGAAGTGGTGCTGGATGGTGTAGTAGGCCGCATCCGCGATGTGCGCCAGGGCCCTGACGGTATGCTCTATGTGGTGACCGATGAAGAGGATGGTGGTGTTTATCGGTTAGAGCCGGAAGCATAATGGTATAAAGATAAAGGCTCATTAAAGCAGTTCACAATAGGCACCTTCGGGTGCCTATTGTGTTGGAAGACCGAAAGTCTATGTCGTTTTTAAAGCAATAAAATGCGCGGCTCTAGGGTCTTGTATATAGGCAACGTTAAGGCGCAGCCAGGGGGTGGATTGGTTATCGGCAAAGAAAAGATGCCCTGGTGAAAGCGTAATTTCCCACTGGCTAGCCAATTCGGCTAGCTTATCGGGCGTAATGACTGCGGGTGGCTTTGTCCACACAAACATGCCGCCCGCCGGTTCAGTATAAATCTCCCATTCGGCGTTTTTAAGCATCGCCAGCGCCACTGCCATTTGGCTGGAAAGCTTGGTTCTTAGCCGCTCAGTCAATTTCCGGTAGCTGCCGTTTTGCAGCAGGGTGGTGACCACTTGCTCAGCAAAACGAGAAGAGGAAATGCTAGTCAGCATTTTGATATCGACCAAGCGTTGCACCAGTGCCGGTGGGGCGGCGATAAAGCCTACCCGTAGCGATGAGGAGAGGCTTTTCGAGAAGCTGCCCAGGTAGATAACCCGGTTCAAGCCATCCAGCGACGCTAATCGTATGCTAGGGGTGTGCTGAAAATCAGCGTAAATATCGTCTTCAAGAATTTTAAAATCGTACTGCTCGGCAAGCTGTAATACCCGGTGCGCAATCGCTGGGGTTAGCGTACTGCCGGTAGGGTTATGAAACACGCTGTTAATATAAAAAAGCTTGGGGCGGTGTAGCGCTAAGAGGGCCTCCAAACGCTCGATATCCGGTCCATCCGCTAAGCGTGGCACGCCAATTACGCGAATACGCTGCAAATGTAGCAGCCCAAATAGATTGTAATAGCCAGGTGACTCCACAAACACCACATCGCCGGGCTCAAGCAACTGGCGTACTAGCAAGTCCAGCGAGTGGCTGCCGCCACCGGTCATGACGATTTGTTGCGCGTCAGTGGTAATAGCCAATGGGCGCAGGCGCTCTTGTATTAAGCCGCGCAACTCCAGCGGCCCTTGAGGCGTGCTGTACTCGAAAATTCCTGAGCGGCTGTTTCGGGCAACGTGGCGAATGGCGTGAGTAAGATCATCCCCTTCTCGCCAGTGGCTAGGCAGCCAGCCACAGCCTAGCTTGAGCGTATCCTCATTAGCACTAAAAAGCCCCCACAGGCCGCTGGTAATCTCGTTAAGCGGGCTAGCTGGCTGTTGCGTGAAAGATGCCGTTCTATCCGCTACATAAAAGCCCGCACCAGGCCTTGAACGTACCAACCCCATAGCGACCAGTCGCTCGTAAGCTTCAATCACCGCGTTACGACTGATGTTATGGGTTGCGGCTAAACGGCGAATGGAAGGTAAGCGACGACCACCACCTGCACCGTGCGTTTCAATCCAATCACGAATGCCCACTTCGAGCTGCTGCGCGATGGGGGTGGCGCTATGCCGATTAATTGATAGTTTCATCACTGGCTCTGTTGCCTTCAACTGTTCTCTAAAACCGGGGAACAGTGTCGAGATAATAGTGGTTAAGTGTACCTTACTGCTAGCGGGTAAGCGTGGGAGCGTAACGGTTCAACCGATTGCTTATCTAGGAATTGAGCTATGAATCGAATGAATGCTGCGAGATTGGCATTTGCGCTGTGTGTGATTACCTCAGCAGTCAATTTGCAGGCCCCGCTTTATGATGCGCTAGCCGCTCGTGATGGCTTAGGGGTGGGGGCCACCACCATCGCATTTGCCTGTTATGTGTTGGGTATTTTGCCGGTGTTGCTCGGGTTAAATGGCCTAGCCGACCGGGTAGGGCGCAAGCCACTCATCATTACGGCACTGCTGCTAAGTTTTTTGGCGACCGCTATCACTTTAATAGTGCCAAGTTTGATAGCGCTGGGGTTCGCCCGTTTTCTGCTGGGGATCAGCATGGGGCTTACGTCAGCGGTTGCCCCCGCTTATATGCAAATGGTGTTGGGTGGGCAGGATAGTCGCATCTCGACAAACATCTCAACCAACTATGTCACCGCCAGTACTGCGTTGGGTTTTGGCCTGGGGGCGGCGGTTACCAGTCTATTTGTTTTCTATACACCCAGTGTTTCTCCGCCCAGCCTGTGGCTTTATCTAGTGGCTGCTGTGTTGGCGCTGTTGGTGGTTCTATTGCTAAAGGATAGCGCGCCGAGCCCTGTTAAAAGCTCTATGCTGCGTCTTCCAAGCTACCCAAAGGGGGCGCTGCCTTATGGGCTGGCAATTTTGCTTGCCTGGGCAATGGTAGGGTTAGTGATCGCGATTCTACCTTCTGCATTACAGCCCCACGGTTTAAGCGCTTGGAGCGGCTTTGCGACCTTCGGTATTTGCAGCTGTGGTGTGCTGTTTCAGCCGTGGGCGAGAAAGCTTTCACCGTATCGGGCCACATTACTGGGGTTAACGATTCTGCTGCCCGCGTATGGGCTGATTGCCTGGGGTGCCACTCAAGGCTATTTGGCGGCGGTGCTGCTAGGGACGGTTGCCGCCAGTAGCGCTTGCTATGGGTTTATCTACTTGGGTGGATTAAGCGGCGTTATGGCGGTTGCTGGTACATCCTCTACCCAAGCGAGCGCCGGCTTTTTTTTGATGGCCTATCTGGGTTTCAGTATCCCGGTGATCGCCACCGGGGTACTGATTGATGCTCTGGGACACACGCCCGCGTTACTGCTGTTTGGGCT
>JAMCZP010000204.1 GCA_023485185.1 Gammaproteobacteria bacterium
TGGGCTCGCAACCCGTTTTACTGCGGCGTATCAACAGGGCACCTAGCTGTTCTTCGAGCTTTTGAATGTGCTGTGAAAGCGTGGGTTGTGCGATACCGAGAGCTTGGGCGGCGGCCTGAAAACGTCGGTGCTGAACCAGTGTGGTAAAACTTTTCAGCCAGACCAAGTTCAGCATGGAGTTGTCTCAGTGATAGTGGGCGAATTAGCCGCATCCTGAGGGCATTCTCCTTGTAACGCTTGAAGAATGTTGTCGGCAGCACGCTGTTCAATCATCAGCCGCACATCCTGGACGGCAGAGCCAATGTGTGCCGTAAATAGCGTGTTGGGATGTGCTCGCAAGGTGGGGCAAATCTCTTGCGGGCGATCCTCTCGAGCCCAATCTTCCATTTCAAAAACATCCGCCGCGTAGCCGCCCAATCGTCCTGTCTCCAGCGCTTCCAAAACGGCAGCTTCCTGCACCACCGAGCCCCGGCATGGATTGATCAGGAAGGCGCCTCGTTTCATCAGGGCCAGACGCGCTGGGTTGATGGTATGCAGGGTGTGTTGATTGAGCGGCAAGGCCAGAATGACAATATCAGATTGCTCAAGAAGCTCCTCAAGCGTTTTGCGCGTCAAGCCTAGCGCGGCCTCTTCAGCAACAGGCAGGGCGTCCGGTTGAGAATAGAGCAAGGTCGCACCCCATCCCTGGAGCCGTGTTGCCACCGCCTGGCCGATGGGGCCCATGCCGACGATACCCATGGTCGCGCCAGCAATTCCCAGCCCATAAAACGTGGGTTGCCACCCCTTGAACTGGCCAGAACGAACATACTCGTCGGCTGCCCGAATATGTCGAATTAGGCCAATGGTTAGCCCGATGGTTAGTTCAGCCGTGGGCACCGTCAGCAGATCCGGCACGAAGGTCAGCCAAACGCCATGACGTGTACAGGCCTCCACATCGAAATTATCGTATCCCTTTAGGGCGGCGCCAATGACTTTCAGGTGAGGGCAGGCCGCTAGAAACTCCTCGCTCACCTGGTCCGGCATAAACACCATCATGGCGTCTGCTTTTGCCGCGCGGGCCTTTACCTCGGCGGCGGGCAAGGTAGTGTCTGACTGGTTAGTGATCACTTCACAGCGCTGTTCCAGCCTTGCCAACACGCTGTTATGTACCCGGTGGGTAATGAAAACCCTTGGTTTCATGCGAATTCCTTACTTGAATTTCTTGCGAAGATGACCGCTCAGGCTATCCACCATTGTCACCATCGCGAGTATAACGATCAGGATGGCGCTGACTTCCTGGTATTGCATAACGCGTAAAGAGCCCATTAGCTCGAAACCGATCCCGCCGGCCCCCACCATGCCCATCACCGTAGAAGCGCGGAAGTTGTACTCCCAGCGGTAGATGGAGACATCGGCAAACTGCGGAAGCACCTGTGGAAGCACCGCGTGCCAGTGAACCTGTAATCGCGTCGCGCCAGCGGCATTGGCGGCCTCCACAGGGGCTGGGTCGACATGCTCGATCGCTTCGGCAAAGAATTTACCTACCATGCCGATAGAGTGAAGGCCGAGCGCGAGCACGCCCGGCAAGGCGCCAAAACCCACGGCAGCAACGAAGATAATGCCCATAATCAACTCAGGCACCGAGCGCAGAGCGTTCAGCAGCGTGCGGGTTACGTGGAATACCATGGGGTGGGGCGAGGTGTTGCGAGCGGCCAAAAACGCCAGGGGCACGGAAGCGATGACCGCTATCGCCGTGCCGGCAATGCTCATGGCGAGGGTATCGACCAGCGGCGCTATCCAATCCATGGCGTTGGTGAAATCGGGCGGTAGTGACTCTCCCATTAGGGTGGCGATGGCCGGCACCCCGTTGGCCAGGGTGCGAAAATCCAGCAGGTCCACGTACCAACTCGCCAGGAGAACCACTGCCAGTACCAAACCCGCTTGGAAGAGCTTGCTCCGCCAACCGCGCGCGTGTTCAGCCAGCACGGTATCAGGAGAAAACGATGAAAGGGGCGGCGAATCTATTTTGGAATGATTCATCATGTCCCCTTACATCTTGGCGAAATCAAGATTGAGCAGACTACCCATTTCCCGGATTACATCGTAATCGGCATCAGTGATAGCGGCGAAGCCTTCGGCTTTTAGGTTGTCCAGAATTTCTTCATCATCGATGCTGATGAAGGCGTCCTGGATCTGCTGCTTGAGTGCTGGATCCAGGTTAGAACGCATCGCCCAAGGGTACTGAGGGTACTCCCCGCTGTGACCCAACACCCTAACCTGGTTGCGATCTATCAGGCCGCGGTCCATCACGTGCTCAAAGATCACTTCCGATAGCCCGCCTGCATCCGCATTACCATTGGCCACGTTCACCGCCACGGCATCATGGGTGCCAACGAAGTGGGCTTCATAGTCCTCGCCTGCTTCCAGCCCCGCCGATTCAAGCAGCACGGTTTTGGGAATCAAGTGGCTTGACGTGGAGGCACGGTCGCCATAGGCCATCTTCATACCTTCGATATCCGCATAGGACTCAATGCCGGAATCGACATTGGCAATGATGACGGAACGGTAGGTGGGCTTGCCATCTACAATCATGGCGGCAAAGGGTTCGATCTCGCTTTTGCTTCTTGCCATCACATAGGAGAGCGGGCCGAAGTAGGCGAGGTCGATGCGACCAAAGCGCATGGCTTCGATCATGGAGGAGTAATCCGTGGTGACGATCAGCTCAACTTCTTTTCCCAGGGTACTTTCAAGATACTCTTTTAATGGCTCGTTGCGTTTGATCAGTTCAGAGGCGTTTTCATCAGGAAGTAGCGCGACTTTTAACAGATCCGGGTTTGGATCAGGGTCTGCCGCCAAAGCTGACATGGTCATTCCAGCCATAAGACAGATGGCGAACAAAAAGTTGAATAGCGGTTTCATTGGGCAATCTCCAGTTTTATCGGGGAGGGATGGGGGGATTGAGGGTTGGGTTCGGTATTCTTAGCGGTGTCGGTCACAGCCCCGGCCGCGCCGTGGTAGATCTCGTTCAGGTGGCATTGCAGTAACTGTGATGGGGCCGCATCGAAAACGATCTGGGCATTCGCTAAGCCGATAATGCGGTCAGCAAACCGCTGGGCATACTCCAACTGGTGCAGTGAAATGATGGCGGCAATTCCATCCTCACGGCATATATCTCGCAGCAGCGTTAGCACTCGCTCAGACGTTGCCGGGTCAAGGCTGGCCACTGGCTCGTCCGCCAGGATCATCGCAGGCTGCTGGGCCAAGGCACGTGCAATGCCCACCCGCTGCTGCTGGCCACCGGAGAGTTGGTCGACCCGGGTAAGCGCTTTCTCGGCCATGCCTACACGGTCCAGGCAGTGCAGGGCAAGCTCCTGTTCCTGCCTGGGTAGCGGAAACAAACTGCGCCACGTGCTGTGGTAAGCAAGCCGACCGGTCAGCACATTCTGGAGCGCCGTATGACGTTCAATGAGCTGATGGTGCTGGAAAACCATGGCCGTTCTGCACCGATGCCGGCGTACCGTAGACCGGGATTCGAGCGCACCTAATTCGGCCGAGATCACGCTGCCGGTACTGGGCAGCACCAAGTGGTTGAGGGAGCGCAGTAACGTCGATTTACCCGCACCGGAAAGGCCGAGGAGTACCGTAAACTCCCCTTTGTGGAAATCGACGGTGGTGGGGCGGAGTGCGAGGACATTCCCAGGATATGTCACCCCCATTTTCTCGATGCGGAGCATTAAGTCAGAGGATTGAGCAGGCTCCATTTGATCACCTTTTGCAATGTATAAGCTCACTTGATTGTGACTTACAATGCAACGTTAGCCTGCCTAAGTGACAAAGCTGTGTCGTTCAGGTGATAAGTTAATGACTATCCAAGGAGCGCAGGTAGCCAGTCAAACGGCTCAGATAACGCTTCTCTAGACCAATATCGTCACAAAACGAAGCCCACCAGGGCTGGGCCTACCGGTCCGATATTCTGCGCTATTCATACGTGAAGGGAGATAACCAGAACGTTTAACCAAGCTGAGCCTCAACCGCGGTTTTATCAATGACCGACCAGACCTCCCTAATCTTGCCATCGCTAAACAGGTAGAACGCGTTTTCGCAAAACGTCACGTTTTTGCCATCCACCGCAAGGCCAAGGAAGCTACCTTTGGGTGTGACATCGAATCGCAACCTGCACGCGACATGGGGTGAATCAACGGCCAAAAGCTCAATGTTAAAGTGAAGATCCGGTATCTGCTCGTAATCGGCTTCCAGCATGGCGCGATAACCATCAAGCCCTAGGCGCCTGCCGTTGTGGTGGACATCGTCATGCACGAACTGGTCAAGGTTCGTCCAGTCTTGATTATTGAGGCAGGTGATGTAATCACGGTAGGTTGCTTCCAGGTCACGTTTGTTCATCTTGGTTCTCCTTTCCTGGTTAGGCGTGAAGGCATTCGCCAAGAATGCACAGGCTCAGTATCATAAACAGCCTAAACCAAGCCACAGAAGTCATCATTCATGTCGTGCCCACCTTGCCCCCATTGCCAATCCGCATTCGTCTATCAGGATCAACGCCTGTTCATCTGCCCCGAATGCGCCCACGAATGGAACCCTGCTGAGGTTCAGGCGGAAGACACCGTGACGGTAAAAGATGCCCACGGCACGCTGTTAGCGGAAGGCGACAAGGTAACGATGATCAAAGACCTCAAGGTCAAAGGCAGCTCATTGGTACTCAAGGTGGGCACCAAAGCCTTGATTAAGCGGCTCATGGATAGCAAGGATCACCAACTGGACTGCAAGGTCGACGGCGTCGGCGACATGATGGTAACTGCCCACTTTGTGAAAAAAGCCTAAATAAGCCCAGGATTCTTCTAGCCACCTAACGACGCAGTCAGCAATAATCATCCAACAAGGAGACACTAATGAAAGCCATCGTGTTTGACGTATTTGGCACTATTGTTGATTGGCGCTCCAGTTTGATTCATCAGTTCAATGAACTGCAGAAAGAGCTGGGGATGGAACTGCCTAGTGAAGTGATAACGGATCAATGGCGTCAGCACTATGCGCCTTCGATGAACCGAGTACGGCAAGGTGACGTGCCTTGGATGGGATTGGATGACCTGCACCGAGAAAGCCTCGTCAAACTATTCAAGCAACATGGGGTGGCGCTAGATGAGGCGACCATTGATCGCATCAATCACTTTTGGCACCAATTAGACCCATGGCCAGATGTTCAGAACGGCCTGCAGCGTTTAAAAGAGCACTATATTATCGGCACGCTGACCAACGGCAATTTATCACTAATGGTGGATGTGGCCCGTCACGCCAAACTGCCCTGGGATATGGTGTTTTGCGCCGAGTTATTCCAGCACTATAAACCTGACCCAGAG
>JAMCZP010000221.1 GCA_023485185.1 Gammaproteobacteria bacterium
ACGCAGCATTTCGGTGACAGTGAGCACTAGGTCAGTGGCGGTGATGCCTTCACGTAACTTGCCCGTCAATTTAAAGCCAATGACCTCCGGAATTAGCATTGATACCGGCTGGCCCAGCATGGCCGCTTCGGCTTCGATACCGCCCACGCCCCAACCAAGCACGCCGAGGCCGTTAATCATCGTAGTGTGGGAGTCAGTACCGACCAGGGTATCGGGGTAGGCAAAGGACTTACCATCTTCATCCTTGGTCCATACCGTTTTACCTAAATATTCTAGGTTAACCTGGTGGCAAATGCCGGTGCCAGGGGGAACAACGCTGAAGTTATCAAACCCCTGCTGGCCCCAGCGCAAAAACTCGTAGCGCTCGCGGTTACGCTGCATTTCGATATCAACGTTTTCTTGAAAGGCGGCGGCGTTACCGAACCTATCAACCATTACCGAGTGATCGATGACCAAATCCACCGGCGTTAGCGGATTGATCTTCGCTGGGTCTTCACCTAATTTTTCCACGGCGGCGCGCATAGAGGCTAAATCAACAACGCCAGGTACGCCGGTGAAGTCCTGCATTAGTACTCGGGCGGGACGATAACCAATTTCGCGGCTGGATTTGCCCTCGGTCTGCCAGTCGACCAGGGCCTGCATATCTTCTTCAGCGACGCTCTCGTCGTCAGCGAAACGCAGTTGGTTTTCGAGTAGAATCTTGAGCGTTTTGGGGAGCCGGTCAATGTTGCCGAGGGTCTCTGCGGCTTGGGGCAGGCTGTAGTAGTGATAGGTGTTATTGCCAACCTCTAGGGTGCTTAGCGTATCGGGTATCTTGCTCATGCCATTCTCCTCTGATTACTGGGCGTTTAGTGGCTTAAAACTCACTAGGCGCATCGGTCACGGTCTTCCTTTAGTATGGCTTAGCATCGTACTGATGATAGTCGTTATTGATGGGTGTTTGCACAGGCGCTTTCAAGGTTTCTTCGCCTAATAGCCTAGATGAAACCTTGCAATAGCTTGTACTTGACGCCATTTCAGGCAGACTCTTTGCGAAATTATCTGCAAAACTAATTCTCAAAACTTATTTTTCAAAACTATCTGCAACATTATCAGTTAGCTCTTTACAAGGTGGTGTCATGGAAACTCGTCATGAGCGTTTGATTATTCTTGGATCTGGCCCAGCAGGCTATACGGCCGCTGTGTATGCGGCTCGGGCAAACTTGAAGCCGTTGCTGATCACCGGTATTCAAGCGGGTGGCCAGTTGACCACCACAACCGATGTCGATAATTGGCCGGGTGATGCGCAGGGTGTACAAGGCCCAGAGTTAATGGAGCGCATGAAGCAGCACGCTGAGCGTTTCAACACCGAAGTGCTGTTTGATCACATCAATGAGGTCAGCTTAGGCGAAAAACCGTTTACCTTGAAAGGGGATAGCGGCATTTATACCTGCGATGCGCTCATTGTGGCCACGGGTGCAAGCGCACGTTACTTGGGTTTGCCTACTGAGCAACAGTTTATGGGCCAAGGCGTTTCAGCCTGCGCTACCTGTGATGGTTTTTTCTACCGTAACCAGGAAGTGATTGTTGTCGGTGGTGGTAATACCGCTGTTGAAGAAGCGCTCTATCTCTCCAATATCGCCTCTAAAGTCACTTTGGTACACCGTCGCGATACCTTGCGCGCAGAGAAAATCCTTCAAGATAAGCTGTTTGAAAAAGCTGAGGCGGGCAAGATCGCCTTGGAGTGGTTTCAGGAAGTGGAAGAGGTACTTGGCGACAATTCAGGTGTTACGGGCGTGCGGGTGAAGTCCACCAAAGACGGTTCAAGCAAAGAGATTTATGCGCCGGGCCTGTTTATTGCCATTGGCCATAGCCCCAATACCGGGATCTTTGAAGGCCAGTTAGCCATGAATGGCGGCTATATCAAAGTTCACTCTGGTCTTGAGGGTAATGCCACCGCGACCAGCGTACCGGGGGTGTTTGCCTGTGGCGATGTGATGGACCATATCTACCGTCAAGCGATTACCTCCGCGGGCAGCGGTTGCATGGCAGCGCTGGACGCTGAGCGCTACTTAGACGGTATCGCTGGTTAAATACTGGCTAGCAAGAAGCGCCTAGCACTCGATAGGCGCTTCATCTATGCGCAAACGTCCTAGTTGGCTGAGCACCAGCCTTTTGCCTTGAGTCCCTTCTATGCTGCTAGCTGAGCAAATCGCAAAACTACCGTTGAACCCGCTGGTATAGCCTAATGCGCTAAAGCGGATGCGCGACCAACCTCGGCTGTAAACCACTTGCGTGCCTTGCTGGGCAGGCACAATACGCAGTATATCGTCTGCTGAAATGCTATCTGTATTATCACCTCGCACAATCATTAGCTCACCACCCCAATCATTGTGGCAGGCCCTCCGATCTTCTGCAGCAGGGCAAAGGGTAATCTGACTGCGTTGACTAATCGCCGTATTACGCGCTAACGCAAAGGTGCTTTGTAAACGATTGACTTCGCTGGTCTGGGCGGTTCGATTTCCCAATGCTTGAAAGTTGGGAAGCCCCCAAGCAGCGATGATGCCCACCAGCAACAGCGTAATCATTAATTCAAGCAGCGTGAATCCGCCTTCTAGCGACGGGGAGTTGTTAGTAAAACTGCCGTGCATTTGCACCTCCTGACTTGACCCTGTTAGCGCCCACGCTATGCTCACTGTTCGGTAGCAGCGGCCATGACGGGGTGGTTATTCCAATACCCTAGGCGACAGTGACTCTTTTTTATGTAAGCCAAAGCGGACATTTTTGTGAGCGATTTCTTAATTATTGGTGGTGGCGTGATCGGTATGATGACCGCGCTTCAGTTAGCCGATGCCGGACAGCAAGTGGTGTTGGTCGAGCGCGGGCAGTGCGGTCAGGAAGCCTCATGGGCAGGCGGCGGTATTGTCTCGCCGCTTTATCCTTGGCGTTACGCCCCAGCAGTGACACAGCTATCCCGTTGGTCGGAAGGTGTTTATCCCTCTTTAGCGCTGCGGTTATTGGAAGAGACGGGTATTGATCCTGAGTATCGCCAAAAAGGGTTGCTTTACCTGAATGTGGATGACGCCGATCAAGCACTAGACTGGGCGCGGCAGTTGGGGAAACCACTTGAGCGAGTGGGGGCAGGCTTTGTTCATCATAAAGAGCCCGGCGTCGCCATGGCTGGCGACAGCGCACTCTGGATGCCTACCCTGGGCAGCGTGCGTAATCCGCGCTTAGCTAAGGCGTTGAAGGCGCGGCTGGCGGCCATGCCGCATGTGACCATGCGCGAGCGGTGCGAGGTTACAGGCTTTATTCGTAAAGATGGCAAGGTAGCGGGTGTGACGTCTTCTGAGGGTTTACTGAACGCTGAGCGCATTATTATTTGTGGGGGCGCATGGGCTGCACAACTGTTGGTGCAGCTTGATGTGCAGCTACCGGTAAGGCCTGTGAAAGGCCAGATGATTGCCTACCAGGCACCTCAAGGCTTATTACAGCGGGTGGTACTAAAAGACGGACGCTATATTATCCCGCGTGCAGATGGCCTGCTGTTAGTAGGTTCTACGCTGGAAGAGACCGGCTTTGATAAGACTACCGACGCAACGGCCTTGGCCTCCTTGAAGCAGAGTGCTGAAGCCATTTTGCCGGCGTTAGCCCACTGCCCGGTGGCGCACCAGTGGGCCGGGCTGCGCCCTGGTTCGCCTGAGGGCATTCCCTTTATTGGCGCGCTGCCGCAGTGGCCCAATGTGTTCGTCAATGCCGGGCATTACCGCAATGGTTTAGTGCTAGCGCCTGCCTCTACCCACTTGCTGGTAGATCAATTGCTAGGGCGTGAGCCGCTGATCGACCCAGCGCCTTACCAGCCAACCCGACAGCGACTACTGGGCTCCTAAAAAATGACTCACCTAGAAAAGCTTAAGGCGTACCATCTTTATTCTGCTGCTCCTGCAAGTAGCGGTCGCGGTGAGCGCCGGAGCAAAACCACTGTTCTTGATCGCGCAGCGCTTCATCTTCAGGCACATGCACTTCGCACCAGCGGCAGCGAACCATTTTGCCACCTTCATGGCGGTTGAGCGTTTTACTTTTTTCATCATGCTCAAGCTTGCGTTGGCGATACATGCCGTAAAGCTTTAAACCGACGTAGAATAGAACGGCGAAGATAATCAGCCGAATGATCAATAGGTTCATCCTTTTGTGTCTCCCGAAGTGGGGATATAGGTGTTGGGAGTGTCATGCGACCTTTGCTAGCTGGCGGCCCTTGCGTGACAATACGTGTATGACGGTGTAACCCTATTCTAAAGATTCTCAAGAGATTTTGACGCCCATGCAAGACTTAACGCTGGTAATGGCCCAACTCGATCCTTTGGTCGGGGATATTCCCGGTAATGCCGCACGCGCCATTGAGGCCGTGCGCGAAGCGCGGATTGAGCATGGGGCGGATATTGTTGTCTTTCCTGAGCTTTTTTTATCGGGCTATCCGCCAGAAGATTTACTGCTGCGCCCCTCCATGGAAACCCGCCTGCGCGAAGCGCGCGCCCTGATGGCATCGAAAATCGCCCGGGATGTGCTGGTGATCATTGGTTATCCCGGTGTGCGCGAAGGGCGCTGCTACAATCTCGCTGGTCTACTTTACAACGGTCAGTGGGAGGCTGAGTACGCTAAGCAAGCATTGCCTAATTATCAGGTTTTCGATGAGCAGCGCTATTTCACGCCCGGCACCGAGCCGCTGGTCTATGAGCATAAGGGCGCTAAGCTGGGCCTGCTGATCTGCGAGGACCTTTGGGATGGTGCGCCGGTTAGAGCGGCCACCGAGGCAGGCGCTGAGGTGTTGATTAGCCTGAATGCCTCACCCTATCATCAAGACAAGCCCGCTGAGCGGTTGCGGTTATTGGAGCTGCACGCCCAAGACGTCAACCGTCCGATTGTTTATGTAAACACTATCGGAGGCCAAGACGAGTTGGTGTTTGATGGTGGCTCTTGCTGCGTTAATGCCAGCGGACAATTGCAGGTGCTGGCACCGTACTGGCAGGCAGGCCTGATGCCCATCCAGCTTTTACAAACCAGCGCCACAATTTGGGAACCGCAGCCCGGCGAGATTGACCCTGAAGTAGCGCCGGAAGAGAGCCTTTACTGCGCCCTGGTTACCGGGTTGCGCGACTACGTCAACAAGAGTGGCTTCGACGGCGTGGTGTTGGGGCTTTCAGGCGGTATTGATTCGGCACTTTCGCTGGCGATTGCCGTTGATGCCCTTGGCCCGCAGCGGGTGCAGGCGGTGATGATGCCTTACCACTACACCGCCGATATCTCTAAGCAAGATGCCGCTGAACAGGCCAAAGCCACGGGGCGTTACGCGTACC
>JAMCZP010000150.1 GCA_023485185.1 Gammaproteobacteria bacterium
CGATCAATCGGGTAGGTAGTCCCGGCCAGCGCGGCGGCCCCCAGCGGCATCACGTTAACGCGCTTACGGCAGTCTAATAAGCGCTCGTGATCCCGGGCCAGCATCTCTTGCCACGCCAACATATGGTGGCCAAAGGTAACCGGCTGGGCGGTCTGTAGATGCGTAAAGCCCGGCATGATGGTGTCAGCTTCACGGTCAGCAAGCTCAATCATGCCTTCGCGCAGGCGCTTCAATTCCACTTCAATGACATCAATCTCATCGCGCATAAACAGGCGGATATCGGTGGCTACCTGGTCGTTGCGCGAACGCCCGGTGTGCAGCTTTTTGCCGGTAATGCCGATTTTGTCGGTCAGCCGTGCTTCGATGTTCATGTGCACATCTTCAAGCGGCACCGACCAGTTGAATTCGCCACGCTCAATCTCACCCTGAATCTCGTTCAGACCGTTCCGTTGATAATGGCATCGCGTTCGTCATCGGTCAGCACGCCCACGCGGGCCAGCATCGCGGCATGGGCAATGGAGCCCTGAATATCTTGACGCGCTAAGCGCTGGTCGAAAGTAACAGACGCAGTGAAGCGTGCGACAAAGGCATCGGTGGGCTCGCTAAAGCGACCGCCCCAAGACTGATTCGTAGCTTGGCTCATCGAAGGTATATCCTGCTGACAAAACGTAAAAGTCGTTACGGAAAGTGGGAGTCGTTGCGGAAAGTGTACCAGAGTCGTCGCTCAGCGAGCAGTAAACGCGGGCGGTAAGTTCAGAAACGCACAGAGAGCGCTGAGGGGCATGGGGCGAGCAAAGTAGTAACCCTGAAAATAGTCACACTTACGCTGTTCTAAGTAGGCGAACTGCTCCCACGTCTCCACGCCCTCTACTAACACCTCTAACCCCATTTTTCCCGCCATGGCAACGACGCCATCAATAATGGCCGCATCATTGATGTCAGTGATGACATCGCGAACAAAAGAGCGATCAATTTTGATTCTATTAATCGGCAGACGCTTTAGGTAGCTCAGGCTGGAGAAGCCTGTTCCAAAGTCATCCAGGGCAATAAGTATTCCCAACGTGCGTAAATCTTGTAGCACTTGGATGGCTTGCTCAGTGCTGTCCATCATCACGCCTTCAGTTAACTCCAGCTCTAAAAGCGCAGGCGTTAAGCCGCTGTCAGCTAATACTTGCTCAATAGAGGCTAAAAACCCCGGCCGTTGAAACTGCATTGGCGAAATATTGACTGCCATGGTGATGGGGCCAACACCCATAGCGTTGAGTCGCTGAGCGTCTCTACAGGCGGTTATTAGCACCCATTCACTGATAGGAATTATCTGACCGGTATCTTCTGCCAGGCTGATAAAATCAGTTGGCGGGATATTGCCGCGCTCCGGATGCTGCCAGCGGATCAATGCCTCTACGCCGACCACGCGACCACTCGGCGCATGAACTTGGGGTTGGTAGTGGAGCTCAAACTGCTGCTTTTCGATCGCTTGCTGCAGCGCACTGCGCAGGCTCACCCGCTGGCTAACCTTGCGATTCAAGTCTTCGGTATACCAATGGTAAGTGTTACGGCCACGTCGTTTGGCCTTGTACATGGCCAAATCAGCCTGCTGAATCAACTGGCGAGGATTTTCTGTGCTGCCGTCATTGATGGCGATGCCAATACTGGCGGTAATGTGTAACTCACTGTCGCGATACCAGTAAGGCGGTGAAAGGCGCTGCAGCACACGCTCGACGACTTGAATCACATCGCTTTCATGGGCTAGATCTGGCAGTAGAACAACGAATTCATCGCTGCCAAAGCGCGCCACGGTATCCCAGGGGCGTAGCTCGTCCTCTAGGCGCTTAGCGACCTCAATCAAAATAAAGTCGCCTACATCATGGCCGAGCGTATCGTTAATCGGCTTGAAGTCATCTAAATCAATGAACAGGACGGCTATATAGCGCTGATAACGGCGCGCCAACACACATCCCTGTTCCAAAAGCTGACTAAGCATGACGCGATTGGGTAGCCCCGTTAGCGCGTCATGATTAGCGTTATAGGTAAGCTGCGTCTGGTATTCGCGCTGTTCAGAAACATCATTCTGAACCCCTAAATAGTGGGTAACCAAGCCCATCTCATCGCGGACAGGTGAAATGTACAGATCATTCCAGAACACTGCCCCATTACGCCGATAGTTACGCATCACCACGTGCACTTCACGCTGTTCGGCAACCCCTTCACGCAGCAACTTAATCGCGGCGGGGTCAGTATCTTCGCCTTGCAGGAAACGGCAATTGCGCCCCAACGCTTCGTCACGTGAATAGCCGGTAATCCGCTCGAAAGCGGTATTCACATAAACCATCGGAAGATCGCTGCTTTGGGCGTCAACAATGATGACGCCGTTGGTACTTGATTCAACGCTACGCTCCAGCAGTTTCAGCTGGTGCTCACTCGCTTTGCGCTCGGTGATATCGCGAAAATAGACCGTAAGACCTTCAGCGGAAGGATATACGTGCGCCTCAAGCCATAATCCCAGCCGCGGATTGTAGGCTTCAAAATGTACCGCCTTTTGTTGTCTGGCAGCGCGTTGATACTCATCATCAAAACGGCTGCCTTCTGCATCAGGAAAGCTCTGCCAAATATGTTGGCCCAGAAGCTCGCCTTCGCGGCGCTGTAAAATACGCTCCGCCTCACGATTAACGTAGGTAAAGTGCCAGCGAGTATCTAGGGTAAAGAAACCATCAGTGATACTGTCAAGCGTTGTGGTGAGTCGTTGCGCAAGCTGAGTTAAATTTTCCCGCAGCTGTTTCTGCTCGGTGATATCTTGCGACGCCCCCTGCACCTGGATAATAGTGCCTTCTGCATCGCGTACTGCTTTACCAATAGCCCGCACCCAAAGGTGCTTGCCCTGCTGAGTAATTACTTCAAATTCATCATCAAAGCTAACGCCGCGCTCACAGCAGGCATTAAACGCCTCTAAAAGGCGCTCCTGAGAACCGGGGGCATAAAAATTGAAAGCCTCTGCCATCGTCGGCTGAAACCCTGAGGGCATTCCATGAATATGGCTAAGCTCATCCGACCAAATAGGCACCCCGTCCGCCATATCGACATACCAGCCGCCAATGAGCGCCGTCTCGCCAGCAATTTGAAACAACCGCTGGTTACGCAGCAACTGCGCTTCTGCCTGTTTATGCTCCGTAATTACCCGCGCAATAATATAAATAATGTCGCCACCAGTACTTGGGGTAATTTCAATCCAGTGGGTTTCACCTGATGCCGACAGTGCGCGCACTTCAAAAGCAGCAATGACTTCCCCTTTCTGCATACGCGCCAGCGCTACCTCAATCACCGGGTGATCCTGTGGGTCTACGACAACGCCACAACGGCGACCGACCAACGCATCCGACGAATAGCCCAGTAGTGCCTCAAAGGCAGGATTGACCTGGAGCAGCTTGCCCTCAAAATCAAGACAACAGAACAGATCCTGCGAAAGCAGGAAAAACTGATCCAACTGGCCGTGAGGTAACACTGAGGGCATAAGGCTTCCTAGGGATGAGGAACACACGCTGCGGAGACTATAATTAGCCCCTTCATTTTTACTGTGGCGCTCGGTGCTTTATGATGATAACTATCATAGCTTGACTCGCCGTGTCTGCGGTATAGGGAGAAGTACGTGCTATCTATCACAAAACTGCGCATCGCCACGCGTAAAAGCCAATTGGCCATGTGGCAGGCTGAGTACGTTCGCGACCGTTTAATGGCGGCACACAGCGGGCTCGACGTTGAGCTCGTGCCTTTATCTACCAAGGGCGATAAAATTCTCGACACGCCACTTTCAAAAATTGGCGGTAAAGGATTATTCGTTAAAGAACTGGAAGATGCCATGCTGGATGGCCGCGCCGATATCGCGGTGCATTCCATGAAGGATGTGCCGATGCACTTTCCGGAAGGGCTGGGCTTGTCAGTCATCTTAGTGGGCGCCGATCCCACCGATGCGTTTGTATCGAATCACTACTCTAACATTGATGAGCTACCCGAAGGGGCACGCATTGGCACCGCCAGCCTTCGCCGTGGCTTGCAAATGCGCGAAGCCCGGCCAGATCTGCAAATTCTTAATCTGCGCGGCAACGTGCAAACACGACTCGCCAAATTAGATGCTGGCGAGTTTGACGCCATTATTCTCGCTACCTCGGGCTTAAAGCGCCTAGGTCTAGATGAGCGGATTGCCCAGGCGTTACCGCCAGAAGTGTGCTTGCCCGCCTGTGGCCAAGGCGCATTGGGCATTGAGTGCCGCCTTCACGACCCCGAGCTGATTGCGCTATTAGCCCCGTTGGATGATGCTGATACTGCAACGCGCGTGCGCGCCGAACGGGCGATGAATACGCGCCTGGAGGGCGGCTGCCAAGTACCCATCGCTGGCCACGCGATACTCGATCTCGCTAATGAGACCATTTGGTTACGCGGCTTGGTCGGCAACCCGGAAGGCACCGACGTTATTCGCGCCGAAGGTAGTGGCTCTATGCATGAACCCGAAGCATTAGGTATTCGCGTTGCTGAAGACCTGCTTGATCAAGGCGCGGGTGAGATATTGGCTGAGGTTTACGGCAACGAGCTATGAGCAACGAGCCATGAGCCTTCCGGTGCTGATCTGTCGACCTGGTGAGCGCGGTGAAGCGCTGGCGGATGCCTTGCGTGAACAAGGTGCTGAGGTCGAGCAACTGGCCATCATGCAGCTTGAGCCATTGCCAGAAGACCCTGCCATGCGCCAAATCTGGCTGGATATTGATCAGTACCATAAGATAGTGGTTGTCAGCCCCTTCGCGGCACTCTGTTTGTGCGAAGCAGTAGATCGCTACTGGCCGCAGCTACCCATGGGGATTGATTATTACAGCGTCGGCAGTGCGACGGCTCGTATACTGTTTGAGCAGTTGGGGGTACGCGTTCATATCCCCCCTCCACAGGCAGGCGAAGACACTAGTGAAGCATTATTAGCACTAGCTTCGCTACGAAAGTGTGACCACCAGCGTATTCTACTGGTAGCGGGTGAAGGTGGTCGTACATTATTGACGGACAGCTTGACTGAGCGTGGCGCAAGCGTAACGCGATTAGCCACCTATCGGCGCATCTTGCAGCCACCCACACCCGCCCTACAGGCACGTCTTGCGGCGGGTAATTACCGGGCGTTAATCGTCACCAGCGGCGAACTACTAGAACATCTGGCAAAATGGTGCGACCAAGTAGCGTTGAACCAACCGCTAATCGTTTCCAGTCGCCGTTTAGCTACACTGGCCGGTACACTGGGATTTTGTAACCTCAGGGTAGCGTCGGGAGCAACGCCGGCAGCGCTAA
>JAMCZP010000259.1 GCA_023485185.1 Gammaproteobacteria bacterium
CTATATTATCGGCACGCTGACCAACGGCAATTTATCACTAATGGTGGATGTGGCCCGTCACGCCAAACTGCCCTGGGATATGGTGTTTTGCGCCGAGTTATTCCAGCACTATAAACCTGACCCAGAGGTCTATTTAGGGGCTTGCCGCCTGCTTCGCCTGCCGCCTGAAGAAGTGATGCTATGCGCGGCGCATAATTATGACCTGGGTGCTGCCCGTGCCTTGGGAATGAAAACCGCGTTTATACCCCGTCGCACAGAGTATGGCCCTCAGCAGGATAAAGACTTAGAAGCAGAGCAAGCATGGGATTTTGTGGCTGAAGACCTCGTCGCGTTGAGCGAGCGGCTAATAATAGATAGGGAGGCCCGCTAAAAAATTTGAATGGCGTGGTGCTTTAAGCCCCGCCTACCTGATCAAATTAAAAAGGGCTCCCTATCAGTCGTAAGCATGTAATAACGGGTTGCAGAGGCTAGTCGTTACCTTTACCCAAATTTGGCTGGGAGGCATCGTAGTCCTGAGTGTCGTCTGGCGCAGAGCCAGGCTCACTTGAGGTCTCGGCCTCAAACCGTCGTGCCGCTTCAATCGCCTGAGGCTCATGGTCGTGACGTGAGATTTCCACGGGGGCATCGGGCTGGGTGACATCTATGACGCGCCAACCTGAAACGATGATAGCGTCACCACGATCCTTGCTGATGGGCTCCACACGTGCGATGCGGGTCATTTTCCTTCCTCCTTGAACGCTTTAATAAGTAGCCTTTTTTACTATGGCAGAACATCGCAAATCTTGCCGGGAAGGAGACGGAATTTCATAACGCACCGCGCTTGAATATGGCCGCCAGCGAGCAGGGCCGTCATTGGTTCATTTGTTATGTTAGAACTTGAGCGTGATGTGATGAGGGGCTGTTTGTCTTCAGTGGCAACCTATTAGAAAGTGAACTTCCCAAGAGAGCAACGATATTTATAAAGGAGTAGCAGGCGAGCTTAGTGCTGGGTCTCAGCCCGCAACCTTTCTACTGCTTCGACGCTCAGCTCTTCGATGTCGGCAATCATCTGATCATCCATTTCGGTGCGAGCGATCAGCTTACGGGCTGCATTACGCTTGCTTTCCAATGCGCGCTGCTCAGCTTCATGTTGCGCTTCTTGACGTCCTTCTTGACGTCCTTTCTCAATACCCAGTCTCTCAATCGTGTTGACGTAAGGCATGTGCTTCTCCTCTTGTATGGCGTAAACCGCCTGTGCAAATTCAGGATCCAAACTTCTAGGCAACTGGATCATCCAATCGATGATGTTGAACAGCCGTAAAACCTGATCGCGGGTGTAGCCTCGCTCGTAGAGCAGCCGGATCAGGGCCACTTTGGTATCCTTTCGCGATGCGTTCTCCTTCACTCGCTTGGCCTGTATCTGAGCCATCACCACTAAAGCAAAGACATTGTCGCTGGCTTCCAGTTCTGCCCAGTGCGCTTCCCAATCAATCAGTTTAGCCATGGGGAAGGTAAAAGACAGCGCACATCCCCAGCGTTGATAGTGAAAAGTTGTGGGGCGAAAGCTCTCGCGGGTATCTGCCAGTACGGCAAGGCTGACCACATCAATATTATAGCGGTCACGCAACCGGTACTGGTAGGTAAACATACGCTTGGCAAAGCTATCTTCAGGCTCGCCCTGTACTTCAACATGGATCAATACCCAGGTTTCAACGCCATCCAGGGCAGCCACCTTGATCAACTTGTCGGCATAGCGCCTACCGCTTTCAGCATCAGCAGTGATCTGCTGGAGCTCTTTGTCGAGAAAGCTGTAACCTTTCGACCAATCCACCTGCTCATGAATCGCCGGGAACAGCAGCCCTAGAAACTCCTGAAAATACGCTTCCAGCGCCATCTTCCATGGGCTGTCGTGATCGCTGCGGCGGTTATCCTCCTGAGCGCTCATAAATTTCCCTCGTATCAATGCGCTACGCTACCGCTTCGCAAAAAAAAGATATCTAAGAATAAATAGTACTTCTTCGGGAAGCAACCATTGCCTCATGAGAGAGGAGATACCCATATTAGGGCTGGGTGCCGCCAACCTGCTGGGGTATTTTATCGGCGCACTCGCCGCCCACTCGCTGAGTGAGCGCTTTTCTCCTCGCTGGGTGATGGCCGCAAGCTTCGCGGGTATCGCGCTAAGCTTTGTGCTATGCGCTGGGGCGGGCGGTTTTCTCTGGTTCTTCTTCTGGCGGTTGGTCTCTGGGGTTGCCGGGGCCATCTTAATGGTCGTTGGCCCCTCGCTGGCGCTGTCGGCCACGCCACCTGAAAAGCGAACGCGTGTCGGCGCCATGGTGTTTACCGGCATTGGCTTTGGCGCACTGCTTTCGGCCTTCATCGTACCGTTACTCCTAGGGTTAAGCCTCTCCGTCACCTGGGGCACACTGGGGCTACTCTGTATTGCCGCTGGCCTTTTGTGCGACTATTTTTTGCAACAACAGGGAGTAGCACACTTAGCCTCACCGATCACGGCTAGCCCAAGGGGGAATAGCCCCACAGGGGGTGCGGGTGTAAAGATAATCGTGATGTTGGTGGTGGGCGCTTATGCCCTGGATGCGATTGGCTTTGTGCCCCATACCGTGTTCTGGGTGGACTATCTCGCCAGGGAAAACGCCCTGGGTAATCAAGCGGCATCATTGCAGTGGGGAATCTTCGGGTTGGGCGCCTTGTGTGGGCCGTTCATGGTAGGCGCACTGGCGCAGCGAGTGGGTTGGCAGGGTGGCTTGATGATCGCCTTTGCGGCGAAGGCCGTCGCCGTCTTGCTGCCGGTGTTCTCGCTCGCACTGCTCAGCCAGTCGGTTTCATCCTTCAAGGTGGGGGCGATGATCCCCGGCATTGTGGCACTCACCTCTGGCCGCCTTGCTGAGTTGGTAGGGCCAACCGCCCACAAGAAGCTCTGGGGGCAAGCCACCGCCGCTTTTGCAGCCGCCCAAGCAGTGGCAGGCTATGCCATGTCGGCGCTTTATGGCACTTGGAGCAGCTACGCACCACTGTTTGCCATCAGCGGCCTCATCCTCGTCGCGGGCTTTTTGCTGGTGCTGCTTAGCCGCGGCGTACAGCAGCGCCACACGCATCTTTCTGCCCAACAACTCAAAAACCACAGGAAGCAATAATGGAACTCTACCTAAACGCAACCTCGCCCTATGCGCGCCTAGTGCGCATCGTGTTAATGGAAAAAGGCTTGGCGGACGCCGTGACGCTGAAGTGGTGCGACCCCTGGGCAGACGATGCTGAGCTGTTAAAAGCCAACCCCGCCGGTCGAATTCCCGCGCTGGTAACGGAGGAGGGCACCACGCTAAGCGAATCCGTGCTGATTGCCGTTTACCTGGATAGCGTAAGCTCCAACCCTCCTATGCTGCCAGCAGCCAATTTGGTTGATGTGTTGCACCTGACGGGGTTGGGCCAAAACCTGATGGATGCCGCTTTCACGACTGTGATTGCCAGAAAGCACTATGGCAACGAGATTGACGATAGCGAGCTAGGCCAGCGGCGTTCGCGAGCCATTCAGCGGCTGTTGAACCAGCTGAACAGTGAGTTTGGCGAAAAACAGTTGGCCTCAACTATTAACCTTGGCGACATTGCCATTGCGGTAGCGCTGGATTACTTAGTTTTCAGGCTTCCAGATGTGAAATGGCAAGAAAAGTATCCACAGTTAAAGGAATGGCATGCTGGTGTGACAGCGCGAGAGAGCTTTCACCAGACGGCTTTCTGTTAGGATTTTCTATCAGGAGAAATGGGGCCAAGCGTGTTTATCTAGCGAGCATGAACCGGCTTGCCGCGAAGCATGAGTAACATGCGAGTGAAAACTAACCCTATAGGGTGTTACAGGTTAATAAAAAAACAACTTCTAGTTGCTTACTGAATATTTTCTTGATGAAGTGAACAAAATATTCTGATTCGAGGCACTTCAAGATGAAACCTGTAGGGTATGCGTACCTTCATGAGTATTTAGCCTTGGGAGTATGCCCGCCCAAACACCCCGCGCGGGTTCGTCCCGTGACACGCATCATGTCTATGGGGAACGAGATAGCGGTACCCGCAGGACGAGCCCCTGATGCCTCACTGCTTGCTCATCTGGTGTTTGCGCTGAAACACGAAGGTATAGACCTTGCCATACTGGCAGGTTCCTTGCCCCATCTGCCCATAGAAGAGTTACGAGAGGCCTTGCAAACCTCGCCAAACGGCATTTATTTGAGGAAGTTAGCGTATCTATATGAAGCGATGGTCACACGCTTGCCGTTCGATATTGTTGTCAGTGGTCGGGCAGTGCCTCTTTTCGATCCTGAGCATTATATTGTCGGCCCCTCGGTGCGGGACAGCCGTTGGCGAATCGATTTCAATGGTCTAGGCACATTGGGTTATTGCGCCACCGTGCGTCGTACCTCGGTTATTACGGCGCTTTTAGAAGAAGATATCCTGGGGCAAGCTTCCACTTTTATGGCCTCATTGCCCACGGGAATGCTCGACCGTGCAATTCAGTGGGCATATTTGAGTGAAACACAGTCCTCGTTCGCGATCGAACAGGAGTCGCCATCGCCTGATAAGCAACAGCGCTTCATGCAACTGCTGCGCCAAGCCCATGAACGTAGACCGCTGACAGAAGCCTACCTCGTCGAACTTCAAAACAGCACTATCAGTAATCCTTTCGACAAAGCCGTCACCTTTCGCCATGAGCAGAACTACTTGCACAATGGTTTACCCGGCGCGCTAGGTGTCAGCTATCTGCCACCACCGCCAGCGCTTTGCGATGAGCTGATGAATGGGCTAATGACCTGGGCCAATCAAGATTCAGATAAGGGGGTAGCAGAAGGCGTTTCGCCACTGGTGGTGTCAGCGGTGCTCTCTTTTGGTTTTGTTTTTCTACACCCTTTCATGGACGGCAACGGACGCATATCGCGGTTTCTGATACACCATACGCTATGCCGAAAAGGAGGGTTGGATCGCGACAATCTTTTACCTATTTCGGTTGCCATGAAGCGTCATGAAGCAGAGTACTTGGCTGCCCTCGAAGCGTTTTCAAAGCCCACCCGAGAGCATTGGAACGTCAACTGGATAGATGCCGATCAATATGACTTTCACTTTAAGGGATTGGAGGCCCTGTACCGTTTCTGGGATGCGACAGAGGCGGTGGCATTTTTACTAAAAATGGCTAAAGCAGCCTTGGAAGACGAGTTAAAAGCCGAGACTCACTACTTGGCGTGTTTCGATCATGTGTATGCTGTAATAAACGAAGCGTACGATATTCGTGGTAGTGATTTGGCGCGCCTGGTCATGATGTGCCTGAGCAATGAGGGGCCGAC
>JAMCZP010000256.1 GCA_023485185.1 Gammaproteobacteria bacterium
AACACGTGCTTGTGTAAGCTCTGGGCAGTGTTTATAAAACACTCTGGGTGGCAGACGCGCATCGACCACGCGGACAAATTCAGTGACCGTCCAATCAAATCCTGATTCCCGGGTTAATAGATCCCGGGTGAGTGCGTCGATAACCCCCTCCATGGGGGCTAGTCCGATTTTGCCGCTTTGTAGTAAATTAACAACCATGACTTCCACTATCGCGCCATTGCATTCTATTCTGGGTGTGGCAGGTTAGTGTATTCCCCTCACTGCGCCAAGCGCCTATCACAGCGTAAGCGTAATGATGCACATTTAAGTTGTGCACAAGCACGGATAGAGACCGGTAGATATTTAGGAGCGCCGTATGCAGGATTCAGAACTGTTACAGGACGGGCTGGCGCTAATGGCGCTTGGAATGGGGTTTGTTTTTGTATTTCTTACTGTTTTAGTCATTAGCGTGACGCTAATGTCCAAGCTGATAGGGCGCTTCCAACCAGCCCCTGTGGCATCAGGCCAAACAAAACCAGCGGCTACGTCTGCCACACCCTCTGCTAAAAATGACGAGGTGATAGCGGTCATTAGTGCTGCAGTGCATCGTTATCGCAAGGCGCGGCGTCATTAATTCTTCCTTTTTTTGTTATTTTTACTACAAACTTACAATTCTCTACTGTGAGCCAAGATAATGAACGATATAAAACGACCCCTAGGCATCACCGATGTCGTGCTGCGCGATGCCCACCAATCGCTGTTTGCCACACGTATGCGCCTCGACGATATGTTGCCGATCGCTGAGAAGCTTGATCGCGTTGGCTACTGGTCGCTGGAAACCTGGGGCGGCGCTACCTATGACGCCTGTATCCGTTATTTGGGAGAAGACCCATGGGAGCGCATTCGTGCGCTGAAAGAGGCGATGCCCAATACACCCCAGGCAATGCTGCTGCGTGGGCAAAACTTATTGGGTTACCGCCACTATGCGGATGACGTAGTAGATAAGTTTGTCGAGCGCGCTAAAACCAACGGCGTAGACGTGTTTCGTGTATTCGACGCGATGAATGATCCGCGCAATTTAGAGCGTGCTATTCAAGCGGTTCGCAATGTCGAAGGCCATGCCCAAGGCACTATTTCTTACACCGTTAGTCCGGTACATACCCTGGATAGCTGGGTCGACCTCGCCAAAACCATTGCGGCTGTCCGGCTAAGTTCGCTGGCTATCAAGGATATGGCGGGGCTGCTTACCCCTTATACGGCATTTGATTTGGTCACGCGGCTTAAAAAAGAGCTGTCGATTCCAGTTCATTTGCACTGCCATGCAACAACAGGTCTTTCTACGTCGACCATTTTGAAGGCGGTAGAAGCAGGGATTGATAACGTCGATACCTCTATCTCCTCCATGTCGATGACCTATGGACATAGCCCTACCGAATCTGTTGTAGCGATGCTTAAAGATACCGGCCGTGACACAGGCCTGGATCTGGAGCTACTAGAAGATATTGCCGGCTACTTCCGTGAAGTGCGTAAAAAGTACGCTGCCTTTGAAGGCTCGCTGCGCGGTATCGATTCGCGTATTTTGATTGCTCAGGTGCCGGGCGGCATGTTGACCAATATGGAAGGTCAACTGAAAGAGCAGGGCGCGGGCGATAAGCTGGACGATGTGCTGAGCGAGATCCCTCGCGTGCGCGAAGACCTCGGCTTTATTCCGTTAGTGACACCTACCTCGCAAATCGTTGGCACTCAAGCCGTCATGAACGTAATGATGGGTGAGCGTTATAAGTCGATTTCCAAAGAAGTGCAGGCGCTCCTGAAAGGTGAATATGGCGCTGCCCCTGCGCCCTTTAACGCTGAGTTGCAAAAGCGGGTGCTTGAGGGTGGTGAGCCAATTACCTGCCGCCCTGCGGATAACCTGACGCCCGAAATGCAGCGCCTAGAGCAAGAACTTAAAGAAAAAGCCAGCGCCGAGGGCATCCGTCTGGCAGAGGGCGCGCGCGAAGTAGATGATGTCTTAACCTATGCGTTATTTCCCCAAATTGGTTTGAAATTCCTGAAAAACCGCGATAACCCGGATGCGTTCGAACCTGTGCCACAAGTGGCGCAAGCAAGCGCTGAGAAAGCGCCTGACAAGGTGGAAAGCAAGCCTGCCGTAGTTGCCAGTGGGCCGGAAACCTATACCGTCAAACTCAACGGCAAGGCCTATGTGGTCGAGGTCAGTGAGGGTGGGGAAATCGGCGAGATTCAGGAGCAAGCCGCAGCCCCTACTAGCGCAACGAAAGATAAGGCGCCGTCACCTAACGCGGGTGGAAGTGGTGAAAGCATCGACGCACCATTGGCCGGCAATATTTTTAAGGTCAATGTACGCCCGGGCGACAAGGTTGCTGAAGGTGATGTCGTCATCATCCTTGAAGCGATGAAAATGGAGACCGAAGTGCGTGCCAGCAGTGCCGGTACGGTTTCAAAGGTTAACGTTAGCGAGGGCGACAGCGTAGCCGTAGGCGATCCGCTGGTCGAGCTCTAAGGGCATCCGGTAATGGATAAATTAGTGACGTTATGGGAAGGCTCTGGGCTATATAATCTTGAGCTTGGCCAGGTGGTCATGGTGGCGGTCGGTATCCTGCTGCTCTATCTGGCTATTTATAAAAAGTTTGAGCCGCTGCTGCTGGTACCTATTGGCTTTGGCGGTATTTTGGCCAATATCCCCGAGGCCGGTCTTGCCATTTCAGCGCTGGATCAGGCGATTGAAGTGGCAAGGCCGGTGGTGCTTGAACAGATTGCGTCGGCATTGGGTGTCACGCTAGACCCACTGGCATCAGTGGGTGTTTGGCGTGAAACGCTCAAGCAATTGGTAGATAGCGGCATTTCGCCTGACCAACTGCGCGCTGCCCATGATATTGCCTCGTATGCGGGCTACAGCGATGGCCTGCTGTATGTGTTTTATAACGTGGCGATCACTACGGGCATAGCGCCGCTAATTATCTTTATGGGCGTGGGGGCCATGACGGATTTTGGTCCGCTGTTGGCCAATCCGCGCACGCTTTTTTTGGGGGCTGCCGCTCAATTTGGTATTTTCGCGACGCTTTTTGGAGCCGTCGCCATGTCGGCAATGGGCTGGATGGACTTCACGCTTAATCAGTCTGCGGCGATTGGTATTATCGGTGGGGCCGATGGGCCGACCTCAATCTACGTTTCCAGCATGTTGGCACCGGAGCTTTTAGGTGCTATCGCAGTGGCGGCCTATGCCTATATGGCGTTAGTACCGCTGATTCAACCACCCATCATGCGTCTGTTGACCACTCAAAAAGAGCGTCAGATCAAGATGACGCAGCTGCGCCCTGTGTCCAAGCTTGAAAAAGTGGTCTTCCCGCTGCTGCTGTTGATATTAGTGGCGCTGTTTCTACCTGATGCTGCACCGCTGTTGGGTATGTTCTGCTTTGGTAACCTGATGCGTGAGTGTGGTGTGGTAGAGCGACTCAGTGATACTGCGCAAAACGCGCTGATCAACATTGTGACCATTGTGCTGGGGCTTGCTGTGGGGTCTAAGCTAATGGCCGAAAGCTTCTTGGCTTTAGAGACACTCGGCATTATGGCATTGGGCATTGTTGCTTTTGCCATCGGTACGGCATCGGGTGTGATTATGGCGAAGCTAATGAATATGGTCAGCCGCATGCCGATTAATCCCTTAATTGGTGCGGCGGGTGTCTCTGCCGTGCCAATGGCCGCGAGGGTAGCCAATAAAGTAGGTTTGGAAGCTAACCCGCATAACTTTCTGCTGATGCATGCCATGGGGCCCAACGTGGCGGGGGTAATTGGTTCAGCGGTCGCGGCAGGGGTAATGATTAAGTACCTTGGTTAACTAGTTCTCTGTCATCGCGAGCGAAGCGCGGCGATCTCGGCTTTGTGTGCCACCGCACATTGAGATTGCCGCGTCGCAAGCTCCTCGCAATGACATATGGGGCGCTTTGGTCCTGATGCTTCATGGCTTTGGTGCAGAGAGAACCTCAATAGCGCTCTTCAAGCGGTTTTCTAACGGCGAAAGGTCAAGTGGGTTGTCCCGAGGCCAACCAATAGTCAGGCGGACGCCTTCGCCATCGTAATTGGCTTGCTCAATCGGGATGTCGAGTTCATCGCACCAGGTGCGGGCAATCGCTTCATTAGCGAAGGTAAGACGTAGCGTATAAGCATCACGCTCAATCACTTCGCGAGTAGGCAGTGTTTCCAGTGCAACGCTGACGGCTTGGGCGTAAGCGCGGGCTAAGCCACCAGTGCCAAGCTTAGTGCCGCCAAAGTAACGGGTGACGACGCAACCAATTTGGCCTAGCTGGCTCCCTTGTAAAACCTGATACATCGGGCGACCCGCTGTACCGCCAGGTTCACCATCATCAGAAAAGCCGATCAGATTTTGTTCGCCAGGAGGCCCCGCAATATAAGCAGTACAGTGGTGACTGGCACTGGGATGCGCAGCTTTTGCAGCATCCAGGAGCGTATTAAAAGCATCTATTTCGGGGGCATGACAAACCCAGGTCAAAAATTGGCTCTTCTCTACTTCGATGTCAGCCATGTGCCATGTTAAAGGGGGTAAGTCTGGAACCCGGTAGCGCATTAATGCTCCGTAACGGAATGCTTGGTAGCGTAAGGTTCAACACCCATTGTCATGCCGAGTACCTGAATATCCTGGTTGTGTAAAAACAGCGCAGGCCGCAGAGTATCTTCAGGCCATAGCTCCACGCCAAAGCGGCTGATTGAGAGCTGTTTCAAGACAATTTGCTGCTGGTTTATTTCAGCCACAGCGGTTTCTGTCTGGGTGTCGTGTTGATAGCGTCGAATAATAATGACATCGCCATCGAATAAGTTGCAATCACACATGCGGTTACCACGAACTTTAAGTGCATACGTATTGCGTCGAGTCATGCTGGGTGTCGGCGCATAAGTACGTGGTACTGAGTGCAAGTGATTAAGCTTAGCGGTAGGTGCTGCCATCGATATGGTCATCAGGATAATCTCCATTGCATGTTTTTTCATACAGTGGTTTTTAGTATAGACCTGTTTTTGCATACAGTGCTACCGCTATTTAGTCTTAAAACAATTTGACTGAGATCACGCTGCGACTCAGCGCCGCATCGTGTGAGTGGCGAGAAAGAGGCTTTCCGTGTAGAGTTCGACGCGAAATCAATGTGCCTGGAGAGTCTCTTGAGCCTGTGTCTTGAAGCCCGACAACTGGCCTGTGAACGTGATGATCGCTGGTTATTTCAGGGGCTCGATCTCAATATTTGCAGCGGTGAGATCGTCCGTATTGAAGGGCCAAACGGCAGTGGCAAAACAACGCTGCT
>JAMCZP010000109.1 GCA_023485185.1 Gammaproteobacteria bacterium
CCTCAGTGTCAGTATGGAAGCACGCTCTGAAGATCGCATGGATGAAACAGCGGGCAGCTCATTCTCGTTGGATAAGCGCTCACCGGAAGAAGCGTCATCCGAAAGTGATCAGTATGAACATGACAAGCAGCCGACACCGCCTAAACCGGCGCCACGCCCAACCGAGGCAGAAATTCGCCGTGATGAGCAGGAACGGTATCAAGAAACGCCTACTAGTCGCCTGCCATCACATCGCCATCAGCCACAGGCACAGGGCGAGTCCCACAGCGAGACCTACGCTAGTCCCGGTCGCGAAAATGGTGATGAGTAACCACGGCCCGCGAAAGCGCCGCCATCGGTTATATAGCGAGACTGCGTGACTGACGCGGTCAACCAGCTCATCGTGGCGCGAGATCGCATGGTCAGGGGGCAGTGAGAAGTCATTCGCTACATCGCCCTGCCAGTGCGCGCCATGGCTAAGGCCCAGGCGTGCACGTAACCTACCAATATCGCTAACGGTGTCATGCAGCGTGTCGTAGGTTTGGCGACGCTCGGCTACGGCAAACACTGCCTCAGCATCCTGGCGCAGCGCGCTATGCTGGCAGCTAGCCACGGCGCGTTTTATTTCTTGGTCGTTGGCCTCGGGGGTAACCGCAAGGCGCTTGTACAAATCACGCATAGTGATAATCGATTCTCGTAGGCATCCGATTAAGGCCGAGTGCGTAGCGTTACATGCGCTCAATAGGTTTTCATTAAATAATCATAAGCATTCTTGATGCGCTGAAAGCGTGCCGAGGCCAATGCTACCTTGTGTTCACTTTCAGAGTAAAAACGGTCTGGATGGTTTAACTGTGCCATACGCCGATACGCATGGCGAACCTCAATACGGCTGGCACCTGGCCTAAGTCCCAGTACAGAAAGAGCGCGGGTGGTGCGGTCTGGCGGCGGTGATGGGCCTTGTTTATACGAGCCTTGTTTATACGAGCTATGTGAGCGATGTTGATCTGAACGCTGCTGATCAGAACGCTGCTGGCGAGAGCGTTGTTCACGTTCGGTTTGCTCGCGCTGTTGTTGGCGTGCCTGCTGCTGTTCGCGTTCCTGACGAGCATGTTCTTGGCGACGCTGTTTGTCCTGCTCTTTTTGCTGCTCTTTTTGCTTTTTCTGCTGGTGGCGTTCGTCTTTCTGACGTTGCTGCTGTGCTTCCCGCGCACTGGCTTCTTGGCGCTGTTGTTCCGCTGCTGCTGCCTCGCGTGCTTTACGCGCATGGTAGTCTGGGTCGTGTATTTGCCAGTAGGCATCCCGGCTAGGGTCTTCTGGCATGGTCAGCGGAGTGCCGGTGAGCTCTTGAAACAGGGTGCTTAAGGTTAACGGGGCAATACTTAACAAATCTGCCAGGAAGCGCACAATATAGTGGTTGGCGAGGGACAGTTCTCCATCGTCCGTTGCCACGCTAATCGCTTGGTGGATAACACTTAAACGACGCTCTTTAGTGCACTCTTTGCGCACCACCTCTGCGGCAATTTGGATAGCTTGTAAATCTTGGCTATGGGCAATGCTCATCACCGGGCCCAGTTCATGCCCGTGGCGAAATTGAGCGCTGACCTGGGCTAGGCGACGCCGTCGCTGACCTTCAGAAACGTGCTGACGGTGCACCAGCACCCAGGCCAACAGCAGCAGGGTTGCCGTATCCACTTGGCTGCGACTTTTTAATAGCAGCAGCTCAAAGGGTGAAAAACGGGCAATGGACATTTCCTAGCTCCACAGAAGAAGAGATACACAGCGCGCATGGGAAGTGTTTTAACTCGCGTAAAACCAAGCCAGGTTCGTGCGGCACCATGATTATTGCAGCCATGGTATATCATCAAGTTAGGCAAAGGAGTAGGAGATTGGTGAGTTGATCAACGTTGAGCGGAAAAACAGCTTTCAGCTGCGTCTTACCCGGCGGCTCAAGGAAGAGACATCGCATAACCTCGATGTCTATCTTTTCGTGCCAGGCGAGCTGGGATTAAGCACGCAACTCATCTCAGAAGAGGCTTTTTACCACGCTGCTATCAACGTTTCGCGCACTTATTACAGCGACGAGTATCTATTGCCGCTAGTGCATAGCCGGCTGGCTAGCCGTAATCGGCTTGGCAGCGACTCCTACCGCTTAAGTTTGAGTTTGTATGCCTACCAATATGTTGAAGCCATGGAGCGCACCACTCAAGCGATGCTGGCTAATGCCAATAAGCTGCGTCACGCTCGCCAAGAAGAGCGGGAAGAGAACAGTGAAACTCAAGAAAGTGCTATTGCTCTTCACGATCAATTCCAGGAGATGATCGACTTAAGCGATGGCATCCTGAAGCGTTTGCGGCGCAATCAGCCCAGCGATGAAAGCTTATATAAGTACTTTGCCAATATTGATAACTACCTCTCATGGTTTACCGAGCAGCAGCTGCTAGCGCTGGTGGCGCATATGCCCCGGGGCGGGGAATTTACTGAGATCCGGCGACGCTTTATAAGCGTCTGCCAGCGTGAGGGCGAGTACCGCCGCGACCAAGAGTACAACGCTGAACGGGTCATGGCCGACCCTACCCGGATGTCGAATAAAATGCGCCTGCTGCGCCGTTTAATTGAGCACCCGATTACCTTGAAGCAGCAGTCTCTTGAATTGGGTGGTGGCGAACAGAAGGCCGTTAAAGCGCTTGCCACCGCCGTGGTCATGGCATTTGTCTCATTAGGTGTGCTGCATTTACGCAGTGTAGTGGGTGATATTACCGCGCTATTCGTGTTGGCGATGGCGTTGCTTTACGCCATGCGTGAGGTATTTAAAGACGACTTGCGCAACACCCTCTGGCGTTGGCTGCGTAAGGGACGTCCTAAATGGCGGCGCCAGTATTTAGACCCAACCCGAAACGCCGTTGTGGGCCGCCAATTGGAGTGGTTTGACTATAAGCGCTTTGTAGCTTTGGGCGATGATATCCAGCAGATGCGCCGCCGCACGGTAGCTCAGCGTGAAGAGATGGTGCTGCACTATCGCTCAAGCTCGCGGATGTCACCCACGCGTTTCTTAAGTGGCTACGAACACACCCGTGAAACGCTAAATCTTGATATCTCTATGCTCACTCGGTTAATGAGTAAAGGTAAGCACCACATCTATCGCTTAAAAGATGGTCAGGCAGTGCGTGAGAGCGTAGAGCGTCGGCACCTTTTCAACTTAGTGATTCGTGAGACGGGCAGTGAAGACACGGCTTATCTCGCCCGCTGGAAAGTCGTTGTCAGCCGCTCAGGTATCGTTGATATAGAGAAGGTTGAAGAGCGCAGCGCGGAAAAACCATCTAAATAACCTGCGCCAGATCAAAGCAGAAGCAAGGCGTTCTTTGAAATAGCTATCTCGCATAGTCAAATGGCCAAGAGCGAACTAGGCTCAAAGAACGGGCGGGACAACCTGCATCTGTAGCACAATTTTAAAAGGAGGTCTCTAGGGCCCGTCACAAGGAGGAGAACCATGCAAGCTATCGATATTATGACACCCAAAGTCGTGAGCGTGGGGCCCGATGCTGAAGTGAGAGAAATCGCGCAGCTGTTGCTCAATCACCATATTAGTGCCGTGCCGGTAGTGGATGAAGAACACCGGGTGATCGGGATTGTCAGCGAAGGCGATTTAATGCGCCGGGTAAAAGACGATGAAGACCACGGCCGTTCCTGGTGGCTAACGCTCTTCACCGGTGGAAAGAGTGATAGCGACTACGTAAAATCTCACGGGCGTAAAGCCCATGAGGTCATGACGCCAAACCCCATGACCGTTGAAGAGAACACGCCGCTACATACCATTGCGCGACTGTTAGAGAAGCACCGCATTAAGCGCGTACCCGTGGTGCGGGACGGTAAATTGGTCGGCATCGTCAGTCGCGCTAATTTGCTGCAAGGAATGGCCAATGCCGCCGTGGCACCGACGCAGTCGCCTATGGATGACCGTAAAATTCGCGAGGCCATACTTAAAGAGCTTGAGGACAATACCAGCGTTCAGACTGAAAGCATTAGCCTGATAGTGGATGGCGGAGTGGTGGAAATCTGGGGGCTGGTTGAGTCACAGGAACAAAAGCAGGCGGTAACGGTGGCAGCTGAAAACGTCTCTGGCGTAATGAAGGTCGAAAACCATCTAGGTATGATGCCACGTGGCGTGGGGTATCTATAAGTTATCGATAAACCCTGCTTAACAAGCATCGCGTACTACCTAATGCCCGCTAGCGATAGCGGGCATTTTCAACTTTATTACTTCTATCTAACTATATTATTTATATTAAATATTACTTATAAGACCGCCTTGATCGCTTGTTCTAGGTTCTCCACGCTGCGCTGGGTGTGGTGTAGCTTATCCAAGCCAAACAGACCAATACGGAAGGTTTGAAAGTTATCGCCTTCGTCGCACATCAGCGGCACGCCGCCTGCGACCTGAATACCCGCCTTAGCAAGCTTGTTTACTAAGCCGCTATCGTCGCTGTAGCAGACCACCACACCCGGCGATTCAAAGCCTTCTGCAGCTACGCTGACAAAACCGTGGCGTTTGAGCATGGCGCGGACTTCCCGACCAATCGCTTGCTGCTCCTCTTTTACCTTGGCAAAGCCGTAATCGCGGGTCTCTTGCATAATGTCGCGCAACTGACGCAAGGCATCGGTGGGCATGGTGGCGTGGTAAGCGTGACCACCGTTTTCGTAGGCTTGCATGATGGTGTGCCACTTGCCTAAATCGCAGGCGAAGCTGTTGCTGTGGGTCTCGCTCAAGCGCTGAGTGGCACGCTCTGAGAGCATTACCATGGCGCAGCAGGGCGAGCCGCTCCAGCCTTTTTGCGGTGCGCTGACGACCACATCAATACCGAGTGCCTGCATATCGACCCACAGCGTGCCAGCGGCAATGGCGTCTAACACAAACAGGCCGCCTACCTCGTGAGTGGCTTCGGCAAGCGCCTGAATATAGTCATGCGGGAGCAGCAAACCCGCAGAGGTTTCTACCTGCGGGGCGAACACTACGGCAGGTTTTTCGCTTCGAATCTGTGCAACGGCTTCATCAATGGGCACCGGCTGAAAAGGCGATTGCGCGTCATCGGCATTGAGCCGCCGCGCTTTAAGCACCGTGTGCTGATCGGTTAAACGGCCCATCTCGATAATCTGTGTCCAACGGTAGCTAAACCAGCCGTTGCGGATGACTAAGGTTTTTTGGTCAACGGCAAACTGACGCGCTACCGCTTCCATACCAAAGGTGCCACTGCCGGGCACAATCACCGCTGCGTGGGCGTTGTACACCTCTTTCAGTGTGGCGGAAATGTCGCGCATCACAGACTG
>JAMCZP010000236.1 GCA_023485185.1 Gammaproteobacteria bacterium
ACATCACCACGCCATGGCAACTGGGTGAGCGCCAGCACGCTTGGCGAGACAATCTGCAGATTTACTGCCAACTACACCAGGGTGCAGCGCAGCTATACCGCCGTACCGGCGAGCAGGTGGAAGCACTGCTACCCGACCCCGGCCGCGTGGCAAGCATCACGCTGGCACAACACGGCGATTACGCCATAGTACAAAGCGCTACCAGCGGCGCCCAGCTTATACGGTTCAACGAAAATGGCTCACGCAGATACTTAGTGGGTAACGTCGTGGGTAACGCACACTCAGTGGATAGCACAAACTCAACGGGTAGCGTAATCGCAAAAGCACCTGCCACCGCCCAGTGGCTTGAAGCGCCGGTGGGTAATAAAGGCGAAACGGTTCACGGCTTTTTCTACTCAGCCTCAGCCAACCGCGCTGCGCCAATGATTGTGCGCGTTCACGGCGGGCCAACCGCCGCCACCTATCCCATCTACGACCCGCTGGTGGCCTATTGGCAGCAGCAGGGCTTTCACGTTTTAGATATCAACCCCCGTGGCAGCGGCAACTTTGGTCGCCGCTACCGTGAAGGGTTAGCCGGCCAGTGGGGCGTCAGCGATACCGAGGATGTGATTGCCCTGGTAAACGCCGTCTGCGCACGCTTTGCGATTGACACAGCGCGCTGCTTTATTCGCGGCCAAAGCGCTGGTGGATTTACCGCCCTCAATGCCCTAGCGGCCACGCCACTGTTTGCTGCGGCCACCAGCCTGTACGGTGTCACCAATGCGCTCACCCTAGCGGCACAAACGCACCGCTTTGAGTCCGGCTATCTGGGCTGGCTAATCGGCGATGACGCCCTGCTAGCTCAGCGCAGCCCTGCCTCTCAGATCAGCCTGTGCACAAGACCTATTCAGGCGCTGTTTATTCAAGGTGGCAAAGACGCGGTGGTGGTACCGGAGCAGACACACGCCATGGCGCGACATATTGAGCAGCATGGTGGCGAAGCACAAACACTGCTGTTTGATAACGAATACCATGGTATTCGACACCCTAAAGCCCGAAGAACCATGCTGGCCCGCGAGCTGGCCTTTTATCAGCATTTTTAATCACGTTTTAACAATATTTCTAATCGCACGTACATCAACAGCGTGCTTTATACCCCGCGACAGCACCAAGGTCGTAGCGCAACAACCCCCTAAGGTGCTTAAGATAATGGTTAATAACTATAAACGAGACCGCCCCATGACATCGCCGCTCACGCAACTTCGTAAGTTTGTCGCTCCTGAAATTATTTTTGGCGACGGTGCACGCCACGCTGCAGGCAACTATGTCACCACCTTCGGCGCAGAAAAGGTGCTACTGGTCTCTGACCCCGGCGTGCTGCTGGCGGGTTGGGTCGCCGATATTGAAGCCAAGTTGCTGGAAGCCAACATTGCCGTTGAGCGCTTTACCGCCGTATCGCCCAATCCACGGGTCGATGAGATTATGGCCGGCGCTGAGATTTACCGTGAAACCGGCTGCAAAGCGATTGTGGCGGTCGGCGGCGGCAGCCCCATGGACTGCGCCAAAGGCATTGGCATTGTCACCGCCCACGGCGGCCACATTCTTGATTTTGAGGGAGTTGATACGATTCGCGTGCCCATTCCGCCGCTGATCTTCATTCCCTCAACGGCGGGCACCTCGGCGGATATTTCACAGTTTGCGATTATTTCCGACCAGCAGCGACGCATGAAATTCTCAATCATCAGCAAGGCCGTGGTGCCGGATGTATCGCTGATCGATCCTGAGGTCACCATGACCATGTCGCCCTATCTCACCGCGTGTACTGGGATCGACGCGCTGGTGCATGCTATCGAAGCGTTTGTTTCAACCGGGAGTGGGCCGCTAACCGATGCCCACGCCTTAGAGGCCATGCGCTTAATTAGCAGCCATCTCGAAGCACTGGTGGCGAACCCCACCGATGGCGAGCTGCGTGCCCAAGTAATGCTGGGTAGTATGCAAGCAGGGCTGGCGTTTTCTAATGCGATTTTAGGCGCAGTACATGCGATGTCCCATAGCTTGGGTGGCTTTTTAGACTTACCCCACGGCCTGTGTAACGCTATGTTGTTAGAGCATGTGGTGGCCTATAACTACGAAGCCGCTCCGGATCGTTTTAAACGGGTTGCCGACGCCGTTGGTATCGACTGCCGAGGGCTGTCACAGCAGCAGGTTAAACAGGCACTATTTACGTACTTGGTTGATTTAAAACATGCGGTTGGATTGGGCGGAACCCTAGGGATAATGGGTGTCTCACGCAGCGATGTGCCGTTTCTCACCAACCATGCGCTGGGCGATCCCTGCATTCTGACTAACCCTCGTCGCTCCAACTCACGTGACGTGGCGGTGGTCTACGAAGAGGCCCTATGAAAAAAGCTAGCGACCCCTCGGGCTTTTCGGTCAGCGACCTGCTCGGGCTAGGTCAGCAGTCAGCGCGTAAAAGCTACTATCGCGAGCTTTCCGTGCGTTTAGAAGAGCTGGAAGTTGAGCGCAACCGCTATAAGTGGCTATTTGAAAACGCACTACACGGTATTTTTCAGGCGTCGCTTTCCGGCAAGCTGCGCGCCGCCAACCCGGCGCTTGCCGCCATGCTCGACGAACCCTGCGTGACGCATACGTTAGAGCGCTGCGCGCGCTTTGATGCTCTATTTGCCAGTCGCACAACTGGCCAGCAGCTGCGCGACCTACTGCTCTCCCACGGCCACGTAACGGGCCATACCACCTTGCTGCAGGCAGCCTCTGGCCGCCAAGTGCCTGTTGCTATTACGCTGATAAAAAAGCCCGCCGAGCTGGCTGGAGACGAAGACCTAATTGAAGGTTTTGTTGCCGATATTACCGAGCGTGAACGCGCCCGCCAGCATTTAGAGACGCTCAACGCCCAGTTGGAAGCGCGGGTTGCTGACCGCACCCAAGCGCTTGAACGACTCAACGAGGAGCTTAGAAACGCCCGTGATGCCGCTGAGTTTGCGAACCAGAGTAAAGACCGCTATCTAGCCGCCGCTAGCCATGACCTGCTGCAACCTATGAATGCAGCACGTTTGTTAGTAGCGTCACTACAGGAGCGGCTGATTAACAGCGATAATTTAGCCCTGGTTGAGAGCGTTCAAAACTCGCTGGAAGGTGCCGAAGCGATACTTTCCGATCTGCTTGATATCTCCCGCCTGGACCATGGTCAGGTGCAGCCTCAGCTGCGCCACTTTAAGCTCGACGATATCCTCAGCAACTTGGCTGATGAATTTACCCCGGTGGCACAACGTAAAGGACTAACGTTGCGCTACGTCCCTTCTCATCAGGCGGTGACCAGTGACCCTTATCTACTCAGCCGCATTGTACGTAACTTTCTGGCTAACGCCTGTCGCTACACCCAGCGTGGCGGGATATGCCTAGGCATTCGCCGCCATAGTGACGACAGCCTTGCCGTGCAGGTGGTTGATAGCGGTATTGGCATTCCCGAAAGCGACTACCAACTGATCTTCCGCGAGTTTCACCAACTCAACGCCACCCGCGCGCGTGACCGCCAGGGCGTGGGCTTAGGGCTTGCCATTGTGGAGCGAATTAGCCAGCGCCTAGAGCACCCACTTTCGGTGCGCTCAGCACCCGGCCAAGGCTCCTGTTTTGCGGTTAAGGTACCCCGTGCTAGCGGCATTTCCTTTAGCCAAGCCCCCGCCCCTAGCACGCCGCCCTCCGCTGGCGCCGAGTTCGAAGGGCTGCGCGTGCTGATCCTGGATAACGAGCCGACGATTCTGGAAGGCATGGCGCTGCTGCTCAGCGAATGGCAGATCAGCTGTGATACCGCCCTGGATGTCGATACCGCTAAAGCCTGCCAGGAGGCACCGGATATGCTGTTAGTTGATCTTCACCTAGATGATAACGTCACTGGCCTAGAGGCTATTCGCCAACTTCGCCAGCACTGGCACGACCCGCACTTGCCAGCAGCTATTCTCAGTGCCGACCGCTCTGACCACTGGCAGAGGCGGCTGCGTCATGCAGGCGTTCCGCAGCTAAACAAGCCGGTACGACCCGGCAAACTGCGCGCGCTGCTGCGTAGCCTGCTCAATGGCTAAGCTCAGTTTCCAACAACCCTGTATCTCCCTACCTAACGGGGTGCAGGGAGTGCTGGCCCAGGCGCCCCAGTTAACCCGCGCTCACGTTAGCATCGCCATTGCGGCAGGCTATTTGGATGAGCCACCCGCCCTACCTGGGCTGGCCCACCTGTTAGAGCACGTGCTGACCACAGCGCCACTGGAAGCCTCTTCTAACACCAGCCTGCTCACGTGGCTTGCCCAGCACCAGGGCAGCCTGAATGCCCATACTGATGACTACGTCACTGATGTGCACTTCTCGATACCAGCAAACAAACTAGAAGCAGCGGCGCTCACCGTTGCCCGTCAGCTCGCCAAGCCACCGCTGCCCTTATCGACTATTCGCGCTGAAGTGGCGGCGATCAATGCCGAGTGGAATGCCCGTCAGAACAGCGCCCAAATGCAACGTCTGGATGCCCTCGCGGCACTTGCTGACCCACAGCATGTTGGTGCAGGCTGCCGCCATGGCAACGCGCAAACCCTAGGCAGTGACACGGCGCTGCTACTTAAAGCGCTCACCACGTTTCATCGCGCCTATTACCATGGCGGCCGCGTTAACATCGCCATTATCAGCCCCTGGGAGATAGTAGACATGACGCGCCTTACCCAACACATGGCAGCGCGGTTTAGTCCATCACCACCCAACGCGCCTTCGCTTGCTATTGCGTCCCGTTGGAGCCGCCAGCTCAGCGCGAAGGTAGCCAGTACGAGCAATACCGTTGAGCTACTGTGGCCGTTGCCATCGGCCATTGCACGTCATCAGCTTATCGCCCTTAGCGGCTTAGCTGATGCGGTACAGCAAGGCTATTTTGTAGAACAATTTCCTGATTCGATTACCGACTACCGCGCAACTCTGGCACCTAGCGGGGCGACAGACGCCTTTGGCTTACTGTTAAGTGGCACTGCAACACAAGAACAGGTGAAAGCCCTTGCGGCTGCTCTAAGTGAGCGCTTAGCAATCTTCTTCACACCCCTGCCCGGGACAACACCTAACGATCACGACACTATTTGGCAGCCACCCGCTGATACGGTGCAGTTAGCCCCTGCTTGGTTTGCACACGCCCGCCGCCAAACGCTTGCTCGTCGTTTCGCTACGCCGCCTTCTGAACATCAACCGGCCCCAAGCCCGTTCTCCGCTGACAACGTCCGTTGGC
>JAMCZP010000368.1 GCA_023485185.1 Gammaproteobacteria bacterium
GGATTAAGCACAAGGTAAATTGCCAATATACGTATCAGTAGAATTGAGAAGGGTCTCATTAGCTATCCTTAACGCGGTGGTGCTGGGCTAGAAGCTGGCTGGTTAAGCATCACGGTTGAGCCTCATCCGGTATCAGCGCCAGCAAGTCGGTAACCTCAATATCTAAACCGGCTTGGGAGAGCAGCGTGGTTACCTGCCCGCGGTGGTGGGTTTGGTGATTGAAGAAGTGAAAAAGCAGGCTTGAGAAACTGTGGATGGCCGGAACCCCTTTTGTATTGTGGTAACTCAATACGGTCTCTAGGTCCTCATCTGTCAGTGCTGCGACCCAATTGATAATCACGCTATCCAACCATTGACGATGCGCTTTTAGCCCCTCCAAGTCATCAAACATCACTTGATCAAGGCGCTCTGGCATCGGCAGCGCAACCATGACTGCAAGGGTTGCGGTGGAAGACGGATGGGTGGCAAAACGCTTAAGCCAAATAGTGTCAGCTACAACGATATGGCTCAGCGTGCCATAAATAGAGCCGAAATAAGCGCCTTTATCTGCCACAAGCTCAGCTGTACTCAGCTTGCTAGCGGCATCGTATACCTGGGTGTTCATCCACTCGTTATAAGTGGCCATTAGCTTTAGGTGTTGTTGAATTTTCATGAGTGCAAAGACCTTTCCTTGTCAAAAACAGCATCCCTATAGAACGCTTGGAATACGCTGGATAGCGACGTTATCGCCCCCCAGCGACATCAATAAACGACCCGGTAACGTATGAAGCTTCATCCGAAAGTAACCAAGCGATGGTATTTGCCACTTCCTCTGCGGTACCGCCACGTTGCATGGGAATTTGTGGTGCTAAACGATCCACTCGCCCTGGCTCACCACCATCGGCATGCATATCAGTGTAGATAAAACCGGGGCGAACCGCGTTAACACGAATCCCCGAAGCGGCCACTTCGCGCGACAACCCTTTAGTCAGGGTATCCATAGCCCCTTTTGATGCAGCGTAATCCACATACTCAAACGGTGAGCCTGTTTGGGAGGCAAGTGATGAGACATTAACGATGGCGCCACCTGATTTGAAGCGTCTGACAGCTTCTCTCGAGCATAGAAAACAGCTAACCACGTTGCTATTGAGTACTTGGTTGAAGCGTTCAAGGTCGATATCAACCAGTTTAGATTGAGTGAACAGAACGCCTGCATTGTTGACCAAATGCGTCACATTGCCAAAGCGCGCTTCTGTTGCATCAAACAGACGGATCACCTCCGTTTCACTGCTGACGTCCGCCTGGTGAGCAAACGCTCGACCGCCACCACGGGTAATACAATCAACCACATCATCCGCTCGTGCGCTATTAGCAAGATAGTTGACGCACACCGCATAGCCTTTAGCCGCCAGCAATTTTGCAGTCGCAGCTCCGATACCTCGGCCTCCCCCGGTCACGATGACCACTTTCGACATAACTCCCCCCTTTGATGCTTTGGTTACAAACCTACTCATCAGATTAACCCTGTGGCCGTTACTTGGGTAGCTTCCCTTTTACCATCGGTCAGGCGTTGCCATTGACGTGCTATTGATTTCTTTCGCCCACACAACTACTGTATATAAAATCATGCAAAAAGAGGTGAACCTATGGTATCTCTTGGCCAACCAGACCAACCAACGGTTTATAAGGGCCGCGGAGCTACCTACGATCCGCATAATCGTTTTGCGCCTACCCGCAGCGAGTCGGAAGACGACGGTTGGTGGCAGGAGGAAATATCCACCACTATCGCCACAGAAGTGCGTGAGGAAGTCAGCAAAAGCGCGCTTTCCTGGAACAAGTCGCCAGATTTACCCTTTGATCGCTCGCTGAATCCCTATCGCGGTTGTGAACATGGCTGCGTTTACTGCTATGCACGGCCTTCACACGCCTATTGGGATTTATCGCCTGGGTTGGATTTTGAAACTAAGCTGATCGCTCGTAGCGGTTTAATTGAGCGGTTAACGGAAGAACTGTGTCATCCGAACTATCTCTGCCGACCGATTAACCTTTCTGGCAATACCGACTGCTACCAACCGCTTGAAGCCAAACACCAAACCACCCGTCGGATACTTGAGCTACTGCTGGCGTGCCGCCACCCCGTCACGATTGTGACTAAAAGTACCCTGGTGCTGCGGGACTTAGAGCTGCTATCCGAAATGGCCGAGCACCGTTTGGTCCGCGTATTTGTGAGCTTAACCAGCCTGGATGCTAATCTAAAACGCACCTTAGAGCCACGGGCGGCATCGCCTCAGGCGCGCTTACGGGCGATTCGCGAACTGAACACGGCGGGCATTCCGGTGGGCACGCTGATTTCGCCAGTGATCCCCGGACTAACCGATCATGAAATCGAAAAGCTTTTGGAAGCGGCCAGCCGCGCGGGCGCCCGCACCGCTGCTTGGATGCTGCTGCGCTTACCTTATGAAGTCGCGCCGCTATTTGAAGCCTGGCTAGAAGCGCACTACCCAGAGCGCGCCGCTAAAGTGATGAGCCTAATGCGCCAGTGCCGCGGCGGTAAAGCTTATGATGCCAAGTTTGGAAAGCGCTTTCGCGGTGAAGGGGTATTTGCGGATTTGATTGCACAACGTTTCGCCCGTGCCAGCCGCCAATGGAACATGCAGGATCGCACCGAGCAGGGCTTAAATACGCGAGATTTTAGACCACCGCGGGCACAAGGGGATTTATTCATTTAAGCTAACAGAAACGTTAATAAGTTCGCTGCCAAGGAAGCCCAATGCCCGATCTTAGCAAAACCAAATCAAGCTTTTATCGCCGCTTATATGTAGCGCATTTGATTGAGCAAGGGGTGGCTAGCGTACCCATGCTGATGGAAGCCACCGGCATGCCGAGGCGAACCGCACAAGACACGATTGCCTCTCTAGCTGAGCTGGATATCGAGTGTGTATTTATGAAAGACGAGGGCGAGCGCCATAATATTGGCCGCTACCAAATTCGTGACTGGGGCGCGATAGATCCCCACTGGGTGGCCCAACATGCTGAGCGGCTTAAACAAGCACTTGGCTATTCATGACAAGTGAGAGTAAACCGGTTGTTTAAGCCTCATCATGCGGATCTGCCCAGGCCAGACGTGCGGCGTTAAGAGTCACCGTCAACGAACTAGCCGCCATGGCTAGAACGGCGACTAGCGGTGGTATCGCCATGATTATCACCAGCCCCAACGCCAAAGTGTTATAGAGCGCCGAAAAGAACAGATTTTGAACCATCACGCGCCGGGTGCGCTTGGCAACGCTAAGTAGCTTCACAACACCGCCAATCCCCGGCTTCATTAGCTGAGCCGAAGCCCCTTCTCGGGCGGCCTCGCTAGCGCTTAATGGTGCGATACCCACATCGGCCGCCGCCAGACTCAAGGTGTCATTTAAACCATCTCCCACGTATAGCGTTGGCGATGGCAGCCCTTGCAATAGTCGCGCTTTAGCTTCAGGTGAGCGCTGAGCGTAGCAAGCTTCCCGGGCTAACCCAACCCGTTCGCCTAACCAACTCACCGCACCCTGTCGGTCACCGCTGATCATCGCCACCACATAACCTGAAGCGATAAGGCGTTTGACACTAGACTCAGCATCGCTCACCGGTTGATCGGTGAGATAGAGCGTCGCTAACCAGCCCGCCTCATCGGCTACCATCACTTGTGAAGCAAAGGCCAGAGTGACGTCCTGCGCATCAGAAGGAAGCTCAATGCGCTGATGAGCAAGCCAATTAGCGCTACCTACGGTTAGCCATTCACCGCTACTTAAACGTACACGGCGCCCTTCCCCAGGAGATTCGTTTACTTCTATACACTGCTCAGGATGCTGGCCACGGTAATTCTCAGACCAGCGCGCTAACGCCTGTGCGAGCGGGTGTTCGCTTCCCGCAACGGCGGCACTGAGCTTGCGTTGTAAAGTGTGTAGATCAACGCCCTGCCGTGCTTGCCAGTGAAGCACCGTATGGCTACCGGTGGTTAAGGTACCCGTTTTATCCAGCGCGACCGAGCGAATACGCGCCAAGGTTTCGAGGGCAGCAGGATCTCGCAGTGCAATACCCTGCTGCATGGCTTGCCCACTCCCCGCAAGACTTGCTAGCGGTACTGCAAGCCCCACGGCGCAAGGGCATGCCACGACTAACACCGAAAGTGCGCGCACAAAGGCATCTTCCCACCCCACCCCAAATAACAACGCAGCGGGCAGCGTAACCAGCGCGAGGAGGAGCGCTAAGGGACTTAACCAGGCGGCAAAGCGATCAGCAAGCTTCTGAAGCTCGCCTTTTTTGGCTTGATAACGACGCATTTCATCGCACAGCTTATCCAACCGGCGCTTACCTACCCCCGCGCTTACCTGCATCACTAAGGGTGTGGCGCCGAGATAGCGGCAGCCAGCATATACGGTCTGCCCGGCATTAAAGTGGCGCGGTAAGCTTTCACCGGTCAGTGAGGCGGTGTCGATCCATCCTGGGCCTTCTAGGGTTCCATCAAGGGCCACCAGCTCACCGGGAGCTAGCTCCACGCGCATCCCGGTGTGCACTTCAGCTACAGGTCGTGATATCCAGGCTTCCTCTTGCCAAGCCGTTATGTTCACATCAGGCAGTGCCAGGGCATCCAGTGCTTTTAGCCCACGGTGTCGGCACAGTGTTTCCACCAGCCGACCTACCAACAAAAGCACAATCAGCATGACGGCCGTATCGAAATACACTTCAGCCGAGCCGCGCCAGAGAAGTCCAAATGAAACTATCACCGCCCCAATAACGCCAAGGCTGACTAATACATCCATACCGGGGCGCTTAGCTAGCAGCGTGCGCCATCCGGCACGATAAAAAGGCACACCAGAGAACAGCACCACAGGAAGCGAAAAAGCCCCCGATACCCACGCCACCACTAACTCGACCGGCTCACTGGGCAGTGCGCCGGCGTAAATCAGCAATGAAGCCAGCATGGTCCACATGCCAAATAGCGAGCCGACCATCAGCCGAAGCGTTAAATAGCGGCTCTCATCATCTAATCGCGCATGGGCATCTGCCACCGGCTCGAGTTCAGTCAGCCGGTAGCCCAGGCGTTTTACCTTTGGGGCAAGAGTTGCTAGTTGCGTTACGGCGGCAGTGCCATTGATACAGAGGGTGGCACTTGGATAGTGCACGCTAACATCACGTACACCATCAAGGCGTTTGAGGGAGCCCTCCACGGCTAGAGCGCAACTGGTACACCACATGCCGTGGA
>JAMCZP010000114.1:0-2249 GCA_023485185.1 Gammaproteobacteria bacterium
GTACATTATTGCTCCTTAAGCTGATGAATCCTTCTCTCGTGGGTCATTTTCACGGGGGTCAGTGTAGTGATAATAACGCTCAATGGCGCCACGGGTTATAATACCTGAAATTCGCTGCTGCTTAGGACGATACCCATGCACTACATAGAGTGCCCCTAGCGCATCATCCTGAAGCTTTAAAAAGGCTTCCGAAAGCGTCGCCTGCAAACCAATTGGTGCCAGCTCTAGGCGTTGCCCAGGAATTTCTAATAAATCAATCAGCTCATCGGCAGGTGGCTCATTACCCTGCACTGTCTCATCGTGCTCAAGTAACCAACGCGCCAGCTCTGCAGCTTTAAGCGCTAACACGGGCTTTTCCTCGCTTGATCGCTCAATGACCAGCCATACCGGATTAGTCTCTAATAATACCCGCGCCTGGTCAGGGGTAATCATCCGTTCGGTACGCACCAACTGCCGCTCCATTACCGCTGGTACTGACACGCGCGAGAGCGCTTGCATCAGTGGCTGCTGGAGGGGGTGCAGCCCATAGCGCACCGAACTGATAAAAAAGCCCTCACAGCCCGTCAACTGACGTGAGGTTAGGCACGCAACGACGACAACCAGCATCCCAGGAAGCATAATACTCGGCGTGTGGGTCAACTCCAAAAGCGCCATTAAGGCAGCCAGTGGCGCTTGCAAGACGGCGCCCATCATCGCGGCCATGCCTAGCATGGCGTAAATACCTGGATCCGCAGCTTTCTCTGGCCATAGCCAGCCACCCAACAAACCAAATAGCGCTCCCGTGGCAGCCCCCATCACAAGCACCGGGCCGATAATACCGATCGGTACACCGCCCGCCACGGTCAATGCAGTAATCAGCAGCTTGGCAATCATTAGTGCCAGCAATACTTTAATTTCTAACTGATTGTTGAGCGCTGCGGCGACGCTGTCATAGCCTATGCCCTGAACTTGGGGAAACCACCAAGCCACTGCCCCAGTAGCAACCCCCACCAACCCAAGACGAAACCAAAGCGGCCATTGCATAATCTGCTGGCTACGCGAAATATGAATAAACAGCCCGGCGAGTAATCCAATCACTAGCCCCGTCACCACAATCCAGGGCAAGTTGGCGAGCGAGCCCAGCGCTATATCAGGAATGCGGAAGGCAGGTTCATTACCATAGGCCAACTGCGCAACCAGCGCTCCCATGGTAGAGGCCAATATAACCGGCATAAAGCTCATCAAGGTGTATTCCATCATCACCACTTCCATGGCGAAGATCACCCCTGCAATAGGCGTATTGAAAGAAGCTGAAATCCCCGCTGCGGTGCCACATGCCACCAGCACTCTAAGGCTATTGTTGGGCAAGCGCATCTGCTGACCTAGCCCACTGGCCGCCGCCGCGCCTAAATGAATCGCCGGACCTTCACGCCCAGCCGAAAGGCCGCCCAATACCACCACCACACCGACCCACCACTGATTTAACCAATTACGTAATGGAAAACGCCCCTGATGATAGGTCAGGCGCTCAATCACATGACCAACGCCCAGTTTGCGCGCCGCAGGCTTTTGCCGATAAAGCAACACGCCGACTAAAGTGACCGCGACTAAGGGCAGCAGTGAGCGCAGCCAGGGCGCCATGCTCTCAAAAGCTTCAGGATCGCCATTGGTCATATAGAGCGAGGCGCCCATTTCTAACAGCAGCCGAAAGGCCACCATGACGGCACCCGTGATTACCCCAGAGACAAGCCCCAACACACAGAGCTGTGGAAGAGCATCCACATTGGCCAACTGGCGACGAAAGCTCTCTAGGGTAAAATCCGAACGGGAAAAACGCGCCACGACGACCTTCCTGGTTATTGGTTCTAGTGTTCTTGTGTTGCCACCCTCTTGTGTATCATAGCCCGATACGCTTCGACAGCCCGCAGCAATCCGCTTAGGCTGTTGTCATCTCTTCTATTTTGAAAATTATTCTAAAAGCTATTTTAAAAACTGTTTTAAAAACCGTTTTGCGCAACCCGCAAGGAGTGATTTGTGATTAAGGTCGGCATTGTTGGTGGTACCGGGTATACCGGCGTTGAATTACTGCGGCTACTCGCCCAGCACCCCCACGTTCACGTAGCAGCGATCACTTCCCGCTCGGAAACAGGCGTGAAAGTGTGCGATATGTATCCCAACCTGCGCGGCCATTACGACTCCCTGGCGTTTAGCGAGCCTGATGCCAAACAGCTTGGCGCTATGGATGCGGTATTTTTCGCCACCCCCCACGG
>JAMCZP010000114.1:2934-5172 GCA_023485185.1 Gammaproteobacteria bacterium
TCGGTAATTGATAACTTGGTCAAAGGCGCCTCGGGTCAGGCGATCCAAAATCTTAACTTGATGTTCGGCTTTGATGAAAACACAGGACTCACCGCTCCTGCCCTGATGCCTTAATTTTCACTAATTCCCAGCAATAGTTGACCAATTTGCTGGGAATTACCCATAATCACCCCCCAATGCCGATTTATTCGTTCTTTAAGCTCGCGGGAGGTACCCATGAGCGGTGCAGAAGCCTTTGTTCCGACCCCACTACTGCTGTCTGATAGCGCACGCAAACGTATTGATGCACTGATGGCAGAAGAGAATAATCCATCCTTAAAACTGCGGGTCTACGTGACCGGTGGCGGCTGTTCTGGTTTTCAGTATGGTTTCGACTTTGCAGAAAACGTCGCCGACGATGACACCGTTATTGAATTTGGTAACGCTGCTTTAGTCGTAGATCCGCTCTCTTACCAATATTTGGTAGGCTCTACCGTTGACTACGAAGAAGGTCTGGCAGGCGCACGTTTTCGTGTGCAAAACCCCAATGCCACCACCACCTGCGGGTGCGGCGCTTCCTTTATGGTCTAATCAGCGTTAACTCTCAACACTCCCCGTGACTTGACGCCTTGCCGGTTTCTCGCCAAGGTTGATAGGTCAATAACGGCTTAAAAGCGCTTTTAAACGATGCAAATCGCTTTAAAACTCGCGACATGCCACATAAAGCACGGGGAAACTTATGAAAGCAGTTCTACCACTCAGTCTAACCAAAACCACGCTGGCTCTCGCACTGGGATTGGGCAGCGCTACCGCCGCCATGGCTGAATTGCCTACGGTTAACGTGGCCACTGACCCAAGCTTTGTGCCCTTCGAGATGATGGATCCAGAGACCGGTGAGATGATCGGTTTCGATATGGACATTATTAACGAAGTTGCCGAGCGTGCTGGCTTCGAAGTTAACCTCACCACAATGGAATTTGCTGGCATTATTCCAGCCGTGCAAACCGGCAGCCAAGAAATAGCCATTGCCGGAACGACCATAACTGCTGAGCGTGCTGAGATCGTCGATTTCTCAGACCCCTACTACGACTCAGGCCTGCAAATTATTGTGCGCGCCGACAACGATGACGTTGAATCCATCGAAGACTTAGCAGGGCTTTCCATTGCCACGCGTATTGGCTCCACCAGCTACGACTTCCTGCAAGAACAGTTAGGCGATGATGCTGATATCACGCCTTATCCTGCCATGAGCGACATGTACATGGCACTGCTGGGACGCAACGTCGACGCCGTGTTCTACGACGCCCCTAACGTTTCCTATTTTGCCCAAACCCGTGGCGAAGGGCGCACCAAAGTCGTTGGTCCGTTATATGAAGGCCAACAGTACGGCATCGTTTTCCACAAAGGCAGTCAGTGGGTAGAACCTACCAATGAAGCGCTTGCTGCCATGAAAGAAGATGGTACCTACGACGAAATCTACGAAAAGTGGTTTGGTGAAGCACCTAGCGAAGAGTGAGTGTAACCACTTACTAATCGCGTAACGTCATTACAGGGCCGGGCGGCCACAACCCCCGGCCCTGCTGCGTTTCCAATGTATCTGTCATCTGCTTTTTTGCTCCAGGAGTCTATGCGTGGACGTCAATTTCCAATTTGATTGGGCGGCAGCGTTTGGGTCTATTCCCTATCTGCTACCAGGTATTCCCTGGACGCTGCTTATCTCGTTTGGTGGCCTCGCCATCGGTTTTTTTATCGGCATTTTCTTTGGTCTATTACGTATCAGCCGCGTGCGCTGGCTGCGCTGGCCGGCCATTTTTTACATCGAAGTGTTTCGCGGCACGCCCATACTCGTCCAGGTGTTGTTCATTTTTTACGGTTTACCCCAGCTATTGGGAAGCCCGATTAATGCGCTTGTAGCCGGTATCGCCGCCATTGCAGTTAACTCAGGGGCTTATATCTCTGAAATCGTACGTGGTGGTGTTCAGTCTATTGAGCGTGGCCAGCGTGAAGCATCTCTTTCGCTAGGGCTTTCTCGCCCCCAGGCATTTCGCTATGTGATTTGGCCTCAAGCCTTCCGCCGCATGATTCCATCACTCGGTAACCAAGGCATTATCAGCATCAAAGACACCTCACTGTTCTCAGTGATTGGCGTCGGTGAGTTGGTGCGCCAGGGGCAAATTTATATCGCCACCACCTTCACCGCCCTTGAGGTCTATTTTATGGTCGCTCTTATGTATCTCGCGATCACCTGGACGCTTTCAA
>JAMCZP010000073.1 GCA_023485185.1 Gammaproteobacteria bacterium
GCGGAGCGAGTGAAAAGTCCCGAGCTGCTCGAAACCATGGAACGAGTTGCCGAGTTCAGCTTTGAGCACGGACTGCTCGGTGATATGGCGCCCAATGCAGGTGTGGTGGGCATTGAAACGCCAAGCGGCGTATTTGGCGATGAGAGCAACGTACAGCTGCGTTTCGACCCAAGCTTTACCCAAGCTTACCTCGACGCCCAGTAACACGTTGAATGGGAGCGGCGACTGGCCGCTCCCCCACTCTTATCTGTGGATACCGCCATGAAGCGATTAATCAATCTCACGCCCTCTCGGGGCGGCCGATGGCTCTTAGGACTACTGCCCTTCTTGTTACTGGCGATGCTCTATATGAGCCTCTCCAATGCAAGGCTGGCGGAAAACCCCAACGACCGTCTGCTGCCCACCCCGTCTACCATGGCAAGCTCCTTTTACCATTTAGCCACTGCCGAAAACGTGCGAACCGGGCAGATTGTGCTGTGGACAGACACCTTTGCAAGCCTGGAGCGCATTGTCATTGGGGTAGGTATCAGTGCTTTGATTGGCTTAGTGGTAGGCATTATCAACGGCGGCATCCCTCTCGTTCGCGCCAAGCTTTCGCCACTAGTGACGGTAGCCTCGCTGATTCCGCCCATGGCGATACTGCCGGTCCTGTTTATTGCTTTCGGCACCGGCGAGGCCGCTAAAATTGCGCTGATCGTGATTGGGGTAACGCCCTTTCTTATTCGCGATCTGCAAGGCCATGCCCTGCGGCTGCCAGATGAGCAATTGATTAAAGCGCAAACCTTAGGCGCTAGCTCTTGGCAAGTGCTGCTAAGAGTCCTGCTACCGCAGCTTACTCCACGGCTCTTAAATGCCACCCGCTTGGCACTGGGCACCGCGTGGCTGTTTTTAATCGCCGCAGAAGCCATTGCCGCTCAGGAAGGGCTTGGCTATCGCATTTTTCTGGTACGCCGTTACCTCTCCATGGATGTGATTTTGCCCTATGTGGCCTGGATCACCCTACTGGCGTTTCTGCTTGACCAGCTGTTGGCCTGGATTTCTCGGCTGGCATTCCCCTGGTACCACTCAAGCGCAGGAGATAACTCATGAGCCTGCTGGCCGCCAAACGGTTAGAGAAGCACTACGGCAATCATGTGGTGCTCGAAAACCTTAATTTTAGCGTTGAGCCTGGGGAGTTTGTCACCTTAGTGGGCGCCTCAGGCTGCGGTAAAACCACCTTCCTTAAAATGCTGCTGGGCACCGAAGCCACCTCACGGGGCAGTCTCACGCTGGACGATCAGCCTATTCCCAATGAGCCGGGGCCTGATCGCGGCGTGGTGTTCCAGAAGTACTCCGTCTTCCCCCACTTAACCGTGCTGGGCAACGTGATGATTGCCGATGAGCTGCACAGCGCCAAGTTGCTGGGCAAATGTTTCGGTGCCGCCAAGCGCCGTGTGATAGAAAAGGCCCGCGTCCGCATTGACGAAGTGGGACTGAGCCATGCGCTCAACAAGCACCCCCACGAGCTCTCCGGCGGCATGCAACAGCGCTTAGCCATCGCTCAGGCGCTGATGATGCGGCCGCGTATTTTACTGCTCGATGAGCCTTTTGGCGCGCTAGACCCAGGCATTCGCCAGGACATGCATGTGCTGATTAATCGTCTGTGGCAAGAGCAGCAGTTGACCATTTTTATGATCACCCACGATCTGAAAGAAGCCTTTGAGCTGGGCACGCGGCTATGGGTATTCGATAAAACCCGCCACGACCCACAGGCACCGGAAGCTTTCGGCGCAACGATCACCTACGACCTACCTATATCAAGAGACCATCCCTCTGCCGAATTAAAAGAGGCGCTTAACCAGGGCGGCCTGAAAACCCAACCCCAGGAGACGCTGCTATGAACAGCGAGCCAAGCTACACCACCCATTTACCCGGCGGGCATCACTGGTCACTGCGCCTGCGCAGAGGCACCACGCTCACGTTGACCGCCAAAGAAGCAGATAGCAACGTGGGGATGCTCTTCTACAACCCGGAAAATCTGCTGGAGCGCTTGAACCTGCCGGACACCTTAAAGTGCCAGCACACCTTTAAGCTCACCCAGGGCCACTGTCTCTACTCGGATATGGGGCGTATTTTTGCCTCTATCACCCACGATGACATGGGTTGGCACGATAGCGTCGGCGGCAACTTGATGCCTCACCATCTATTGAAGAAAGGTTGGCAGCCGGTCAGCTATCAGCAGGCCCATAACGACTGGACCCGCACCGGCTTCGACGCCTTTTTAGTGGAGCTTGCCAAGTACGGCCTGGGCCGTAGGGATATGGCCGCCAATCTCAATCTTTTCTCCCGGGTAGAGAGCGACGATGAGGGCAAGCTGCGCTATGTCAGTGGCCACTGCAAACCGAACAATAGCGTCACGCTGCGCTTTGAGATGGACACACTGGTGCTGCTGCACACCTGCCCCCACCCCCTCGACCCAAGCGCAGAGTACCCTCGTCGCGGTGTAGACATCGCCCTCGGGACCGCCGAGCCAATGGCGGAAGACGACCCCTGCTACCTTTCGCGGCCAGAAAACGCTCGTGGCTTCGCCAACAATCGCCTTTACCACCTCGGCCTATAAGGGGGAACGAACACCATTATTATTGAAAGCACTTTACGCCCCGAAAACGCTTTGAGCCGCACCACGGTCAACGCGGGCGATCATTACATTGGCACCGTCAAACGCGGCCAAACCCTGCGTATTCTCGATTTAGAGGGTAATCAAGCCGCCGATACGCTGTTCTTCAGCGCCGACGATACCGCCGAGCGCTATAGCGCTATGGACACGGTACGCGAGCAAGGCGCGGTTTATCTCACCGCAGGCACCACGCTGGTGTCTAGCGAAGGCCGCGCCATGCTAACGATTACCGCCGACACCTGCGGCCGCCACGACACCCTGGGCGGCGCGTGCGCAAGCGAGAGCAACACCGTGCGCTACGACCTTGAAAAGCGTCATATGCACTCCTGTCGGGATAACTGGATGCAAGCGATTGCCAACTTTCCAGAGTTCGGTCTGACCAAGCGCGACATCACCCACAACATCAACTTCTTTATGAACGTGCCGGTCACCGCCGATGGCGGGCTGACCTTTGAGGATGGCATCTCAGCGCCAGGCAAGTATGTGGAGATGGTCGCTGAGATGGATGTGATCGTGCTGGTCTCCAACTGCCCTCAGCTCAACAACCCCTGCAACGGCTACAACCCAACGCCTATCGAGCTGTTGGTTTGGGACTGATATGAGAATAGGCGCTGATCAAGTCAGGAGAGTAAGCGAAACGTCTTTTTCAGGGCCGGAAAGAGCTCCATGCAATTCCGGCATTCCCGCCATCCATGGCGGTCAGATGAAAAAGCCGAGCGCCCATGGATGGGTTCACAGCGTTTTCGCGTCTCTTCTGACTTGGCCACAGCACTAAAGCCCTGGAGACGACTCCGGAAGGCCTATTATTCTGCGGGACGACCCGCCTTTGTTTGCAGGCAGTGCCATGTCCATCAATAAAACGTTTAGCAAAGTACTGATTGCCAATCGCGGTGCTATTGCCGCCCGCATCTTACGCACGCTTAAAGCGCTGGGTGTAGGCAGTGTGGTGATTTATGCCGATGCGGATCGCGATGCGCCTTATGTTCACCAAGCCGATGAGGCCTATCCGCTAGGTGAAGGCGGTGCCAGCGATACTTATCTCAATATCGATAAGCTCATCACCATTGCCAAACAAAGCGGCGCCCAGGCGGTCCATCCCGGCTACGGCTTCTTGTCTGAAAATACCCGCTTTATCGCTGCCTGCGATGCAGCCGGATTAACCTTTTTAGGCCCCGCCGTCGACCAGATTCAGCAGTTTGGTCTGAAGCATGAAGCACGCACGCTCGCCAAGCAAGCCGGGGTACCACTAGTGCCCGGCTCCGAGCTTCTTGCCAGCGTTGATGAAGCCCACAAAAGCGCCGAGCAGATCGGATACCCGGTCATGCTCAAATCCACCGCAGGCGGTGGCGGTATCGGCATGCAGGTATGCCAAACGCCCGCTGAGCTTGAGCGTGCCTTTGACTCGGTAAAAGGCCTGGGTGAGCGCAACTTCGGCGATGGCGGCGTGTTTCTGGAAGCCTATATCGCCCGCGCCCGCCACTTGGAAGTGCAACTGTTTGGCGACGGCCAGGGCAACGTGGTGGCGCTCGGCGAGCGCGACTGCTCCACCCAACGCCGCCACCAAAAAGTGCTCGAAGAGTGCCCTGCCCCTAACCTTCCAGAACACGTTCGCCAGGCACTCCACGCCACCGCCGTTCAGTTGGGAAAAGCGGTCAACTATCGCAGCGCCGGTACCGTCGAGTTTATTTATGATAACGAACGTGAGGCGTTCTATTTTCTCGAAGTGAATACACGCCTTCAGGTCGAGCACGGCGTCACTGAGATGGTGTATGGGATTGATATCGTTGAATGGATGGTAAAGCTGGGTGCGGGTGAACTGCCCAGTCTTGAGTCACTCACCAAAGATCTCGCCCCCAGCGGCTATGCGGTTCAGGCGCGTTTATATGCTGAAGATCCCGCCCACGATTTTCGCCCCAGCGCAGGCCTACTGACGGAGGTCGATTTCCCCCAAGCTGACGGCCTACGTATCGACCACGCCATTGAAGCCGGGCTTGAAATCTCAGCCCTCTTCGACCCCATACACCATCTCTGGCCAAAGTGATTGTTCATGCCGACAGCCGCGACGCTGCGATTGAACAATTAGCGGACACCCTGGATAGCGCCAGCGTTTACGGCATTACCACCAACCGCGCTTGGCTTGCCCATGTACTGCGCGCAGAACGATTTCGCGACGCTGATTTAGACACTCACTGGCTAACTACGTTGGTGTGGGCACCGCCTGCCATTGAGGTGATCGCCCCCGGCACGATGACAACGATCCAAGATGTTCCCGGCCGCCAGGGCCACTGGGATGTGGGTGTGCCGCCCTCGGGGCCGTTTGATGACTGGTCGTTTCGCCTAGGTAATCGTCTGCTCAATAACACCGCCGATGCCGCTGGACTTGAGATCACCCTGACAGGCCCTACGCTGCGCTTTCACCGCGCCACGCAAATTGTACTGGCGGGAGCCGAACTG
>JAMCZP010000239.1 GCA_023485185.1 Gammaproteobacteria bacterium
GCGTAATGCGCTGACTTTTTTGATAGCGATATAAACGATCAAACAATTCACCCCACATACCGCGGGCGGCAGGCGGCTCATCTTGAGGATGAAGGGTTAACCACAGGTACAAGGCACGCAGCTGACGCAGATGATAAAACAGACACACCGACAGCCCCGCAGAAAGACCGATGCCAGCAGCACCTAGCAGCCAACCTAGGCAAGTACCTAACGTCGCTAGCCACGCTAGGCGCCATAGCTCACGGCTCCATAAGCGCACATTTATACCCGTGAAGAGAAACGGTAACCGGTACCCCGTACCGTTTGAATCAGGTTTTGATGCACGTCGCCTAGCGCTTTTCGCAAGCGGCGAATATGTACATCAACCGTGCGCTCTTCAACGTACACATTGCCACCCCATACCTGGTCAAGCAGTTGGCTTCGTGTGTAAGCGCGCTCTTGATGGGTCATGAAAAACTGCAGCAGCCGATATTCAGTTGGCCCCATTTCCAACGCTTTGCCATGGGCACTCACACGATGACTTACCGGATCCAGCAGCAGGCCATTAATCTCGATGGGGTCTTCAACGCCACGGGGAGTGGCTCGGCGCAGCACTGCTTTAAGGCGCGCCACCAGTTCTCGGGGTGAAAAAGGTTTCGTGATGTAATCATCAGCACCGGCTTCAAGCCCTTGAATCTTATTATCCTCCTCACCTTTTGCGGTGAGCATAATAATAGGTATCTCCGCGGTGGCTTCCTCACGTTTTAAGCGTCTGGCTAACTCAATGCCGCTGGTGCCAGGCATCATCCAGTCAAGCAATACTAAATCAGGCTGATGGTCGACCAATATAGCATGGGCATCCTGGGCGTTATCCGCTTCAAGCACGCGATAGTCAGCCATTTCCAGCGCTACTGCGATCATCTCGCGAATGGACACCTCGTCATCGACAATCAGAACGGTCTTGGCGGTCATACCAATGCCTCACGGTGTTCAATGATAAAAAGCTCAAAGAAAATTGCTCAAAGAAACGAGTTCAATGACATGTCAGTGACGATAACACCATGGGTTGATGACAATTACATGACAATAGCAGCTATTAGCCAGCAGCAGGCCACCAACTTAGCGCGATACCGGCAAATATAAGCAGGCCCGACCAGTGATTATTGAGAAACGCCTGGAAACAAGCGTCACGCTCACGATGACGAATCAACCGCTGTTGATGCACAAACGTTGCTGCCATCGCAGCCAGCCCTAGCCAGAAAAAGCCACCTAACTCCATCCGCCATCCAACCCAGGCGAGTAGCGTTAAGGTGGCTATTTGCAGTAAGCCAATCATTAAGCGATCGGCGCTACCAAACAGTACCGCCGTAGATTTGATGCCAATTTTCAGATCATCATCACGATCGACCATGGCGTACTGAGTATCGTATGCCACTGTCCATAGCACATTGGCACAGAACAGCAGCCATGCTTCTAGCGGAACATGTCCCAACACGGCACCAAACGCCATGGGTATGGCCCACGAGAACGCGGCCCCCAATACGACTTGTGGGAAATGGGTATAGCGCTTCATAAACGGATAAATAATCGCCAGCGCCACGCCGCCTAACGACAGTGCCACCGTAAACCAATTGGTCAGTAGCACTAAAATAAACGCCCCTGCTACTAACCCGATAAACAGCAGTTGCGCCTCGGTTTCGCTAATACGGCCAGTGGCTAGCGGACGGTGTTTAGTGCGTTTTACATGGCCGTCAAAATGACGGTCGGCATAATCATTGACCACGCATCCAGCCGCGCGCATGACGTATACACCTGCCACAAAAATAAGCAGCACGTTTCGGCCTGGTACGCCTTCAGCGGCAATCCACAGCGCCCAAAGCGTCGGCCACATTAATAGCCAAGTGCCAATTGGCCGATCCAAACGCATCAGTTGGAAAAAATCTGCCACGCGAGCGAATCCCTTCGGCCGCAACAGTGAACGATCCATGCTTACCTCACGAAAAATAAGATGCAGACGTTAGCCTAGCGCGAAGGCAAATCAAGTTCATCCACCATCGCCCGCAAAAAATGCTCCTGCACTAACAGCGATAGTCCGCCATGCTGGAACACTGAGCGCCTTCCCCAGGGTCCTTCGCTGTTAAGATCATGCAGACTCGCGAAGTTAGCCGAATGCCTTGTCACTTCTAAGGGACCACGTACTAGATCTGGCTGTTGAAATAACCAACTCCCTAGCGACCGCTCACCCAGACGCTCCAAACGCTGCCCTTTTAATTGTGTCAGCGGAGCAACTGAGCGCGCCACCACCCAGGGGGTATCATCTAAACAGAGTGCCACTTCACGCAGCCATGCGTAACATTTGGGCCTAATGCCCAATGCTTGAGCCTCATCTGGCAACGGCCAGCCCACCCCTTGGCGTAATAGACGCACACGGAAAGACTTACCCTCGCCTGCTGCGGTTAACCGAGCAGTTAGCGAGTCCGTGGAGGCTACCCACTGCCACCAGGGGGCACTCATCGCCGGACGCGCCGCCGAGACAGGGCGCCAGCGTGGGAATATCTGTACTTGCCGGGAAGCAGGAGGCGTCACCGAGTTCTCCAAGCCAATAATCGGGGCTGCTAGTGTAACATGGCGCTCTGAATGGCTTTTATCTCAGCGGTTTTTTTAACGGCTCTGTTATAACGAACCTGTTTTAACGCCCCTGTTTAGCGACTCTTTCTTTAGCGACTTTCTTGGTGTTCGCATGTCCGCATCACATACACAGCTCTCTTCGTCACATGCTGCGCTGGTGATTATTGGGACTGGCATGGCTGGTATTGGCCTTGCCCGCGCCCTGCGCCGCCTGGGCGACCAACGCTCAATAGCGCTGATTAGCGCTGATAGCGGCGATGACTATAGTAAGCCACTGCTCTCCACCGGCTTTGCCAAAGGTTTAACGCCGAACCAACTAGCCCAGCGTAGCGCCGTACAACTGGGTGACGAGCTGAACGCCCAGATAGTTACCCACACCCCGGTGAGCGCTGTGGATGTGGATAACAAATTAATCCTTTTGGAAAATGGCAAAGCGTTCGGTTACGACGCTTTAGTATTAGCCACTGGCGCAGCCCCTTTGGTGCCTTTTAAGATCGCTGCCAGCGTGGCATCGCGCTGTTTTACCATCAATAATCTAGATGATTACCGCCATTTTCATAGCGCCCTAGGCCACTCTACCGCTCGGGTGGCGATTATTGGTGCAGGGCTAGTCGGCTGTGAATTTGCTAACGACCTGCATGCCGGAGGCCATCACGTCAGCGTCATAGCCCCTGAGGTCAGCCTATTGCCTCGTTTATTGCCCCCGCCTTTAGGCACAGCCTTGGGTGATGCCTTTAGAATGGCAGGTATTGATCTTCACCTTGGCCGCAAAATTGAATCGATAGCATCAGGACACGGCAACGATATCGTCTTGCGTTTAAATAATGATGAACCACTCGCCGCTGACTGCGTACTCATGGCAACAGGCCTTACACCGCGTATAGCACTGGCTGAAGCCGCAGGGTTAACGGTATCGCCTAGCGGCATTCAGGTTGACCGCTACTTGCGTACATCGCACTCCGATATTTACGCATTAGGCGATGTCGCCTGTGTGGGCGGTGTTAATGCCATGTATGTACAACCGCTGCAAGCAAGCGCTAAAGCACTGGCGGCAACCCTTGCAGGTACCCCGACCCCCGCAAGCTTCGGTGCTTGGCCTATCATCGTAAAAACACCGCTGCTGCCCGTGGTTGCCTATCCTCCACAAACCACGCCTGAACACTGGCGAATGGAAGGCGAAGGTGACGATCTCAGCGCCTTGGCGGAAAATAAAGACGGACGTTTGATTGGTTTTGCGTTGACAGGGGGCTGTGTGAGAAGGAAAGTGGAGCTTTCCAGAGCAGCGCCTGCGCTGCTAGGCTGATTTTCGCCGCGTTCACGACTAGGATAGATAAGCTAACCTACTTATGGTGACGCACCCAACAACATGCATTTGCTGTACGTTCGATTATTTATCCAACGTGTAATTGTTTAATTAAAGGGAGATTCCTTATGCGCAAACCTGAACTCGCTGCTGCCATCGCTGAAAGTGCCGACCTGTCTAAAGATAAAGCAGGCCAAGTGCTAAACGTTATTCTGGATGAAATCACCAACAGCGTCGCCAAAGGCGAAGATGTTGCTCTCATCGGCTTTGGCACTTTCACTGTACGTTCACGCGCAGCTCGTACAGGCAAAAATCCGCAAACCGGTGCACCGCTGCAAATTCCAGCCAGCAAAAATGTCGCCTTTAAGCCTGGCAAAGCGCTTAAAGACGCCGTTTCCTAATGAAACTCAAGCTGACGCTGTGGCTACTGGGCTTAATGCTCAAACGTGCCCTGCGCCGCAAGCCGCGCTTTCGTGAACAGCTAGAACGTATGCGCGGCTTGGATTGGGGCATTGCTACAGAAGACCTTAGCATTGCCCGCCACTATCGCATGTCGCCGAAAAGCATCAGTACCGGTAAAGGGCTGCCCGTTGACTTGGACCTTGAGCTGCGTTTCCGGGATCAGGATACCGCCCTGAAAGTGCTCAAAAAGCCAACTCAACAGGCCTTTCTTGACGGCATGATGGACGGCAGCGTGCGCTTAGTGGGCGACTCAGCCGATATGAACAAGCTGCAGAAACTACTTAAGTATTTGTAGGATTGGCACAGGATAGCGGTGTAGTTAACATGAATTTTTTCTACACCAAAGCAGAGGTATAACAGCTTTCGATGGACATACCTCATCAGCGCTTAGTGTACTTCCGCGTTACCCTGGAGTCAGGCTCCGTGCGTCGCGCAGCGGCGCGCTTAGACATTGCCCCCTCGGCGGTTAGTCGGCAAATTGCATTGCTGGAAGAAGCTTTGGGGGCCACGCTCATGGAGCGTCAGCGCGACGGCATTTCTCCTACCCCGGTAGGAGAAATGCTGCTTGAGTACTGTGAACGCCGCGGTGCGCTTGATGAAGGCTTTATCACCTCACTTGAAGCCTACCAGCGTATGGAAACCGGCAAAATATCGCTCACCGTCGGTGAAGGCTTTGTCAGTGACTTAGTGGCTTCCCCGCTGCATGAATTTACCCAGCTTTACGCGGGCATCCAAC
>JAMCZP010000104.1 GCA_023485185.1 Gammaproteobacteria bacterium
ATTTATCCCTGCTCCTCCACAGGCTTGTCCCGTAGGCTTACCCTAAGTTGTCCACAGACAGATATTGAGGAACAAACCCGTGTGGATAACCAGCGCTTTGGGCGCTACAATGGTCGGCCGTTTTCAACCGATGGTGAGATGAGTGTCACTCACGCTTTGGCAACAGTGCCTGGACAACCTGCAGGATGAGCTGAATTCTCAGCAGTTCAATACCTGGATACGCCCACTGCAGGCAGAGGAAGGAGAGTCCAACGAGCTGCGCTTATTAGCGCCGAATCGCTTTGTCCGCGATTGGGTGAGTGATAAGTATGCCAAGCGAATTAGTGAGCTGATGCGTGAACTCGCACCGGCTAAACCGCCTAAAGTCAGCTTGACGGTCGGCAGTCGCCGCCCAGCAGCCCAGGCACCGCAGCACCGTGATTTAGGTCATCCTGTCTCTGCTGCTCCTGCGCGGCCTTCTGCGCCTGCCGTCCATACGTCACAGCGTGGTGATATTGCTGATGAGCGTGAAATTGACAAGTTGCGTGAAGAAGCCCCGAGACGTGGCAATGAGCGCCAAGTACAGGTGGAAGGTAGCCTTAAGCACGGCAGTGGACTCAATCCAAATTTTACTTTCGATACGTTTGTAGAAGGTAAGTCGAACCAATTAGCGCGCGCTGCATCGCGCCAAGTATCTGAAAACCCAGGGGGAGCTTATAACCCTTTGTTTTTATATGGCGGCGTGGGGCTTGGTAAAACTCACTTAATGCATGCGGTGGGCAATGCGTTAGCCACACGGCGCGAAAACGCTCGCGTTGTTTATTTACATTCAGAACGCTTTGTTGCCGATATGGTCAAGGCACTGCAGCTCAATGCGATTAACGATTTCAAGCGCTTTTATCGCAGTGTAGATGCATTACTTATTGATGATATTCAGTTTTTTGCTGGAAAAGAGCGTTCTCAGGAAGAGTTTTTTCACACCTTCAATGCGCTTTTAGAAGGTGGTCAGCAAATGATCCTGACCTCTGATCGCTACCCTAAAGAAATTAGCGGTGTTGAGGAGCGGCTTAAATCGCGCTTTGGTTGGGGCCTTACGGTGGCGATTGAACCGCCGGAGCTTGAAACCCGTGTGGCCATCTTGATGAAAAAGGCCGACCAAGCTAAGGTCGATTTGCCCCACGATGCGGCTTTCTTTATTGCTCAGAAAATTCGTTCTAACGTGCGCGAATTGGAAGGTGCATTGAAAAAAGTCATCGCTGACTCGCACTTTATGGGGAAAACAATCACCCAAGATTTCATTCGTGAGTCGCTTAAAGATCTGCTGGCCCTTCAAGATAAGCAGGTAGGGGTAGATAATATCCAGCGCACAGTAGCCGAGTACTACAAGATTAAAGTAGCGGATTTACTCTCCAAGCGACGTTCGCGTTCTGTTGCACGCCCACGTCAAGTGGCCATGGCACTCGCCAAAGAGCTTACCAATCACAGTTTGCCGGAGATTGGGGATGCGTTTGGCGGTCGCGACCACACAACGGTGTTGCATGCCTGTCGCAAGGTTAAATCCTTACAGGAAGAGAGCGCTGATATTCGCGAAGACTATAAGAATTTGCTGCGCCTTTTGACCAGTTAATCATCCCATAGGACGGGCCTGTCACAGGCAGGTCTTTCAGGATATAGAACCGGAGTATTGATGAAATTTTCGATTTCCCGAGAGGCGCTGCTACGTCCGCTGACGCTGGTCGCAGGCGTTGTTGAAAGGCGTCAAACGTTGCCAGTTCTTTCTAACGTGTTGATTCAGGTAGAGGGTGACCAAGTGTCACTCACCGGCACGGATTTAGAAGTAGAGCTTATTGGTCGTACTGTGGCCAGCCAAGTTGATCAGGAAGGGGCAGCTACGGTTCCTGCCCGTAAACTGATGGATATTTGCAAATCGCTGCCTGATCAGTCCGTCATTCAACTAGCGGTTGAAGAGGGGCGCGCCGTACTGCGCAGTGGACGTTCGCGTTTTACCCTGTCGACATTGCCGGTTGCTGAATTTCCTAATATTGAAGATGCGGACGGTAGTCAGGAAATTAGCGTGCCCCGTGGCACCTTAAAGCACCTGATTGAAGCCACTTCGTTTGCCATGGCTCAGCAGGATGTACGTTATTACCTCAATGGTATGCTGCTGGAAATTCAAAGTAATTTGCTGCGTACGGTAGCAACTGATGGCCATCGTTTAGCCATGTGTTCGCGACCGATTGAGGTTTCCGTTAGTCAGTCTCAAAAGCTGATCGTGCCCCGCAAAGGTATTTTAGAGCTTTCGCGCTTGCTAGATGACAGTGATGAACCGGTGAGCCTCACGCTGGGTTCAAGCCATGTTCGCGCGCACACCGGTGACTTCACCTTTACTTCAAAGCTAATCGACGGCAAATTTCCTGATTACGAACGTGTAGTGCCGCGCAACGGCGATAAAGTGTTGATTGCTGAGCGCGCAGAGCTGCGCCAAGTACTTTCTCGCACGGCGATCTTGTCCAATGAAAAATACCGCGGTGTACGCCTTTATCTTGAGGAAAATAACTTAAAGGTAATGGCTAATAATCCGGAGCAGGAAGAAGCTGAGGAAAACATCGCCATTGAGTATAACGGGGGGGCGATGGAGGTTGGTTTTAATGTTGGCTACCTTGTCGATGTATTGACCGTGCTAAATGAGGAGCGGGTGCAAATTACCCTAGCGGATCCCAATAGCAGCGCATTGCTTGAAGAACCAGGTGGTGGCGATGCTCTGTATGTTGTCATGCCGATGCGCTTGTAAGCGGCTTAAGTTTGCTCTTTAGGCAGGCTAATTTAGCGGCGCTTCTGACATCAGAAGCGCCGCTTCCTCGTTGGGTTCAATGCCTACCTTTTTCGATGACCTTTAAGTGGTGATGATGCCATGAGCCTGACACTGCTTAATTTCAATGGTCTGCGCAATTTACACCCGATTGAGATGTCCCCATCGTCCCGCATTAATATTATTAGCGGTGCGAATGGCAGTGGTAAAACAAGTTTATTGGAAGGGATACATATTCTTGGTATGGGGCGTTCGTTTCGTACACGACAATTGAAGAATGCGATTCAAGCCGACCAGCCCTATATGACGCTATATGGGCGATTAGCGGGCGAGCCTGAGGTTACCCTTGGCGTGCGCCGCTTACGCGCTCAGAGAGAGCTAGAACTACGTCTTAAAGGCGACAAAAACACACGGCTGGCTCAACTTGTTGAAGCGATGCCTTTACAGTTGATCAACCCTGATGCCTTTCGTTTGCTTGAGGGTTCTCCAGCAGGGCGACGTGAATTTCTCGATTGGGGAGTATTTCACGTGAAACATGACTTTTTGGGAATATGGAAGCGCACCCGACGTGCGTTGAAACATCGGAATGCGCTCCTTAGGCGTGGTAGAATACAACCTCAGGAAATGGCAGTGTGGGAGCAAGAGCTTGCTATTTGGGGCGAGCAAATGGATACACTGCGTCGTGCATGGTTTGGTGAGTTTCTACCTGTATTTGAGGAAACATTGAAGGTGCTGCTGCCTTCATCAGCACTCTCTTTGCACTACGCGCGTGGCTGGGATAAACAGCGCTCATTGTCGTCCGTGCTACAAGATAGTCGTGCGACGGACCAGCAGATGGGGTTTACTCAGCAAGGGCCGCAGCGCGCCGATTTACGTATAAGAGTCAATAAGCAGCCTGCTGTAGAAGTGCTTTCCAGAGGCCAGCAAAAATTAGTGGTCAGCGCTTTGAAGCTTGCCCAGGGGCGGTTTCTGGAAAGAACAGCACAGCGTCACTGTATTTATCTTATCGACGATTTACCTGCAGAACTTGACGAGCAAAATCGTCACCAGTTTTGCCAATTGCTTGAAGATATGCAGTGCCAAGCATTTATTACCAGCGTCGAATCTTCTGCATTAAGTAGCACTTGGCGCACTAATACCTCTGTAAAAATGTTTCACGTGAAACATAGTGATCAGGGGCTAAGTCAATTAGTGCAGGTCAGTTAGTGCAAGCCAGTCAGAGTGGCAGCTAATGCAAAGGTAGGCGATACGGAACGAGACAGACTTCACGACGGAGTGGTCAATGAGCGAGCAGGCTTACGATTCATCAAGCATCAAGGTGCTCAAGGGATTGGACGCGGTACGTAAGCGTCCAGGTATGTATATTGGTGACACCGACGACGGTACCGGGCTGCACCACATGGTCTTCGAGTTGGTGGATAATTCCATCGACGAGGCCTTGGCAGGGCACTGCAGCGAAATTCGTGTTGTCATTCACCCGGATGAGTCGGTGACTGTTAGTGATAACGGTCGTGGCGTCCCTACTGAACTGCACGAAGGCGAAGGTGTTTCAGCAGCTGAAGTCATCATGACCGTACTACACGCGGGCGGTAAATTTGATGACAACTCTTATAAGGTTTCCGGCGGCCTACACGGCGTTGGTGTTTCCGTTGTTAACGCCCTCTCGGCAGAGTTACGCTTAACCATCTGGCGCCAGGGTGAAGTGTTTGAACAAATGTATCGCCACGGTGTGCCTCAAGCGCCGCTCAGTGTAGTGGGTAAAACAGAAAAGAGTGGAACCAAGGTACATTTCCGCCCCTCTCCTGAAACCTTTGGGAATATTGAATTTCATTTCGATATTCTAGCGAAGCGTTTACGCGAACTCTCCTTTTTGAACTCTGGCGTAGCCATTCGCCTGTTGGATGAGCGCAGCGGTAAAGAAGAGCTATTTCATTACGAAGGCGGTTTAAAAGCGTTCGTTGACCACCTGAATACCAATAAAAGCGTGATTAACCCGGTTTTCCACTTTAATGCTGAGCGAGATGATGGCGTTGAAGTTGAAGTGGCCATGCAGTGGAGCGAGGCCTTCACGGAAAACATTTTCTGCTATACCAATAATATTCCTCAACGGGATGGTGGTGCGCACTTAGCGGGCTTCCGAGCGGGTCTTACTCGTACGTTGAACAACTATATTGAAGCGGAAAATCTGCTTAAAAAAGCCAAGGTTAATACGACGGGTGATGATGCCCGTGAAGGCTTGACTGCAATTATTTCTGTAAAAGTTCCTGATCCAAAGTTCTCATCACAAACTAAAGACAAGCTTGTTTCTAGTGAAGTGAAAACGGCGGTTGAGCAGGAAATGAGTCGTCTGTTTTCAGAATATCTCATTGAAAAACCGAATGAAGCCAAAGCTATCGTTAATAAGATGCTTGATGCTGCCCGGGCTCGTGAAGCGGCCCGTAAAGCCCGCGATATGACACGCCGTAAAGGTGCATTAGATATTGCCGGTTTACCCGGAAAATTAGCCGATTGCCAAGAAAAAGACCCTAGCCGTTCTGAGCTTTACTTGGTAGAGGGTGATTCAGCCGGTGGTAGCGCCAAGCAGGGGCGCGATCGCCGCACTCAGGCTATTTTGCCACTCAAAGGTAAAATTTTGAACGTTGAGAAGGCACGCTTCGATAAGATGCTTTCTTCAGCTGAAGTAGGTACGTTGATTACCGCGCTGGGCTGTGGCATTGGCCGCGAAGAGTTCAATCCCGATAAGCTTCGATACCACTCCGTTATTATCATGACGGATGCGGACGTGGATGGTTCGCATATTCGCACTCTGCTATTAACGTTCTTCTTCCGCCAAATGCCGGAGCTTATTGAGCGTGGGCATATCTTTATCGCCCAGCCCCCGCTTTATAAAATCAAGCGTGGTAAGCAAGAGCTCTATCTTAAAGATGAGCAGGCAATGGTTGATTACTTAACCACCACGGCTCTTGATGGCGCAGGCCTGCATGTTAATGCGAATGCGCCCGGTATTTCAGGGGCTCCGCTGGAAGCGTTGGTAAATCAGTACCGCAATGTGATGAAACGTATTGATCGCTTGTCGCGGGTTTATCCTAATGAAGTACTTAAGCAAATTATCCATACCTCTGCATTAAAAGGAGAGGTGAGTCTTAAAGATCGCGTCACCATGCAGAGCTGGATTGATGAGCTGCAGAAGACCATGGACGACATGGTGGCGTATGAAGGTGGGCCGCGCTACCACTTCCATCTTCAGGAAGATACTGAGCGGGCTTTATTCTTACCCACGGTGTCATTAATCGCCCATGGCGTGACGACTGAATATGTATGGGGTCTCGACTTCTTTGAAAGCACGGACTACCGGGGAATCGCTGAACTAGGTGAAACCCTGGATGGCTTCCTGGAAGAGGGCGCCTACATCGCCCGTGGAGAGCGTCAGAAGCCGGTTGAGCATTTCTCAGAGGTGCTGGTATGGCTAATGCAAGAAGGCCAGCGTGGGTTATCCTTCCAGCGCTATAAAGGGCTAGGAGAAATGAACCCTGACCAGTTATGGGATACGACGATGGACCCTGAAACTCGGCGCATGCTCAGGGTTACCATCGAAGATGCTGTCGGTGCGGATATGATGTTTAACACGCTGATGGGAGATGATGTTGAACCCCGCCGCGATTTCATTGAGACCAATGCACTGGTAGCCAATCTGGACGTTTAAGAATCTAATGTTTTTGAGTGTGTTTCACGTGAAACACTTTTCAATTAAGCATTAACTTCTATAAAAACCTTCAGTCAAAAGAAGCGCCGCTATGGCTTACATAGCGGCGCTTCTTCATTTAAAAGCTAACATAAGGTTTATTGATTAGCTGTAGTGGCTGCACGAAACAGTAGCTACACGACATAGCTGTTTAATTACCTATTGCATAACCACTCAGTGAATTCCGCCAAATCATCAAAAATACGCGAATTTTCAAGGCCAATGCTTTTCATCTCAGTATTAGCGCCTTTTCCTGTCCTGACTAGCACCGTACGGCAGCCGACTGCTTGGCCCGCCTGTAGGTCGCGTAAGCTATCGCCCACCATCCAGCTGCCTTCCAAGGTAGTAATGCCCAACCGTTGCTGAATTTCTAGCAGTAGTCCCGGCAGCGGTTTACGGCAATCGCAACAATCATCTGGTCCATGAGGGCAGTAAGCAATGTGGGCAATACGCCCACCCTGCGCTTCAACAAGCGCGACTAAGCGCTCATGCATGGCATTAAGAATTGCTACATCATAATAGCCACGGCTAATGCCTGATTGGTTCGTGGCAATAGCGACGGTATAACCTGAGTGAGTTAGCCTCGCGATTGCACTGATAGCGGCAGGGTAGGGTATCCACTCTTCTAACGTTTTAATGTAAGCATCTGAGTCGTGATTGATGACGCCATCACGATCAAGTATGACGACTTTATCTGGGGACAGCGCTGCTTCATTTGAGTTTGAAATAGGGGGCATTCAATGGCTCTATTTTTTGCGTAACTGATTATCCAACACGGACAGCGCCTGAAGCGTGATAGCAATCTTTTTGCCATCGCTGCCAAACAGCTGAAAGGGGAATCGCTTTAAACGTTTAAGACGCGGCAGTGTAGAGAGAAAGCGTTCTCGCACGGCGGGCTGCGCTTGGCGTAAACCGTTGAGCAGTGCAGGTGCTAGGCGGTCTCGATGGAGCTGGCGTTTACTGAGTTTGCCATACAGTGAAAAAATAAAGCAGTGCCAGTCTCGTACCATACAATTGGTTAGCTCATGAACCTCACCTGGGTCCGTTTCAAAATCGATAAAGACGACACCCTCTTTATTGACTAAAATATTTCGTGCGAAAGCCTCACTTAAATAGCACTGCCGAGCGTGAACGTCATTCAGCGCCTGAGTACCCATCAATAAGAAATGATCTATCTCCTCTGCGCTGTGTACAGAAAGTAATTTATGCAGCAGCGTTTCAGACGGTTGGTCCTGATTACCTGCATCTGCAAGTAGCAAACCTTCAGATGTCTCGGCTAATATAAGAGGAACCGCTATTCCTGCCTCTGAAAGCGCTTTAATTCTCGCTGCCTCCTTAGCAATGCTATGTTCCCCTCCTAAATTTGGCACCGGCTTGAGCGCATCAATTCCCAACCATCGGGCTAATAAAGTGAGTGGTAAATAGGCAAACCGAGAGTTACGTTTAGCGGCTTTTTTTAGCCACACTTTTTGGCCATTGATGATATGGGGTTCCATCGACGCTTGCTGACGGTGGAGGGTATCAAAAAGGAAGGTATCGTACATAACCACTCCTTGGCGGCTAGAGGAAGCATATATCACCGCCTTTTCCTAAGACGGAGCCATTTTAATAAAGGTTTCATTAATTTTACATTGATGTTTCACGTGAAACAAAAAAATCGTCAGGAACGATTTTTAACGTCGTGCAGCGACGGCCCATCGGGTAGCTGCCATGGATGGCAGCTATCAAAAAATCGTCAGGAACGATTTTTAACGTCGCGCAGCGACGGCCCAGTGGGTAGCTGCCATGGATGGCAGCTATCAAAAAATCGTCAGGAACGATTTTAATGTCGTGCAGCGACGACGCGGCGGACAGAATGGGAGCGGCCATGGATAGCAGGTGTAAAAAAACCGGCAGTATGTGTGTGAACTGCCGGTTTTGGGGCTGGTTATTACTGAGGGAGCAGTGAAATATCGGCTACGCCAAGGAACAGCGCTTGAAGGCTAGCAAGAAGTGCTAATCGATTGCGCTGAATAGCAGGGTCTTCGGCCATGACCATCACTTGATCGAAAAAGGCATCGACAGGCTCACGCAAAGTGGCTAAGGCGTCCAGCGCCTGCTGATAATTGCCTTCAGCAAATAACGGTTCAACTTTTTCTTGGCTGACCGTAATCGCGTTGAACAACGTTAATTCGGCCTCTTCTTTCAATAACGCTTGATCAACCTCGGTGCTTCCATCATGGGCTTGCTTCGCCAGAATGTTCGATACCCGCTTATTAGCTGAAGCCAGCGCTGCGGCCTCATCACGCTGAGCAAATGCTTTTACTGCCCGTAAGCGCCGTGCGAAATCGAGAGGCTTGGTAACGGGGCGTGCGCGTACCGCGAGGTACATCTCGGCGCTAATACCATCATCCTGGCCCCAGGCGCGGAAGCGATCCAGCATGTAGTCCATGACGTCATCAACTAAGCCGTCGGCCTTAGGCAAGTCCTGATGCTGTTCAGCGGCAATGGTGAGTAGCTCGCGTAGATCAAGATTCAGTTCGCCCTTTACTAGAATGTTGAGCACACCAATCGAAGCACGACGCAGAGCGAAAGGGTCTTTCGCGCCAGTAGGGCGCTGACCAATACCAAAAATACCTATCAGGGTATCCAGGCGGTCTGCTAACGCCAGCGCTTGGCCTGTTAGGGTTTGCGGGATGACATCGGTCGCAAAGCGAGGCAGGTATTGCTCTTCAATGGCCTGGGCAACCTCTGCCGGCTCCCCATCTTGCTCTGCGTAGTAGCGGCCCATAATCCCTTGTAGCTCAGGGAATTCAAGCACCATCTCGGTGACAAGATCGCACTTGGCCAGTGCGACGGCGCGCTGGGCCTGATCGACATCACCTTTTATCTGCTCAGCGATAAACGTCGCAATAGCCGTGCTACGGCGGGCTTTATCGGCCAAGGTGCCTAGTTGCTGCTGAAAAACGACGCTTTCTAGCTGAGGAACGCGTGAGGCGAGGGTGCGTTTACGATCAGTCTCATAGAAAAATGCCGCATCGGCCAGGCGTGGGCGAATGACTTTTTCGTTACCGGAAATCACCTGTTCAGGGTCAGCACTGTCGATATTGGCAATGGTGATAAACAACGGTTTCAGCTTGCCAGCGTCGTCGAGCAGGTGAAAATATTTCTGGTTAGCCTTCATTGACGAGATTAAGCACTCTGCAGGTACCGCTAAGAAGCGCTCGTCAAAACTGCCCGTGAGGGCGACCGGCCATTCCACCAGACCGCTAACTTCTACTAATAAATCGTCATCGATAACCGCGGTGGCTTCTTGGACCTCGGCTTCTGAGAGCACCTGCTCGCGAATACGCTCACGCCGCTTTAAGCGATCAACCAATACATAGGCGTTTTCCAAACTCTCAACATACTCATCGGCATGGGCTAGCTGGATGGCATCTGGAGCGTGGAAGCGGTGGCCAAACGTGGTACGGCTAGCCTGTAAGCCCAGCGCTTCGGCAGCGACTACTTCGCTACCGTAGAGTGCGACAAGCCAATGAACGGGCCGCGAGAACTCCACTCGTGAAGCTCCCCAGCGCATATTTTTAGGCACGGGCAGAGTGCTAACCGCCTTATGCAGGATCTCTGGCAGGAGCGCTTGAATGGATTCGCCTTGCTGTTGTTCACGGAACGCCAGCCAAGTACCTTTATCGGTTTCCAGGTGAATCAGCTCGTCTACGCTGACACCGCAGGAGCGGGCAAAACCTTCCGCTGCCTTGGTCGCAACACCATCTTTAAAAGCGGCAGCCAGTGCTGGTCCCCGGCGCTCCACTTCACGATCAGGCTGTTTGTCGGCAAGCTCTGCCACCTGTACCGCTAAACGACGTGGTGTTGCAAAAGCGGTCACGCTGCTAAAAGGAACATCCGTTTCTTGCAGCCCTTTTTGGATACCAGCAGCGAAAGCATCGGATAGTGCATCCAGGGCTGTGGGCGGAAGCTCTTCAGCACCAAGCTCTAATAAAAGCGTATTAACAGCCATTTATGCGTCTCCCTGTTCGGCAGGTAGCTCTTGTAACAGTTCACGGCGAAGTGTTTCTGGCGCCATAGGGAAACCTTCGGCCTTACGTGACTCAAAGTAGGCGGTGGCGACATCACGGGCCATCGTGCGAACGCGGAGAATAAAGCGCTGCCGCTCGGTGACCGAAATAGCGTGGCGGGCGTCTAACAAGTTAAACGTGTGAGATGCCTTGAGAACCTGCTCATAGGCAGGCAGTGGCAGGCTTGCTGCTAGCAGCTTTCCGCACTCTTTCTCTTGATGATCGAAAGCGCTAAATAGCTGATCGACATCGGCGTGCTCGAAATTATAGGCCGACTGTTCACGTTCATTTTGCAGGTACACGTCGCCATAGGTGACCTTGCTGCCATCGGGCGCTATTGCCCAGATAAGGTCATAAACACTATCGACGTTTTGCAAGTACATCGCGATGCGCTCAAGGCCGTAGGTCAGCTCGCCGGTCACGGGGTAACATTCAATGCCCCCGGCCTGCTGGAAATAGGTAAACTGGGTAACTTCCATACCGTTTAGCCAGATTTCCCAGCCCAGGCCCCAGGCGCCAAGGGTGGGGGATTCCCAGTTATCTTCAACAAAGCGCACATCGTGAACCAGCGGATCAAGACCCAGGCGCTTAAGGGAGCCTAGATAAAGATCTTGCAGGTTACTCGGTGATGGCTTCATCACTACCTGAAACTGGTAGTAGTGCTGAAGACGGTTTGGGTTCTCGCCATAGCGGCCATCAGTAGGACGGCGGGAAGGCTGTACATAGGCAGCGTTCCAGGTTTCGGGGCCAATGGCCCGCAGAAACGTTGCCGGGTGGAAGGTGCCCGCACCGACTTCCATATCTAGTGGCTGAAGGATGACACAGCCCTGTTCTGCCCAGTACTGTTGCAGAGCCAGGATCAAGCCCTGAAAGGTCGACACATCGGGTGTCGATTGGTTTGTCGAGACACTCATCGCGGAAAGCACCGTTGGCCATGAATTCATTAGGCGTCAAGTATACAATCCTAGGCAGATGGGTTATAGGCACGCATGCCAACTGAGCTGCTTTTGATAAGGAGAACGAGATGATCGTTGTAACAGGCGGTGCCGGTTTTATCGGCGCCAACATCGTCAAAGCGCTTAATGCCCGTGGTCGAAATGACGTAATGGTCGTTGACGACCTGCGCGATGGCACTAAATTCGTTAACTTAGCCGACTGCACGTTAGCGGATTATCTGGATAAAGATGATTTTCTTGCCAGGGTAAAAGCTGCCCTGCGGGGCGAAAGCGTTGACCTGCCTAAGATTGAAGCCATTTTCCATGAAGGCGCCTGCTCGGATACCACCGAGTGGGACGGCCACTATATGATGGAAAATAACTTCGAGTACTCCAAGGTACTGCTGAATTACTGTGAGCAGCAGGGTATTCCGTTTTTATACGCCTCTTCAGCGGCCACTTATGGCGGCAGCGAAGTGTTTAAAGAAGTGCCCGAGTGTGAAAAGCCGTTAAACGTGTACGGATATTCAAAGTTGCTGTTTGATCAGCACGTGCGTTCGCGTTGGAGCGAGTTAACCACCCAAGTCGTTGGTTTTCGCTATTTCAATGTTTACGGCCCGCGGGAGCAGCATAAAGGCAAGATGGCTAGTGTGGCGTATCACAACCATCTGCAAATCCGTAACGGCGAAACCTTAAAGTTGTTTGGAGCCTACGGCGGCTATGAAGCAGGTATGCAGAGCCGCGACTTTGTGTATGTCGGCGATGTGGTGGATGTGAATCTTTGGTTTTTGGATCATCCTGATCAGTCAGGAATTTTCAATCTGGGCACTGGCCGCGCAGAGCCATTCAAAGCCATTGGCGAAGCGGTGATCGATTTCTACGCTAAAGGTGAGATTGATTACATTGCTTTCCCGGAAGAGCTAAAAGGGCGCTATCAAAGCTATACCCGTGCCGACATTAGTAACCTACGCGCAAGCGGCTGCGATATTGAGTTTAAAACCGTAGCGCAAGGGGTTAGCGCTTACTTGGAGTGGTTGAATGGCTAACTCAGCCCCACGGCTGCTGGTGATTGGCCCTTCATGGGTGGGCGATATGGTTATGGCACAGAGTCTGTTCATGACCTTAAAAGCCCGTCAGCCTGGCGCCACCATAGGCGTGGTGGCGCCCGCATGGTCACAGCCTATTCTTGAGCGGATGCCTGAAGTGGATGAAGTGTTGCCACTGGCGGTAGGTCATGGCGAGTTTGGCTTGGCTAGCCGCCGTGAACTCGCTAGCCGCCTGCGGGGGCGGTTCGATCGCGCTATTGTGCTGCCTCGCTCTTGGAAGGCGGCCCTAGTGCCGTTCATGGCGCGTATTCCCGAGCGTGTTGGCTTTTTAGGGGAACACCGCTACGGCCTACTTAAAGAGCGCCGCAAGCTTGATAAGAAGGTGCTTGATCAAACGGTAAAACGTTTTGTGTCGCTGGGTTTGCCTTTAAAAGAAGCCACTAGCGGCAATTTCGAATTACCCAAGCCGCGGCTGCAAATTGACCGCGATAATCTGGTTAATTTGCGCTTAACGCACTCGCTGTCATCGCGACCTGCAATTGGGCTGATGCCTGGCGCCGAGTATGGCCCTGCCAAGCAGTGGCCAGTCGAATATTTTCACGGGTTAGCAAAACGGCTAGTGCTCGATGGCTTTGAGGTGCGGGTGTTAGGCGGGCCAAAAGATCACGCAGACGGCGAGCGTATTGTGCAAGGGCTTTCCCATGCGCATAACTTGTGCGGTAAAACCCAGCTAGCCGATGCGGTTGATCTGCTGGCAGATTGCCGCCAGGTAGTCACTAATGACTCCGGTTTAATGCATGTCGCTGCTGCGGTAGGTGTGCGCATTCATGCCTTATATGGCTCGTCATCTCCCGCCTATACGCCACCGCTGACTGATAATGCAGTTATTCACTACTTAGCACTGTCGTGCTCGCCCTGTTTCCAACGCACCTGCCCGCTGGGACACACTAACTGCCTCAATCATTTAAGCGTTGACCAGGTTTATCAGTCGCTTCGCGCGAATGTTAAGCGCGAAGCGTGACCGTTAGCGCATAAGCTCTACTTCATTGGCCCGATCAGCCGGGGTCTCATAAATCTGCTCTTGAACGTGCTCTTCTTCATCGCGACGCTGTGGGGAGATTCCGTCCCACAAGCGGTGCTGAAGGGCCGTCTCTTCCCTTAAGCGTTCATTGAGCACATTGATGCCATGCACCTCGACCAGAGTAGGTTTGTCGCTGAGTAATGACGCGCCAAGTCCAGCACGATTTTCTTCTAAGTCAAAACCCAGCGCATCCAATAAGGTAGGGAAAACATCCAGCATGCTGGCATCACGGCGAATGCGCTGCGGTGTCAGGTCCTCGCCCAACATAATAAGGGTGTTGTCACGGTCTAACGCAGTCAATTGATCCCACACCGAAACGCGCATCGTCAAATGATCACTCAGCACGACCACTAATGTATTGTCGAGCAGCCCCTCATTACTTAAACGCTCAATCAAGTCGCGGGCAAGCCACGCAGAGCATTCCACTGAGTAGAGAATGTCCTGACCATCGAACTCACCCTGCCGATCTAAACACGTTTGGGAGGGGAAGCCACTCGGGGCGTGGCCAGCAAGTGATAGGTTAACCACTCCCCATGGGCCATCGTCCTCGCGCTCTAAGCGGCGTATTTCTTCTGCGGTAATATCGTACAAAGTGTCGTCGTAGAGCCCCCAGCTGTTCACATATTCAGGGTCGTCTAGTTGGGGTTCTAGATCCTCACGTCCTTTAACGGTATTGAAATGATGACCGCGGTAAAAAAGCCCCTTACCGGCAAACTGTGTACTGGCACCGCCTAAGTAGCTCAGTCGATAGCCTTGCGCGGCTAATATATCACCCAGGCAATCTACCCCAGGCACGACGGCAGAAAGCGGCTCAAACTGGCTGTCATGGAGCAAACCCGCGGGCATTAATGGTACACCGCACTGGCTAGCAATCATGCCTGCCATGGTCCATCCGGTATTATCCATCTGGCGGACGCCTTCAAAGACAACGCCTTGTTCACCCAGGATGTTCAAGTCTTCGTATGCGTCTTCGAATATTTCGTGAGCATAAGTACGCTCAATACTCTCTAAATACATGAGCAGTAGATTGGGTGCATCACGTAGCTCACTCGTCGGAGGGGGCATGTAGCGGCGATCCAGCCAGGCTCCGTCATCTGTCACGATGGCGGCACTGCGCTGGCCAAGACCAAAAAGCAGTGGGTTACTCGCCAATAACACCAGCGCAAAAAAGCGCTCGGCTAGCCGCCAGCGTTGATCGTGGCGCGATAACCAAGTAACCGATGCCAGCACGCCAATCATGACGCCGGTATAAAGTACGGCAACAATCATCTTGCCCGCACCACCATGATCGGCCATACCTGCTTGCAGGTGGAAAAATACCGCTCCCAGATCAACGATGCCGAAGCTATCTGCCAAGTAAACGTAGATACCCCAGATGCTTAGTGGTACCAGAGACCAGGGCCACATTTTACGATAGCGTGCGTTTGCGGGATTTCCCCAGCGCAGTTGGCGGCCAATTAAAATCCACACTGCGGCAATCAAAAATAGCGTCCACCAGGGGAGACGTGTGAGTACCGTAACCGCGTAGCCAAGACTTAAGCTGATGACAAAAAGAGGCAGCCAGGGAGTCAGTTTGATTGATGTGAACGGGGCCATGCCATGTCCCTTTGCAGATCTCTTAAAATGAGCCTGCTAGCTTATCAAATGTGGCCCCTTCGGTGAGGATTCATTCTTAAGGAGCCGTGTTAGCATGAGGCGTTATGTTGTCCTGGGTATGGGGAAAGCTGCGTGTCCTATTAACTTGCCACTGGAAAGGTGAATTGTGCCAATTTCCGCCGTTTTAATTGTCAAAAATGAAGCTCACCATCTGCGTGAATGCTTGAACACGCTCACTTGGGCGGATGAAATTGTGGTGCTTGATTCAGGCAGCCAGGATGAAACCTGCGCTATTGCCTGTGAATTTACTGACAATGTCAGTGTTAATGCCGACTGGCAAGGGTTTGGCATTCAGCGCCAGCGAGCGCAGGCGCTGGCAAAACACGAGTGGATTCTGATGATGGACGCCGATGAGCGTGTCACGCCTGAATTACGTGCCAGTATTCAGGCAGCTATTCAGCAGCCGCCAGCAGCTTATAGCGTCAGCCGCCTCTCATGGTGCTTTGGGCGTTTTATTCGTCACTCTGGTTGGTATCCTGATCGCGTTCTGCGTCTCTACCCAAAGCAGCAGGCTGGCTATAATGCATCGCTGGTTCACGAGAAACTGGTCATTGGCGAAGAGCTTTCTGAAAAGCCATTGAGCGGCGATTTACTGCATTACACCTACCGTGACCTGCGCCATTATCTGGAAAAGTCGGCCCATTATGCCCAAGCCTGGGCGGAACAACGGGCTGCCCAGGGTAAAACGGCTACTCTATGGCAGGGTATTAGCCACGGCTTTGCCTGTTTTTGCAAAATGTATCTGCTAAAAGCAGGCTTCAAAGACGGTAAGCAGGGCTTATTGCTGGCGCTGCTCTCTGCCCATTCAACCTTTGCTAAGTACGCTGACCTGTGGGTTCGTACCCAGGCATCTGGCACTAAGCAGCGCTGAAATTTGCTGGGCTGCGGCGTCGATATCAATGGCGGCCATATCTTGCTGGCCTGCGTTAGTAGGTGGGCTAAAGGCGAGGCGCTTTTCAGCGCTATTGCAGGTCTGCCAACGCAGCGGTGTTGCAGAGCGTTTGGCAGGATAAAAGCCTGCCGTCGCAATATTCAGACAACCGGCAATATGCAGTGGCCCGGTAGAACCCGCAATCAGCATATCTACCCCTGCTAACTGCAGCGCAAAGGCGTCAACGCTAGTGGTCGCGGGAAAGTGTGCTGCTACCACGCCTGCCCCCGCTAACTGATCAATCAGCGCTTGCGCCTGGTTCTGCTCACTAGGGCCAGCGCTTACCAGCCAGCGCATAGGCATATCCGTGAATGCTTGGTCGACTTGACTGATCAGCGAAGCATACTGATCAGTCGATAAATTGACTGCTGAGCCGCCACTGCCGGGATGCACCACCACCACCTGCTCTGAAGGCTCGCACCCAAGAGTTTTGCGTTGTATCTGACGCTCAGCCTCATCGAGCGGCCAGAACGGGGGGGAGGGTAGGGCCGATAGCGTTAGTGAAAGCTTTTCAAGCAGCTTGCAGGCCAAGTCGACGTTATATTGATACTCAGGTTTAGCAGATTGAGAGCGACGCTGGCGTACGCGAACGTTATAAAACACCTGGGCCCACTTGGTCGCTGGTGCAACGCGTATAGGAATGCCCGCTCGCCAGCCTAACCAGCCGATACGTGGCGTTGAGAACAGTGTTAGCAGTGCATCAAACTTGGCTTGCTTCACGTGGAGCAGCAGCGTTTTATGTGCTGCCTTGTCGGCGTGGCTTCCGGGGTCAATCATGACCTCGTCTACCCACGGGCACGCCTTCGCCAGCGGGGCCGTATAGGCGGGGACTAAAACGGTAACGTGGGGCGTAGGCGATGCATTCTTCAAACACGCCAGTGCTGGCCAAGCCAGCATAAAATCGCCAATTTTATCATTTCGCACGACAAGCAGTTTCTGCGCCATGGTTTAGGCCCCGTAAATTACAGCCTGTATACTACAAGAGATTGTATTAATTGTTTAACGGTGCACGGCTGGGTAGGAAAAGCGATGGCGAACAAGGTACTACAACTGTGTCTTTCCGATGGTAAAGGCGGAATGGAGTTATACGTTGATCGCATCATCGAAGACCTGCAGGAAGAGGGCTGGGCGGTCATCGGTATCTGCCTTAAGGATACAAAGGTAGAAACCTATATGCAGCGCAATGGGGTGCCTTATAAAGCATTTGCCAGCAATGGACAGGCGCTGTCGAATATTTTCATGCTGCGTCGATGGCTAATCGAAGAAGACATTAGCGTTATTCATTGCCATAAATCGAGTGATTTGCGCATCACTACGCTATTAAAACTGCTGCTCCCGAAATTAAGAATACTTTACACCGATCACGTGGGCGGGCAGCGGCCTAAAAAGAGCCCCTATCATCGGGTTGCTTACGGAAAAGTAGATTGCGTACTGTCCATTAGCCAGGCAACCCATCAGCGCAATATTCGCAATTTACCTGTCCCGCGTGAGCGGGTAGTCTGCTTACCACATGGTGTGGATATTACGAAGTATCGGCCCTGTGATGACCCGGCGGCCATTCGTGCCAAGCGGGAGGCTCTCGGCGTACCGACCGGCGCAGTGCTGATTGGGCTTCCTGGACGTGTCACCCCTGGCAAAGGCCAAGATGTATGGGTGAATGCGCTGCTGCAGCTAGATCCCACACTAAATTTTTATGCGCTCTCTATCGGTGGTACCGATTACGCCTCGGGCGGCGTTGAGGCATTTTATGCTCAGCTGCAACAAACCATTGCAGGTACCGCCCTGGCTAATAAGATTACCTTTTTAGGGCATCGCAGCGACCTGACAGAGATTCTGCCTGTGCTAGACGTTGTGTGTATCCCCTCAGAAAATGAAGCCTTTGGCTTAACTATCATCGAGTCGATGGCCTGCGGGATACCCATTATTGGCTCGAACACCGGTTCGCTTCCGGAGCTGGTGGATGCAGCGTCAGGCGTGCTGGTGGGGCCGTTTGATGTGCCTGCCTGGTGTGATGCCATGGCTTCCATGGTGCGTGACAATAATCAAAGGCAGGCGATGGGACGTGCTGCTCGGCAGTGTGTTGAACAACACTTCAGTCATAAGCAGCATGTGAAGCGCTTAATTGAGTATTACGCTGACTCAGCGTAGCCCGTATAGAGAAGCGCCATTAGATTACCTACCTGTGAGGAGGGGGCGAACTTGGCAATGGAGCGTTCTAAGCGTGCCAAGTTGTCTGCCTGCCACTTGCCAACAGGGCGTAGGCGGCAGCGGTCTAAGTCGATTAGCCAGGGCTTACCTTTCTCATCCACCAGAATATTACGGGCATTGAGATCTACGTGATCTAGTCCCGCCTGATGAAAGCGCTTGATCATATTACCTACGCGTTGCAGTAATGTTTCGTCGGCTACGCCTTGGGTGAGCAGTTCGGCTAGTGCTCTGGCACCTGCTATGCGCACAGTGATCAATGCTGCTTCATAGGTTAAGCCATAGCAGGTAACGCTGCTGGCGACAGGGCGTGGAACGGGCAACCCCTGCTCAAAAAGCGCGGCGGTTAAGCGCAACTCACGAAATGCCCGGGTGCGCTCCCTACCTGCCCATAAATAGCGTTTTTGGCTTAATTTGGCCACCATACCGCCACGACGATAGGGCCTTAGTACCCACTGCTCGGTAGGCGTTGCCTGTAAAAAAAGGCTGCTACCTCGGCCAGGAGCTTCACCTACAATTAATCCACGCTCACGCCAATAATCGGCAGTGAATAGGTCAGGATGAATTTGGTGTGTACCGGGCGCGTCACATAAACTGTTTGCATCATGTAAAATCAGACTATTTCTCTGCCGGAGTGCCGCTAAGCGCATGAAGCCCTCTCTGCCTGTTCAGCCCAACCACATTGCCATTTTGCGCCTCTCCGCCTTAGGAGATGTGTGCAATCTCGTGCCCACGGTGCGGGCGTTGCAGCGCCAATGGCCCGACGCGCGCATTACCTGGATTATCGGTAAGGGGGAGCACAGTTTACTGGCCGGGCTTTCCGGGGTCGAGTTCGTTGTTTACGACAAGTCCACCGGAATTGCGGGCATGCGGGCGCTATGGCGCCAGCTTGCCGATACACGTTTTGATGTGCTCTTGCATATGCAGCAGGCTATTCGCGCAAGCGTACTGTCGCTGGGTTTAAAAGCCAATGTGCGGGTAGGTTACGACAAAGCGCGCGCCAAAGACGCCCAACATTGGTTCACCCAGCATCAGATAGCACCGCACTCGAATGCCCATGTGCTTGAATCTTTCATGGATTTTGCACGAGTGCTGGGTGTAAAAGATGATCGCTTAGAGTGGAATTTACCCGTAACAGAGACGGCACGAAATGAAGCGCGGGTGATCAGCGGGGAGTCGCCGTACCTTGTTATTAACCCCTGCAGCAATGTGCGTCTGCGTAATTTTCGCAACTGGTCTGTTGAAGGCTACGCCAGCGTTATTGAACATGCTTGGGTGCAGCACGGTCTTAAAAGTGTGTTAACAGGAGGGGGGACCGCACAAGAGCGTGAAATTGGCGACCAAATTGAGGCGCTTTGTCAGTCAAAAAGCATGATTAACGCCATTGGTGGTACCTCCTTGAAAGGTGTGCTGGCGCTGATTGATCAGGCTCGGGTGGTGATTGCGCCTGATACGGGGCCTATTCATATGGCTAATGCCATGGGCACGCCCGCACTGGGTCTCTACGCCTCTACTAACCCACAGCGCGCCGCCCCCTATTGTTGGAGAGAGTTTGCGGTTAACGCCTATCCAGAAGCAGTTCGCACTTATCTGCATAAGTCGGTCGAAGACGTTAACTGGGGGCAGCGGGTACGCCATCCTGATGCCATGATGCTCATTAAAACAGACGATGTTATTGCTAAGCTGGATGCACTGTTGGCACACACCGCATTAACCACCAGCGCAGGAAGCACTCATGAAAATTGATTTAACCGCTTTAGAACATGCCCGCGTACTTGTGGTCGGGGATGTGATGCTGGATCGCTACTGGCATGGTGGAACCTCGCGTATTTCGCCAGAGGCACCGGTGCCGGTGGTGCGCGTGGAAGATGCTGAAGACCGACCAGGTGGGGCGGCGAATGTGGCATTGAATATTACCTCCTTGGGCGGCCATGCAGTGCTGGCAGGTGTAGTGGGGGAAGATGATAACGCTAATCTACTTGAAGCCAGCTTGGCAGCCTCAGGTGTAAGCACTTACTTCCAACACAGTGCCGATATACCAACAATTACCAAGCTTCGTGTGATGAGTCGTAATCAACAGCTGCTGCGTTTGGATTTTGAGCAGCGCTTGGACAGCGTCGATACAACGGCGCTATTAGCCCAGGTAGAAAAGGCGCTGCCTCAGTGCGATGTGGTGATTCTTTCCGACTACGGTAAAGGCACGCTGAATCAAGTAGAAAACCTGATCGCCAACGCGCGTGCGCATGGCAAGCGTGTACTGATTGATCCCAAAGGGCAGGATTTCAGCAAATATCGCGGGGCAAGTTTAATTACTCCCAATCTTGTTGAGTTTGAAGCGGTGGTTGGGCACTGTGCCACCGATGCTGAATTATCCCGCCGGGGCGAAACGCTGCGTGCCGAGCTTGAGCTGGAAGCGCTACTCATTACGCGCAGTGAAAAAGGCATGACGCTGATCCGTGAAGGCCAATCACCGCTGCATTTACCCACTCGCGCACAGGAAGTCTTCGATGTGACCGGGGCGGGGGATACCGTCATCGGCTTGATGGGGTTGGCATTGGCAGCGGGCCACGAGCTCCCAGAGGCGATGATGTTGGCAAACCTGGGGGCAGGGCTAGTCGTCGCCAAGCCAGGTACGGCCACACTATCGATTGCAGAGCTATATACCGCTCTGCATGGCGACAAATTGGCCGAGTTTGGCGTGATTGAGCCTACGGTGCTGGTTGAAGCAGTACGTGCGGCTCAACTGCGTGGTGAGCGGGTGGTCATGACTAATGGCTGCTTCGATATTCTGCATGCGGGACATGTTGCCTACTTAGAGCAAGCCAAGCGCTTGGGCGACCGCTTAGTGGTTGCGGTTAACGATGACGCTTCCATTGGCCGCCTAAAAGGGCCTAAGCGTCCGATTAATCCGCTCAGTCGACGTATGCAGGTACTGGCCGGGCTAGGCGCCGTAGATTGGGTAGTGCCGTTTAGTGAGGATACTCCTCAAGCATTAATTGAGGCTGTGCTGCCCGATATTCTGGTCAAAGGGGGCGACTACCGCCCGGAGGATATCGCCGGTGGAGCGGCGGTGTTAGCTAATGGGGGCGAGGTTAAAGTGTTGGGCTTTGAAGATGGCGTCTCGACCTCCGCGATGATTAGCTCCATTTTAGATCGCGAGCGTTAATGGCTGTTTTTGGTTGGCCAAGGTTTGTCTATTCAGCGGCGCTCTATGCGCTATCACCGCTGATAGCCTGGCGGATTTGGCGTGAGCAAGTACTTACTTACTCACGCCTGCAGCGGCTTGGAATGCGCCTTGGTACGCTCCCTTCCGCGCCGCGCATATGGCTGCACTGTGCCTCGGTAGGTGAGCTACGTGCCGCTCGACCGCTAATAGAAGGGCTGTTAGACCGCTACCCCACCCATAGCCTGGTACTGACTACCATGACCGCCACAGGAGCCGCGCAGGCCCATACATTAATTGGCGAGCAGAGTGCCGCCTGTCAGGCAAGGCTTGCCCACCGCTTTTTACCACTGGACTTTCCTGGTGCTGCTAAGCGCTTTGTACGCACTGTTCAACCTGACCTTGCCATCATGTTCGAAACCGAGCTGTGGCCCAATCTACTCCACGCCTGCTATCAGCAACAGGTGCCCGTGGCTGTCGTCAACGGGCGTTTATCGCCCCGCGCCTTTAAGCGTTACCAGACATTGCGCCCCTTAATGGCTAGCACCTTAGCGAATGTTAATTGGCTGGGAGCTAAGTCGTTAGAAGATGCCGAGCGCTTTAATGTACTTGGTTGCTCGGCTGCTAAAACAACGGTCGTGGGCTCGTTAAAATTTGAAATGCCCAGTCAACATAAGGCCCTTAAAGAGGGTGAGCACTTACATCTCCAGTGGGGTTCCCGTCCGGTGTGGGTGGCAGGCTCCACGCGTGAAGGTGAAGAAGCGCTATTGCTTAACGCGCATCGCCAACTGCTTAAACATTACCCTAACGCGCTGCTAGTGCTGGTACCCCGCCACCCCCAGCGGTTTGATGAGGTGGCCAAGCTGTGCCACACAGAAGGCTGGCAATTAAGCCGCCGCAGCCAACAGCAGCCTGTGACGGCACAAACACAGGTCTACCTGGGGGATACGTTAGGTGAGTTGGGCACGTTGTATGCAGCAGGCAGTGTGGCCTTTGTAGGGGGCAGTCTAGTGCCGCTGGGCGGCCACAATATACTCGAGCCAGCGGCACTGGGTCTGCCAGTACTCAGTGGGCCTTACATTGATAATTTTGCCGACGTGGCTGAGCCGCTGCAAAGCGTTGGTGCGCTAACCTTGGTCGAAAGCCCCGAAGTGTTGGCGAAGGCTCTAGCGGGCTACCTTGCCGACCCAGCGCTTGCGCACCAAGTAGGCGAAGCAGGTCGCGAAGCGGTGGATTCCCACAAAGGCGCGTTAGAGCGAACCTTTGTGGGCTTAGGGCAGTTATTGAGCCGTTAATGTAGCAATATTACTTGAGAGTTACCCGCTCTACTCCCTCCGCTTTGCCAAGCAGCAGAACGTCGGTGCCCCTGGCGGCAAACAGGCCGTTAGTTACCACGCCAACAATCGCGTTAATGCGTGCTTCCATGGCGACCGGATCTTCGATCATGAAATTAAAGCAGTCGATAATTTGGTTGCCGTTGTCGGTTACCACCCCTTGGCGATAAACCGGTTCAGCGCCTAGCGCCACAAGCTCACGGGCGACATAAGAGCGCGCCATGGGGATCACTTCTACTGGCAGCGGAAAGTTACCTAACTGAGATACGTACTTAGAACCGTCAGCTATACAGATAAAGCGCTTGGCACAAGCGGCCACAATTTTTTCTCGAGTAAGCGCCGCACCACCGCCTTTTATCATATGTAAGTTG